>NZ_JBWKPK010000002.1:76556-293323 GCF_059418205.1 Caulobacter sp. GW821-FHT09B11 | reverse complement strand
CGCGGGGTGGAGCAGCCCGGTAGCTCGTCAGGCTCATAACCTGAAGGTCACAGGTTCAAATCCTGTCCCCGCACCCACTATTCTACGAAGCCCCCAGCATCTCGCCGGGGGCTTTCGTCGTTCTGGGCCTCGCTTCAGGATCCCGCGCATGACCGACCGCTATCTGGACGACCTGATCGTCGGCGAAACCTGGACCGGCGAGCCCTTCACGCTCTCTGAAGCGGAGGTCCTAGACTTCGCCCGCGCCTATGACCCCCAGCCGATGCACGTCGATCCCGAGGCGGCGGCCGCCGGCCGGTTCGGCGGCATCATCGCCAGCGGCTGGCACGTGGCCTCGCGGGTGATGCGCGAATATGTCGACACCGCCCCGTTCGGCGCGACGCCGATGCTGGGCATCCGCATCGACGAGCTGACCTGGCAAAAGCCCGTCCGTCCCGGCGACACGCTGACCGTGCGCCGCGAGATCGTCGAGGTGACCCGCTCGCGCTCCAAGCCCGACCGCGGCACGATCCGCACCTTCACGACGGTGGCCAACCAGCACGGC
This sequence comes from Caulobacter sp. GW821-FHT09B11, assembly GCF_059418205.1. Lineage (NCBI taxonomy): Bacteria > Pseudomonadati > Pseudomonadota > Alphaproteobacteria > Caulobacterales > Caulobacteraceae > Caulobacter > Caulobacter sp. GW821-FHT09B11. The sequence goes on along the minus strand of NZ_JBWKPK010000002.1, from coordinate 292,779 downwards.
GAGACGGTGCTGACCTTCTTCAACCTGATCCAGATGCCGGCCCACGCGGGCGTGACCCTCTAGCCGCCCTTGCTTCCGGCGCCGACGCGGCCCCACTGTGCCGTCTCCAGTGCGAGGGGGCTTCGATGCGGCGACGGACGGTTCTGGCGGGCGGCATTGTCTTGGCCTTGGCCCTGGCGGCGCCCGCGCTCGCGGCGCCCCTCTCTCCCGACAAGACCCGCCAGATCGACGCCATCGCCCGCGAGGTGCTGGCCGCCACCGGCGCGCCGTCGGCCTCGGTCGCCATCGTCGAGGACGGCGAGCCGGCCTACGCCCAGGCCTATGGCCAGGCGCGGCTGTCGCCGGCCGTCCCCGCCACCACGACCACCCGCTACGGCATAGCCTCGGTCAGCAAGCAGTTCACCGCCGCGGCCGTGCTGCTGCTGGTCGAGGACGGCAAGGTCTCGCTCGACGACCCCGTGGGCAAGTACATCCCCGGCCTGACCGAGGGCGACAAGGTCACCCTGCGCCAGGTGCTGTCGCACACCGCCGGCTATCGCGATTACTGGCCGCAGGACTTCGTGTTCGAGGCCATGCGTTCGCCCACCACCTCGCAGAAGATCCTCGACGGCTGGGCGCGGATCCCGCTGGACTATCCGCCCGGGGAGCAGTGGCGCTATTCCAACACCGGCTTCGTCATCGCCGGCTTGGTCGTCGAGAAGGTGTCCGGTGAACCGCTGGTCGCGTTCCTGAAGCGCCGGATCTTCGATCCCCTGGGCATGACCGGCGTCACCGAGGACGACAGCAAGGCCCTGTCGGCGCCCGACGCCGGGCACTACACCCGCTATGGCCTGGGCTCCGTGGTCCTGGCCGACAAGGAGGCGCCGGGCTGGCTGTTCGGCGCGGCCGAACTGGCGATGTCGCCGTCCGACCTGGCGCGCTGGAACCGGGCGATGATCCGCCGCGAACTGCTGAAGCCCGCCTCGTGGGAGGCGATGACCACCTCTGTGGATCTCTCAAATGGCGTGCCGGCCGGCTACGGCCTCGGCGTTTCAGTCAAGGTGCGCGACGGGGTCACGTCGATCAGCCACGGCGGCATGCTGTCGGGCGTGCTGACCAGCAATACGGTCTGGCCCGAGGAAAAGCGGGCGGTGACCGTGATCGCCAACGCCGATTTCGGCGACCCGCAGACGGCCATCTCCCAGCGCGTCGCCTTCCTGCTGCGGCCCTCGACGGGTGCGACCGCGATGGCGCGCAGCCTGGTCGCCCAGTTGCAGGCCGGCCGGATCGACCCCGCCTTGCTCACCGACAACGGCCGCGCCTGGTTTACCCCCGCGCGGCTGGCCGACTTCGGTCGGAGTCTCGCGCCGCTGGGTCCGCTGCGCATGCTCGAGGGCCAGGGCGTCCAAGTGCGCGGCGGCATGACCTGGTACGGTTTCGACGCGGCGTTCGGGGCGCGGACCCTGTCGGTGTCGATGCGGCTGACGCCGGACGGCAAGGTCGAGCAGTTCCTGATCGGGCCCAAGGCGGGCTGAGCACGGAGGGGGAAGCGATGGCGGACGCGTTGGACGAGGCGGCGCTGGAAGGCTTTTCCCGGTTCGATTTCACTCATGAAGGCCGCACGCGCCCGGTCTGGCGCATGGGAACGGGGCCGGCGGTGATCGTCATCCACGAGATCCCCGGCCTGCATCCCGGCGTGCTGGACTTCGCCCGCGACGTCGCCGCCGGCGGCATGACCGTCTTCTGCCCCAGCCTGTTCGGCGAGCCTGGCAAGGGCGTGACCAAGCGCTATATCGACGCGACGACCTTCCGCCTGGCCTGCGTGCGGCGCGAGTTCGCCATCTGGCGCGGCGGCCGCTCCAGCCCGGTGGTCGACTGGCTGAAGGCCCTGGCGCGTCAGGTTCACGCCGAGTGCGGCGGCAAGGGCGTCGGGGCGGTGGGCATGTGCTTCACCGGCGGCTTCGCCCTGGCGATGATGACCGAGCCGGTCGTGGTGGCGCCGGTGCTGGCCGAGCCGTCGCTGCCGGTGCTCGACAAGGGCGGGCTGGACGCCTCGCCGGCCGAGATCGCCTGTGCGAAGGCGCGGTTCGAGGCCGAGGACCTGTCGCTGATCGCCCTGCGCTATCGCAGCGACCGCCACGTGCGCGACGCCCGCTTCGAGCGGTTGAAGGCCGAGTTCGGCGAGCGGGCCGAACTGATCGAGCTGGAGGACGCCGACGCCAACGCCTACCGGGTGATCCCGCCGCATTCGGTGCTGACCCTGCATCTGGATCGCGACCGGCCGGACGGGGCGGGCATGCAGGCCGCGCGGCGGGTGGTCGAGTTCTTCCGGGAACGGACGGGGGCTTAGCACGCGCTGCGCGCGACCCCCTCCGGCCCTCCGGGCCACCTCCCCCAAAGGGGGAGGATCTGGTCCACGCGGCGTAGATGCTCCCCCTCTGGGGGAGCTGTCGCGAAGCGACTGAGGGGGTGTTCTCTGGACTTTTCCACTTTACGCGCCTAGACACCGCGCCTTCGATTTTCCCCCGCGCTACCGGCGTTCGATCCGCCGGCCGGGCTGCAAAGGCTATCCGCGCCATGAAGCGCCATTCCGAGAAAACCAAGAGCGGGCCGGTGGGTCCCTCGCAACGCCAGCTCCGCGCCGGCGAGCTGATCCGCCACGCCCTGGTCGACATCCTCCGCGAGGAGGAACTGCAGGACGAGGCCCTGACCGGCGTCTCCGTCACCGTTTCCGAAGTGCGGATGAGCCCAGACCTCAGGCACGCCGTCTGCTTCGTCGAACCGCTGGGCGCGGGCCTGGCCGACCAGGGCGCGAGCCAGAACGTCGACGAGATCATCAAGGGCCTGAACCGCGTCGCCAAGTTCCTGCGCGGGCGCCTGGGCCGGTCGATCGACATGAAGTTCACGCCCGACCTGAAGTTCCTCCACGACGAGAGCTTCGGCACGGCCGCCTACATGGACAAGCTGTTCCTCGATCCGCGCGTGCGCCAGGACACCGAGCGCCGCCTGTCCGACGTGCTCGACGAAGAAGACGAGAACTGATCCATGGCGCGCCGCAAGAAGGGTGACGCCGTCTCCGGCTGGGTGTGCCTGGACAAGCCCTACGACCTGACGTCGACCAGCGCCGTTTCCCGCGTGCGCCGGGCGTTCAACGCCCAGAAGGCCGGCCACGCCGGCACGCTGGACCCGCTGGCCACCGGCATCCTGCCGCTGGCCCTGGGCGAAGCGACCAAGACCGTTCCGTTCCTGATGGACGCCGACAAGGCCTATCGCTTCACCATCGAGTGGGGCCGCAACACCACCACCCTCGACCGCGAGGGCGAGACCACGGCCTCGTCGGACGTGCGGCCCTCGGCGGAGGCCGTCGAGGCGGCGCTTCCAGCCTTTGTCGGCGAGGTGGACCAGATCCCGCCGAACTACTCGGCCATCAAGGTCGACGGCGAGCGGGCCTACGATCTGGCCCGCGACGGGGTGGAGTTCGAGCTCCAGACCCGCAAGGTGACCATCCACGCCCTGCGCCTGCTGTCTGTTCCCGACGCCGACCATGTCGAGCTGGAGATGGAATGCGGCAAGGGCACCTATGTGCGCGCCGTGGTCCGGGATCTGGCGGCCGCGCTCGGAGCCTGTGGACATGTCAGCCAGCTTCGCCGAACGCGGGTGGGCCAGTTCGCCGAGGAATCGGCGATAAGCCTGGAAAGTCTCGAGAATTTGAGCTATGAGGCGCGCCTGTCGGAGGCATTGCTTCCGGTCGAGACCGCGCTGGACGACATCCCGGCGTTGGCCGTGACCGATGAAGACGCCTTCCGGCTTGCGCAAGGACGCGCCATCGTTCTGCTACCCAGGCAGGTGGAACAGCTGAAAGCCGAGCTCACGCCCGGCGATCGCACCGTTTCCGCCATGTCCGGAGAGCGCCTGGTGGCCTTGTGCGAGATGCGCGCCGGAAAGCTCAATCCGGTGCGGGTCTTCCAACTCACCTGAGCGGAGACAACCCGATGTCGATCACTGCCGAGCGCAAGAGCGCTCTTATCGCCGAACACGCTCGCACCGAGGGTGACACCGGCAGCGCTGAAGTCCAGGTCGCGATCCTCTCGGAGCGCATCTCGAACCTGACCGAGCACTTCAAGACCCACAAGAAGGACAACCACAGCCGTCGTGGCCTGCTGAAGCTGGTTTCCCAGCGTCGCCGTCTCCTCGACCACCTGAAGAAGTCCGACGAAGGCCGTTACGCGGCTCTCATCGAGAAGCTGGGTCTGCGCCGCTAAGGCGCATTTCCGCCGCCTTACTCCGGTAGGGCGGCGGAACGCTTTTTAGGGCCAGCCGTCTCGAGACAGGCCGAGACGGAGGGTCCGAGGGTTTCGCTCCAGGTGGAGCGGCGCCCCGTACGTGCGGGGGTTCACGTCCTCAAACCCCGCCTGTCGCATTAGGATGAGGATCATCGGGTCGGCCCCCAAAGCTCTTCGAGCAGGCCGTCCGCCCCTGTCCACCCCCGACGGGAATCCGCCCGCGGGAATCGAAAGAAGAAAAATGTTCGATATCAAACGCAAGACGATCGAGTGGGGCGGCAAGACGCTGGTCCTCGAAACCGGTCGCATCGCCCGTCAAGCCGACGGCGCCGTTCTGGCCACCATGGGCGAAACCGTCGTCCTGGCCACCGCCGTGTTCGCCAAGAAGGCGAAGCCCGGCCAAGATTTCTTCCCGCTGACGGTCAACTACCAGGAAAAGACCTTCGCGGCCGGCAAGATCCCCGGCGGCTTCTTCAAGCGCGAAGGCCGTCCGTCGGAAAAGGAAACCCTGGTTTCCCGCCTGATCGACCGTCCGATCCGTCCGCTGTTCGTCAAGGGCTTCAAGAACGAAGTCCAGGTCGTCGTCACCGTGCTGCAGCACGACCTCGAGAACGATCCCGACATCCTGGGCCTGGTGGCCGCCTCGGCCGCCCTGGTCCTGTCGGGCGCCCCGTTCATGGGCCCGATCGGCGCCGCCCGCGTCGGTTATGTTGACGGCGCGTACGTGCTGAACCCGACGCTCGACGAGCTGAAGGAAAGCAAGATGGACCTCGTCGTGGCCGGCACCGCCGAAGCCGTGATGATGGTCGAGTCGGAAATCCAGGAACTCTCGGAAGAGATCGTCCTGGGCGGCGTCAACTTCGCCCACAAGGAAATGCAGACGGTGATCGACGCGATCATCGAGCTGGCCGAACACGCCGCCAAGGAGCCGTTCGACTTCCAACCGGAAGACACCGACGCCCTGAAGGCCGAAGTGAAGAAGGCCGTGGGTCAGGACCTGGCCGACGCCTACAAGATCCAGGCCAAGGGCGACCGCGTCGCCGCCCTGGGCGCCGCCAAGGCCAAGGCCATCGAGACCTTCGCCAAGAGCGACACCAACCCGGCCGGCATCGATCCGCTGAAGCTGGTCTCGGTGTTCAAGGAACTGGAAGCGGACATCGTCCGTCGCTCGATCCTCGACACCGGCATCCGCATCGACGGCCGCACCGTCGACAAGGTCCGTCCGATCCTGGGCGAAGTCGGCATCCTGCCGCGCACCCACGGCTCGGCCCTGTTCACCCGCGGCGAGACCCAGGCGATCGTGGTCGCCACCCTGGGCACCGGCGACGACGAGCAGTTCATCGACGCCCTGGAAGGCACCTACAAGGAATCCTTCCTGCTGCACTACAACTTCCCTCCCTACAGCGTCGGTGAAACCGGCCGCATGGGCAGCCCGGGCCGCCGCGAAATCGGCCACGGCAAGCTGGCCTGGCGCGCCCTGCGCCCGATGCTGCCGAGCAAGGAAGACTTCCCCTACACCATCCGCCTGGTCTCCGAGATCACCGAGTCGAACGGCTCGTCCTCGATGGCCACTGTCTGCGGTTCGTCGCTGGCCATGATGGACGCCGGCGTTCCGCTGGTCCGTCCGGTCTCGGGCATCGCCATGGGCCTGATCCTCGAAAAGGACGGCTTCGCCGTTCTGTCCGACATCCTCGGCGACGAAGATCACCTGGGCGACATGGACTTCAAGGTGGCCGGCACCAGCGAGGGCCTGACCTCGCTGCAGATGGACATCAAGATCGCCGGCATCACGCCCGCGATCATGGAGCAGGCCCTGGCGCAAGCCAAGGGCGGCCGCGAGCACATCCTCGGCGAAATGAACAAGGCCATGGACGCGCCGCGCGAGGAAGTCGGCGACTTCGCTCCGAAGATCGAGACCATCACCATCCCGACCGACAAGATCCGCGAAGTGATCGGCACCGGCGGCAAGGTGATCCGCGAGATCGTCGCCACCACCGGCGCCAAGGTCGACATCAACGACGAAGGCACCGTGAAGGTCTCGGCCTCGGACGGCGCCAAGATCAAGGCCGCCATCGACTGGATCAAGTCGATCACCCAGGAAGCTGAAGTCGGCGCGATCTATGACGGCAAGGTCGTCAAGGTCGTCGATTTCGGCGCTTTCGTGAACTTCTTCGGCGCCAAGGACGGCCTCGTCCACGTCAGCCAGATCAGCAACGAACGCGTCGCCAAGCCGTCGGACGTGCTGAAGGAAGGCCAGATCGTGAAGGTGAAGCTCCTGGGCTTCGACGATCGCGGCAAGACCAAGCTGTCGATGAAGGTCGTCGACCAGACGACGGGTGAAGACCTGTCGAAGAAGGCCGAAGTCTCGCCGGAAGACGCCGTCAACACCTGACGCCGGCTTTCAGGCCAGGCCTGAAAAAGCAGCGGGCGGCTCCGAAAGGGGCCGCCCGTTTTGCGTTTGGGGGTCTGTCTTCTCCCTCCCCCATCGAGGGGGAAGTGAGCTTTTCGTCAGAACCCTGCCGTCACCGAGGCCACCACCGTGTCGGGGGTGCGGTCGCTGCCGATATAGGCCAGGCCCAGGTCCACGGCCTTGATCTTGCGGGTGACGCCCAGCGACCAGTCCCACTTGCCGTCGGGGGCGAAGGCGCCGTCCTCGTAGCCGAGCTGGGCGGCGATGGTCACGGGGGCCTTGGGCGAGGTCCAGGCGGCGCGGACATAGCCGTAGCGGTTGTCCATCCCGCCCAGGGCGTCCTGCTCGGGCGACCAGGCCAAGCCCAGGCCGTAGGTCCAGTCGCCGAAGGCGCGGCTCGCCGAGACCGGCAGCTCCCAGTAGTCGACGTCCTGGCCGCCGGGATAGCCGTAGCGGGCGGCCGAAACGTCGAAGGTCGTGCCGCCGGCAGTGAAGGTGTAGCCCAGGGCGACGTCGAGCTCGGTGGTCGCGCCGCCGTAGTCGTCGATGGTCGAGCCCCAGACCCAGCCGTAGAGGCCATTGGCGGCCGTGGCGGTCAGGCCGCCCTGCAGGGCCGGCTGCTCGTCGGAGAAGGTCGCGCCCCGGAACCGGTAGTCCGACACCACGCCGATCTTGCCGCTGATCGTGACCGCGGGCTCGGCCGCGTTCTGGGCCAAGACGGGCGAGGCGAGGGCGGCGGCCAGGGCCGCCCCGGCGAGGAAGGTGCGCATCGGGAACTCCGGATCTTGCCGATCCAGTGGACCGCCAGTCGTGACCAGGGTCCTTACGGTTTTCGAAAAACGATGTCTTGCGGCCATCGGTCGCAGTTAACGAAGCGCTAGCGAGGCGGCCTTTAGGCGAAGAGGCGTGTTGCGCCCTCCGACCTCTCCCGAAGCCCGCCGATTGCAGGCGATCCATTGGATCGTCGGGTCGGCCGTCGTGCTGGTGGCGGCCTCGATCCTCGGCGGTCTGGCCCTGATGCTGCTCGCCGCGCGGTCGCTCGATCATATGGAGACCCTGGACGAGCGGGCGCTGGTCGAGCGCACCGTCCGCCGCACCCTCGACCGCATGACGCGGGAGGTGACCTCGGCCACCGTCTGGGACGATGCCTACGAGGCCATGACCGGCGAGGTCGACGCCGCCTGGGCCGACGTCAATTACGGCGACTACTACCATCGCTACTTCAGCCACGACCTGAGTTTCGCCGTCCGCGACGGCGGGGTGGTCTACGCCTCCATCGCGGGCAAGCGCGTGTCGGCCGACCGCGTCGAGGCGCTGCGGAGTGACGCCGGCGACATCGTCGAGACGGTGACCGCGAGCGCCCGCTCCGCCCACCGGGCGGGGCGCGCCGATCTGGAGGGCGTCTCGACCGCGTCCGGCCTCGTGCGGTCGGCCGACGCGCTCTATCTGGTGGTGGCCAGCGACGTGATCGCGGAGCATGCCGCAGTGATGGCCAGGCGGCCCGGCGCGCCGGTCGTGGTGGTCTCGGCGCGGCGGATCGGCGCCGGCTTCGTCGCGGGCATGCGCGGCGACCTCGGCGTCGAGGGGCTGAGCCTGGTGACGGACGACGAGGCGGCGGAGCCCTATGTGGCGCTGCAGGATCGCCAGGGACGGCGGATCGGCGCCCTGGCCTGGCCGGCCCGAGATCCGGGGATGTCGCTCCTGCTGCGCGCCGCGCCCTGGGCGGGCCTGGTTTTCCTGCTGCTGGTCGGAGCCAGCGTCGTGCTCTTCGCGTGGCTGTCCCAGGTGTTGGCCAATCTCGCCCGCAAGCGGCAGGCGCTGGTCGAGGCCAAGGAACAGGCCGAGGCCGCCAACCTGGCCAAGAGCCAGTTCCTGGCCAATATGAGCCACGAGATCCGCACGCCGCTGAACGGCGTGCTGGGCATGACCCAGATCATGGCCGCCGGCGAGCTGCCGCCGGTCCAGCGCGAGCGTCTGGCGATCGCCGAGGAGTCGGCCCGGGCCCTGCTGGCGCTATTGAACAACGTGCTCGAAATGACCCGCCTGGAAGCCGGCGCCGTCGGGCTGCGCGAGGAGGTCTTCGATATCGAGGCCCTGGTGGACGCCAGTTGCGCGATCTTTTCGGGCGCGGCGGCGAGCCGCCGGATCGAGCTGTCCTGGACTGTCGACGAAGACTGCCGCGGCGCCTGGACCGGCGATCCGATGCGGTTGCGCCAGGTGCTGGGCAACCTCGTCGCCAACGCCGTGAAGTTCACCGAGGTCGGCGCGGTGCGGGTCGTGGTTTCCGAAGGGGCCCGGGGGCTGGTCTTCGCGGTCGCCGACACCGGCGTCGGCGTGGCGGCCGAGCACTTGCCGCGCCTGTTCGAGACCTTCTCCCAGGTCGACGGCTCGGCCACCCGCTCGCATGGCGGGTCGGGGCTGGGGCTGTCGATCTGCCGCGAACTGGTCGAGCTGATGGGCGGGGTCATCGCGGTCGAGAGCACGCCGGGCGTCGGATCGACCTTCCGCTTCGAGATTCCGGTGCGGCGGGCCTAGGCCCGGCCGGCCTGGGCCGACAGGTGGTCGGCGGTGACGCCGATCTTGGCCAGGGCTCTGGTCCACTTGCTGTCGTGGTCGTCGTCGAACAGCAGGCCCTCGTCGGCGTCGCAGATGAGCCAGACGTTGTCGCGCAGCTCCTGCTCCAGCTGGCCGGCGCCCCAGCCCGAATAGCCCAGGGCCAGGATCGCCCGGCGGGGGCGGTGGATGCGGCTGCCCAGGGCGTCCAGCGCGTCGCGGGTGACGGTCAGGGCCAGGCCGTCGGCGATCGGCGAGGTCGACTCCGGCGAGGCGTAGTCGTCGGTATGCAGCACGAAGCCGCGCTCGCGCTCCACCGGTCCGCCCAGCATCACCAGGTCGCTGGGCGCGCGAACCTCGGGGTCGATGCCCAGCTTGCCCAGCAGTTCGTAGACCGTCAGGCCTTCGACCGGGCGGTTCACCGCCAGGCCCATGGCCTGTTCGTCGTCGTGCGAGCACAGATAGACCACGGCGCGTTCGAAGCGCGGGTCCTCGATGCCGGGCATGGCCACCAGGACCCGTCCGGTCAGGAATTGGCCCTCGCCGTCGAGGGGATCGGTCTCGGGAGCGTCCATCTGTTGAGGATCGGCACACAACGCGTCGGTTTCAAGTCAAACCGCGTTATTGGCGAACCGATCCGGACGCTTTATCTCCGGAGCGCCCTTTCAGCACAGGATGACACCATGGCGATCAAGGTTGGCGACACGCTTCCGGCGGCCACGTTCATGACCAGCTCGGCCGAAGGCCCCAAGCCGGTCACCTCCGACGACCTCTTCAAGGGCAAGACCGTCGCCCTGTTCGCCGTCCCCGGCGCGTTCACCCCGACCTGCTCGGCCAAGCACCTGCCGGGCTTCAAGGAGAAGGCCGCCGAACTGAAGGCCAAGGGCGTCGATACGATCGCCTGCGTCTCGGTCAACGACGTCTTCGTGATGAAGGCCTGGGGCGCCGATCAGGGCATCTCCGACGAGGTGCTGCTGCTGGCCGATGGCAACGGCGACTTCACCCGCGCCCTGGGCCTGGACTTCGATGGTTCGAAGTTCGGCATGGGCGTGCGCTCGCAGCGCTACTCGCTGGTCGCCAAGGACGGCGTCGTCGAGACGCTGAACGTCGAAGAGGCCGGTGAATTCAAGGTCTCGTCGGCCGACTACCTGCTGGGCCAGCTGTAAGGCTCAGGCCCGCCCTCGTCCTTCGACAGGCTCAGGATGAGGGCTACTGATAGGCCGAGACAGTCGAGAACCTCATCCTGAGCTTGTCGAAGGACGAGGTTCTCGCACTCTCTAGGCCGAGATCGCGTGCAGCTGCGCCGCATGCGCCCGCAGCCACGCCCGGTGCGGCGCGGGATCGCCGATCAGGGTCTCGCACAGCGCCCAGAAGCGCGGGCCGTGATTGGCCTCGATCAGGTGGGCGCATTCGTGGGCGACGACGTAGTCGGCCACCGCCGCCGGCGCCAGCACGAGCCGCCAGCTGTAGCGGATCGCCGCCGGCGCGCCCGGACGGGCCGGCCGGCACGAGCCCCAGCGGGCCTTGGGATCGGCCACCGCCACCGACGGCATCGGCCGTCCTAGGCGCCCGGCGTGATGGGCCGTCCGCTCGGTCAGCTTTTCCAGCGCCTCGCGTTTCACCAGCCGCAGGATCTTCAGGCCCCAGTTGGCGTCGTCGGGGGCGATCAGGGCGTTGTCCGTGATCCGCGCCCGGCCGGGCGCGACCTCCAGCCGATAGGGCTTGCCCCAGATCTTCAGCACGCCGCCGGGCTCGATCACCTGGCGGCCGGGCAGGGCGGCCAGCTGCAGGCTCATCCAGCCGGCCTTCTCGTGGGCGAAGGCCACGGCCTCGGTCAGGCGGCGCGCGGTGGGGGCGATGGCGACGATCTCGGACTTGGCCCGGTCGACCCGCAGCGACACCCGCCGCGCGCGGCCGTCCACCTTAAGCCGCAGGGCGCAGCCTTCCACCTCCAGCCGGTCGCCGTCGGCGAAGCGTTTCGGGGCGGCTTTCGGCTGCGGGCGGAAGAGGTTCATCGTCCCTTAGATCGCGCCCGCCGCCGTTCGGCGCAAGAGGCGGCGTTGACCGCGCCCGGTATGAAATCTACCTTGGCGATAACAATGTTATTTCTCAATTGAGGGGTGCGGCGTGGCGGTGCTGTTGAAAGTTCCGGCGCGCGCCGATCGCAGCGCCGCCCTGGCCGCGGCGATCCGCGATCACGTGAGGTCGGGCGCGCCCTTCGGAGCGGGGCACGCCGTGCTGGCGGCCCTGAGCGCCTGGGTCTACCGCGCCTTCCACAAGCCTTCGACCGAGGCCACCGCCCCGTCGTGGATCGACAAGCTGGGCCTGGTCGCGCCGATCGGGCCGGCCAATGACAAGCCCAGCGGCTACGACGCCTTCTGCTTCTACGCCCCGGGACCGGCCGAGCTGGTGGTCGTCAACCGCGGCACCGACAGCGAACTGGACTGGCTGCTGAACTTCAAGTCGGCCGTGCTGCAGGATACCCGCAGCGTCAACGCGGCCCTGGCCTACGCCCTGGCGGCCCATGCGGCCCTGGTCGCCAAAGGCCTGCCGGTGGCCCGGGCGACCTTCACCGGCCATTCGCTGGGCGGAGCCATGGCCGAGGCCCAGGCGGCGCTGTTCCGCCAGGCCGCGAACCTGCCGGCGAGTTTTCCGATCACCGCCACGGGCTTCGCCTCGGCCCCCTTCGCCGACGCCATCCGGGCGGTGGCGGTCGCGCGCGGCGCGGCGGTGGACGCCCAGGCCATCGCCGCCAGCCGCCACTACATCCGGCCCAACGACCCGATCCGCCTGACCGACATTTCCGGGACGCGCCTGGCGGCGGTGATCGGCGAGGACCTCAATCTCTACGCCGTGGTCAGGCAGAGCAACGGCCCGCCCAAGACCTCGTTCGACACCTTCTCGCTGATCGGCATGCCGATCGCCCACGACTCGTTCCTCTATCACCAGTTCTGGGACCGGAACGGCGCCTTCCACATCGTCAGGCACATGAAGGGCGCCTTCAACCTGTGGGACGGCGCAGCGCCCGAGCGCATCGCCCTGGGCCGCACCCTGCCTTCGGCCTTCGCCTGAAGACCTGGGTCTAGGTCGGATCGACATTCAGGCGCGGTGCGTAGTCCTCGTCCTTCGACAAGCTCAGGATGAGGACCATTGTACAGACTCGGGCCTGAGAAAAACCTCATCCTGAGCCTGTCGAAGGACGAGGTTTTCGTCTCAAACGCCGAATGTCGATACGACCTCAGGCCTTCTTGCCGCCGAAGTTGGGGTCGCTGCGCAGGATGAAGTCGCGGACCTTGGGATAGATCTCCTCGCGGAACCGGCGGCCGTTGAACACCCCGTAGTGGCCGACGCCAGGCTGGACGTAGTCTTCCTTCAGCTCGGCGGGGATGTTGACGCACAGGTCGTGGGCGGCCTGGGTCTGGCCGATGCCGGAGATGTCGTCCTTCTCGCCCTCGACCGTCATCAGGCCGATGTCGGTGATCGCCGCGGTGTTCACGTGGCGGCCGCGATGCATCAGCTCGCCCTTGGGCAGCAGGTGGCGCTGGAAGACGATGTCGATGGTCTGGAGGTAGAATTCCTCGGTCAGGTCCAGCACCGACAGGTACTCGTCATAGAACTCCAGATGCTTGTCGGCGCTGTCGCCGTCGCCGTCGACCAGGCTGTGGAAGTAGCGCTGGTGGGCTTCCTGGTGCTTGTCGGCGTTCATGCTCATGAAGCTGGCCAGCTGCACGAAGCCCGGATAGACGCGCCGGCCCATGCCCGGATAGGGCGTGGGCACGGTGTAGATCATGTTCGACTGGAACCAGGTGAAGGGCTTTTCCTCCGCCAGGTTGTTGGTCACGGTCGGCGACAGGCGCGCGTCGATCGGTGATCCCATGAAGGTCATGCTGGCCGGACGCGACGGGTCTTTGTCCTCGGCCATCAGGGCGGCGGCGGCCAGCACCGGCGGTCCGGGCTGGCAGACGGCCAGCACGTTGGGGCGCGGCCCCAGCACCCGCAGCATGTCGCGGATGTGGTCGATATAGTCGTGGAAGTCGAAGCGGCCCTGCAGGACCGAGACCTCGCGGGCGTTCTGCCAGTCGACGATGAACACCGCGTGGTCGGGCAGGAAGGCCTCGACCGTGCCGCGCAGCAGCGTGGCATAGTGACCCGAAAGCGGGGCGACGATCAGCACGGCGGGGTCCAGCTCGAAGCGGCCGGCGCGGCGCATGTCGGACATGTCGCGGTCGAACTGGATCAGCCGGGCCCACGGGCTCTGCCAGACGACGGTCGGGCGCACGCGCACGTCGACGTCGTTGATCTTGACGCTGTCGACGCGCCAGTCGGGCTTGCCGTAGCGGCGGGTGACGTTGGAGAACAGGTCGGCGCCGGCATAGAGCCGCCGGCCAAGCTCGGTGTTGGCGGCCGGGTTCAGCGGCGAGCCCCAGAAGTCCCGGGCCGCGCGGGCGGCCAGGCGCAGCGGGGTCGAGGCGTAGAAGCTCGCTTCGTGCAGGGCGTACAGCATGCCGTCTCCAGCGATTGTGCAATGCAGCATAACACGCTGGCGGTTAAGAAGGTACAGCCCTGAGGTGACCTAGCGGCATTGCGCCGCAAAAATGGGCGAACCTCCTCCGTGGGGGAGGCGGCCGAAGGACGGAGGGGGACGTTCTCAGCTTCCGAGGCGTCGGCGGGGTTTTCCCCACCCCCCAGAGGGGCGATTGACTACCGCCCCTCCATCGCCGCCTTCAGCTGGCGGGCGATCTCTTCGGGCGGCAGGCTGTAGGCGATGACGCGGTCGAAGCGGCCCTTGGGATCGATGACGTAGATCGCCGTCGAGTGGTCGACGCTGTAGTCGGGGCCGTCGCCGACCTTCTTGTAGTAGCCGCGATAGGTCTTCACCGCCGCGTCCACCTGGGCCGGCGAGCCGGTCAGGCCGACGATGTTCCTGGGCAGGTAGCCGGCGGTCAGGTAGGTCTTCATCACCGCGGGCGTGTCGCGCTGCGGATCCACCGACACCATGACGATCTGCAGGTCCTTGGCCTTGGGGCCCAGCTGGTCGCTGGCGGTCGCCAGGGCCTGCAAGGTGCCGGGGCAGACGTCGGGGCAGTAGGTGAAGCCGAAGAACAGGGCGCTCCACTTGCCCTTGAGCACCTTCTCGTCGACCGGGCGGCCGTCATAGTCGACCAGCTGGAACGGTCCGCCCACCGCCGAGGGCGGCGGCGGGGGCGAAAAGACGCCGCTGCGGAAGATCAGCGCGCCGGCCACGATCACCCCCACCACGCACACGGCCAGGACCATCAGGCGGTTGCGGTTCATGGGTACGCGTCCTTTGGGGCTCGCCAGATCGAAATTTCTGGCCTTAATGTGGCGGCATGGCCGACGCTTCGTTCAGGGACGCGCCGAAGAAAACATCCCACGACGGGCTCGATAGGCCCGACGGCGGAGCGGCGCAAGACAGCGACGACTGGTCGTGGGCGGGCCCTGGTCTGCGCCGCGGCCGCCTTCGGGTGCGCACCCTGCTGGCCCAGCGCTGGCTGACCGTGGCGGGCCAGTCGGTGACGGTGCTGTTCTGCGGCCTCGTTCTCGATGTCCAGGTTCCCTACGCCCTGTGCTTCTCGCTGATCGCGCTTTCGGCCTGGCTGAACGTGCTGATCGGCCTGGCCTCGACCGGCCAGCGGATGGCGCGGGACGTCGAGGCCACCGCTCAGATCGCCTTCGACATCCTGCAGCTGGGCGGCATGCTCTATCTGACCGGCGGGGCGAGCAATCCCTTTTCCCTGCTGCTGATCGCGCCCGTCACCCTGGCGGCCGCGACCCTGCCGGCGCGCTACGCCCTGGGCCTGGGCGTGCTGGCGGTCGTGGTCAGCATCGTCCTGGCCTTCCTCTACCTGCCCCTGCCGGTGGCGGCGGGCGCGCCGCCGGCGATCCGCCCCACCGGAACCCTGCTGGCCGCCATCGTCACGGCCCGCATCCTCGGCATCATCGTCACCGGCCTCTACGCCTGGCAGGCGGCGACCGAATCGGCCCGCATGGAGCTGGCCCTCAACGTCACCGAGACCGTGCTGGCCCGGGAGCAGAGGCTGTCGGCCCTGGGCGCCCTGGCGGCCGCGGCGGCGCACGAACTGGGCACGCCCCTGGCCACCATCTCGGTCGTCGCCCGCGAGATGGCCAGGGGCGCCCCCGACGAGCAGACCCGCGAGGACGCCGAACTCTTGATCGGCCAGGCCGCCCGCTGCCGCGAGATCCTGCAGCGCCTGACCGAGATGCCCGAGGCCCAGGACGCCGTGCACGAGCGCATGAGCCTGACCCAGCTGGTGCACGAGATCATCGAGCCGCACATGATCCACGGCGTGCGGGTCGAGGCGGTGGTCAACGGTCCTTCCGGCGAGGCCGCGCCCGACGTCTGGCGACGGGCCGAGGTGATTCACGCCCTGACCTCGATCGTCGAGAACGCCGTCGACTTCGCCCGTTCGGAGGTGATCGTCGTCGCCCGCTTCGACGCCCGCTCGATCCTGATCGAGGTTCGCGACGACGGTCCGGGTTTTTCTCCGGAAGTGCTGGCCAAACTAGGCGAACCTTACGTAACGTCACGTCCTGGGGCGGAAGGCTCTCGGACCGGCCATATCGGCATGGGCCTGGGCTTCTTCATCGCCAAGACCCTGTTGGAACGAACCGGGGCGGCGGTGGATTTCAGAAATGGACGACGAGGCGGTGCGGTCGTGGCCGCACGGTGGCCGCGTCCGGCGATGGAGGCTCCTGGCTTCATCGGCGTTTGAAGACGAAAGACTTGCGAAGTTTTGCAAGTCGTACACATGATGGTGCACGACACCCGGTTGAGTATTGGCGCGGGGAGGCGCTGAGTTCATGGCGGATATCGGTGAACTGGTCGCGGCGCTGCCGGACAAGTCCCTGCTTCTGCTCGACGACGATGCGCCGCTGAGAACGCGGCTCGGTCGAGCTTTGGAACAACGCGGCTTCGAGGTGACGCTTTGCGCCTCGGTGGCCGAGGCGATGAGCACGCTGAAGAGCAATGCCCCGGCCCATGCGGTGCTGGACATGCGGCTCGAGGACGGCTCGGGCCTGAAGGTGGTCGAGGCCGTGCGCGACGCCCGCGCCGACGCCAAGGTCATCATGCTGACCGGCTACGGCAACATCGCCACCGCGGTGGCGGCGGTGAAGGCCGGGGTGGTCGACTATCTCTCCAAGCCGGCCGACGCCGACGACGTGGCCCGCGCCCTGCTGGCCGCCAAGGACGCTGCCCCCGCCCCGCCGGAAAACCCGATGAGCGCCGACCGCGTGCGGTGGGAGCACATCCAGCGGGTCTACGAGATGTGCGGCCACAACGTCTCCGAGACGGCCCGCCGCCTCAACATGCACCGCCGCACCCTGCAGCGGATCCTGGCGAAGCGAGCTCCGCGGTAACCCCCTCTCCCCTTGCGGGAGAGGGTGGCCTCCCGAAGGGAGGTCGGGTGAGGGGTTGCACGAACAGAAACGCCGCGAAAGCCGATCAGCTTTCGCGGCGTTTTGCGTCTGAGAGACCCCTCATCCGTCGGCTTCGCCGACACCTTCTCCCGCAAGGGGAGAAGGATCGGGGCTCACATCGCCGAGATCCCGCCGTCGAGCTTCAGCTCGGCGCCGGTCATGAACTTGCTCTCGTCGCTGGCCAGGTAGAGCACGGCGTTGGCGATGTCGTCGGGCTCGCCGATGTGGCCCAGCGGGATCTGCCGGCCGAGCTTGGCGTGGGCCTCCTCCTTGCCGATGCGCTGGCTCAGCGGATCGAGGATCGGCGTGTCGATGAAGGTCGGGTGGATCGAGTTCGAGCGGATGTCGAGCCCCTGCTTGGCGCAGTAGAGGGCGATGTTCTTGGACAGCAGCCAGACCCCGGCCTTGGAGGCGTTGTAGGCCGGCGAGTTGTGGTTGGCGATCAGGCCGGCGATCGAGCTGATGTTGACGATCGAGCCCGGCTGGTGGGCGCGCATGTGGGTCAGGGCGTGCTTGGCCCCCAGGAAGACGCTGTCGACATTGATCGACATGATCTTCTTCCAGAGGTCGAACTCCATCTGCTCCAGCGGCTTGTCGCCGGCCACCCCGGCGTTGTTGACCAGCACGGAGATCCCGCCGAGGTCGGCGGCCGCGGCTTCCAGCGCCGCGATCCACTGGTCTTCCTGGGTGACGTCCAGGGCGTAGGCGAAGGCCGTGCCGGCGCCGTGGGCGGCGTTGATCTCGGCCGCCACGGCCTTGGCGCCGTCGACATTGATGTCGGCCAGGGCGACCTTGGCGCCCTCCGAGGCCAGCTTGCGCGCCGCCGCCGCGCCCAGGCCCTGGGCCGCGCCGGTGATGAAGGCCTTCTTGCCGGCGACCCGGCCCATGGTCTGCGCCATTCGGCGTCCTCCCTGAAATTCAAACGATAGTTTGAACTGGATGCGGGGGGAGGGGAAGGGGTGTTCGCTGTCGGCTCTTTACTCCCGTCATTCCCGCCCTTGTGGCGGGAACCCCTGGGTCCGCTGACACGTGAAGCGCCAGCGGATCGCCGGCGATCCGCCCCACCTGCACCTGCGGCTGACAGAGGGTTTCCCGCCACAAGGGCGGGAATGACGGGCGTTTAGGGGTGTAGGGCCTGCGGCCCAGCCGCCCCTCTACCCAGCTATGCCATCCATGAACTTCGCCAGCTGCACGTCGCGCTCGCTGACGCCGTCGGCGTCGTGGGTGGTCAGGGTCACCTCGACGCGGTTGTAGACATTGAACCATTCGGGGTGATGGTCGCGCTTGTCGGCCTCGATGGCCACGCGGGTCATGAAGCCGAAGGCGGCGTTGAAGTCGGCGAACCTGTAGGTCTTCTCGATGGCGTCCTTGCCGTCGGCGGCGGTCCAGCCTTCGAGCTGGGCGAGGGCGGCGGCGGCGCCGATCTTGGCGGGGCGGGTCATGCGGGTGGCTCCGAAAACGTCAGCCTCTTCAGAACGCCAATCCGGTCGCCGCCGCAAGCTCGGCAAGGGCCTGCTCCTCGCTCGTCACCTTGATGGCGGTCATGCCCAGGGCGGCGGCCGGCTTGCAGTTGACCCCCAGGTCGTCGAGGTAGACGCAGGCCTCCGGCGCGACATCCAGCAGCTCGCACATCATCAGATAGATGCGCGGATCGGGCTTGCGCACCCCGGCCTTGGAGCTCTCGATCAGGGCGTCGAACAGCGACAGGATCTCGGTGACGGCCGCGGCCTTTTCCGGCGAGGCCGCCATGCCCGTCCCGTGGCCGGCGCCGGGCACGTTGTTGGTGATGCAGCCGACCTTGAAGCGGTCCTTGCAGGCTTTCAGCGCCGCCACCATCCCCGGCCTCACCTCGACCGACAGCAATGGCAGCACGTCGGCGCCCGGCACGGCGTGGCCCAGGCGCGTCGACTCCTCCAGGAACAGGGTGTCGAAGGCGGCCGCGTCGATCTCGGCCCGCTCGAACCGCGCCCAGGCGTTGGTGTCGGGATCGACGGCGTTGACCCCGCGCAGGAAGTCGGTCGGCAGGTCGTTGCGCGCCTCGTAGCGGCGGAAGGCCTCGAAGGGCGAGGTGGTGAACACCCCGCCGAAATCCCAGATCACCGCCTCGATCGCCATGACGCCCGCCTTCGAACGATTGTTTGAATGTGATCCTAGGCGAGGACGGGCGACGGGAAAAGCCGCCTTCGATCCCGCCTTCGTTCCCCCTGTGATCAACGGCCAAGCTCGCGCCGAGCGCGAAAGGGGGCGCGCGCCTCGCCCGGGTCTGATTTATTAACGGGCCTGGAGTGTTCCCCCATGCGCCATGCTTTCCGCTTCGCCCCGCTGCTGATCGTCGCCGGCCTCGCCTTGGCCGCGCCGGCCCTGGCCCATGACCGCGGCCTGGCCGGCGGTCCGCCCGACCGTTCGAACCTGTCGGTCGATCCGCAGATCCTGCCGCCCGACACCCGGCCCGGCGAATGCGTCGCCCGCCGCGTCACCGGTCCCGGCGGGGCCTATCGCTGGGAGCGGGTGGAGTGCGACGACGGCGAGCGCGGCTGGAGCGATTTCGACCGCTGGAGCTACGGCCGTCCGCCGCTGCGGGTGGAGGACCACGCCGCCCTGCCGCCGCCCCCTCCGCCGCCGGAATACGCGCCCGACCGCTACAGCCGCCGCCATGACGACGCCGGTTATCAGGACGGGGGCTATCGGGAAGGCGGCTATCACGGCGACGTCGGCCGCCAGGAAACCTATCGCGGCGGCTCGGCCTATTCGCGCACCGAGGAGACCTACGAGTCCAGCCGCGAACGCTACGACAGCGCCGCCAGCGGCTATGCCGAGGCCGGGCCAGCTTCCGGCTACGGCTATGCGGCGGCCTATGGATCCTACGGCGAATACCAGTCTGCCGGGCGCGACGCGTACGGCTACCTCGTCTGGCCGGGCAAGCGGCCTTAGAGCCGCTACCTCAAACTCCCGTCATTCCCGCCCTTGTGGCGGGAAACCCTGGGTCCGCTCGCAGGTGAAGCGCCAGCGGATCGCCAGCGATCCGCCCCTCCTGCCCTTGCGGCTGACAGAGGGGTTCCCGCCACAAGGGCGGGAATGACGGGAGAAGGGGCAGGGCGCTCTACAGCAGCCTCAAAAACAGCACCCGCGCCGCGCCGTAGTCGCGGGCGTCCAGGGTCTCGAACCCTTCCAGCACAGGATCGGGCTCGCCCACCCCGCGCTCGAACACCACGATCGCGCCGGGGGCCAGCCAGCCGCCGGCCACCAGTTCGGTCAGGGCCTTTTCACCCAGGCCCTTGGCGTAGGGCGGATCCAGGAAGGCGATGTCGAAGGCCGCTCCCGCGCTGGCCGGGCGGGCGCCCAGGTCGGTGGCGTCGCGGCGATGCACGCGGGTCTGGCCAAACAGGCCGAAGGCGTCGATGTTCTGGCGGATGGCCCCGCGCGCGGCCTCGCTGGTCTCGACGAACAGGCAGTTCACCGCCCCGCGCGAAAGGGCCTCCAGGCCCAGGGCGCCCGAGCCGGCGAAGACGTCGATCACCCGCGCGCCGTGCAGTTCCGGCGCCCAGGCGGCGTGCTCCAGGATGTTGAACACGGCCTGGCGGGCGCGGTCTGAGGTCGGTCGGGTGGCGTCGCCCGGCGGGGTGGCGATGGCCTTGCCGCGGAACTGGCCGGAGACGATGCGCATCAGGCCGAGGCCTCTTCGGGCTGGTCGATCGGTTCGGCCGGCGCGCCCTGCTCGGCCTGCCGGCGCATGTAGCGGCCGCCGGCGATGAAGGCGGCCAGCGCCAGGGCCAGCAGCACCAGGCCCCAGGTGTTGTTCAGGGTGAAGAAGATCAGGCCGCACATCAGGCCGGGGGCGATGGCCACCCGCGCCAGGGTGAACAGGGCCTCGCCCCGGTGCACCGGGCCGGTCAGCTCGCCAGCGAAGGCCGCATAGCCCCAGAGGGCCGCCAGGGCGAAGCCGATCGCCGTGACCAGGCCCAGATAGACGATGGCGGCCGCGCCGCCGTGCTCCCACAGCAGTTCGGTGACCAGGGGCAGCAGGCCGATCAGGCCCAGGACGACCAGGTTGAGCACGTCGAGCACGCCGTTGGCCGTCTGCAGCCGGGCGAAGATCCGCCGATGGCTGATCCAGTAGACGCCGATCACCGCGAAGCTGACCGCATAGGCCCACAGCTTGTGGCCCATCTGGCCGAACAGGTCGGCGATGCTGGTCCAGTGCTCGGGCGGATGGATCTCGATGGCCAGCAGGGTGATGGCGATCGCGAACACCGCGTCCGAGAACAGCACCAGCCGGTGCAGGTGGGGGGCGCTGCCCTCGTGTCCGCCCGCGTTCGCCGCCTTGCTCATGAAACCCCCGTGGGCGATCGCCCCACAAACACTGGGGCCAAATACCGGGGGATGTGTGCCTTCATCGCCGCGCGGCGGCAAGTCGCGGGCCTCGATTGAGCGAAAACCCTTTTCCTTCGCCTCGCGCCGCTCTAGCGAGGAGCAGGGGCTGTGCGAGGGGATGGCGGCGGTGTTCGAGGACGTGAGAGGCTCGGCCTTCCTGGGCGACCTGACGCCGGCCGACCGCCGCATCGGCCGGGTGCTGCTGACCCTGCCCGTGGGCGTGATCGCCGCGGCCCTGGCGGCCATCATCGGGGCGGTCTTCGTCATGGCCCTGTTCGCCGGCCTGGCGCCGGGCGGCTTCAACACGGCGATGGCCCTGATGGAGTCGCTGCGCGATCCCAAGGCGGCCGCCGGCAGCCTGCAGACCCTGCTGTTCGTCCTGTGCCTGCTGGCCGCCACCAACGGCGGCATGGCCACGGCCTTCGCCGCCGTCGCCGCCATGCTGCACGAGCGCCGCCTGAAGTCCTACCTGACCAGCGCCCCGGCCTATCGCTGGCGGCTGACCCTGCTGGGCCTGGCGCTGTTCGCCGTGACCCTGGGGCCGCTGCTGGCGGGCCTGGCCCAGCTCGACCCGCATCCGCCGGCGGCCCCGATCCTGACCCTGACGCCCGATCTCGACAGCCGGTTCGTGCACGCGGCGGGCGCGATCGGCCTGCTGCTGGTCGCCGCGGCGGCCGAGGAGCTGGTGTTCCGCGGCTGGCTGCTGAAGCTTTCCGGCGCCTTCACCCATCGCACCTGGCTGGTGCTGGCGATCAACGGCCTGATGTTCTCGGCCATCCATTTCGATCCCAATCCCGACGCCTTCCTGGTGCGGATGGTGCTGGGCGTCGGCCTGGCCTGGGCGACGCTGCGGCTGGGCGGGATCGAGTTCTCCGTCGGCGCCCAC
This sequence comes from Caulobacter sp. GW821-FHT09B11, assembly GCF_059418205.1. Taxonomy (NCBI): domain Bacteria; kingdom Pseudomonadati; phylum Pseudomonadota; class Alphaproteobacteria; order Caulobacterales; family Caulobacteraceae; genus Caulobacter; species Caulobacter sp. GW821-FHT09B11. The sequence goes on along the minus strand of NZ_JBWKPK010000002.1, from coordinate 270,836 downwards.
GCGGCCAACAACATCGTCATCCTGCTGTTCCTGCAGCCGATGACCCTGGCTCCCGAAGCGCCTCACGCCTTCCGCTGGGAAGTGGTTCCGATCGCCGCCGGCATGCTGGCGCTCTATGTCGGCCTGGCCGAACTGGTGGCCCGCACGCCCCGGCTGTCGCGCTGGGCCGGGGTCGTCACGGCCTAAGGCTCTTCGGACCAGCGCAGCGGCGGGGCCTGGGCCTTCAGGGCCAGCATGGCCGCGCGCAGGGCGTCCATGAAGCCGCCGCGCCGGCCGGTCCAGACCACCGGCTCGCCCACCAGCACCGCGCAGTTCAGCGGCACGGGCACGCTGGCGCCCTTGGGCAGCACCCGGCCGGCGCCCTGGATCCACACCGGGATCACCGGCGCCTGCGGGAAGGCCTCGGCCAGGCGGGCGACGCCGCTCTTCAGCTGGCCCATCTCGTCGCTCTCGCCGTCGCCGCGCGTGCCTTCGGGAAAGATCAGCACGATCTCGCCGGCCGCCAGGGCCGCGCGGGCCGGGGCCAGCACGTCCTCGCCGTCGGCCGCCTTGCCGCGCGCCACCGGCACGATGCCGATCACATGACGCGAGAACCAGCCGATCACCGGATCGCGCAGGAAATAGTCGGCCGCCGCCGCCGGCCGCAGCTTCGACACCGCCCGCGACGGGAAGACGGCCAGCATCAGCAGGGTGTCGACATGGCTGGCGTGGTTGGCGGCGATGATCGCCGGGCCCTTCAGCGGCAGGCGCTCGCGGCCGGTGACGTCGGCCCCCGTCATCAGCACCGCCAGCGGCCGGGCGACGAGGACGAGCAGGAGGAAGCGGAGGAAGCGCACGGTTGGCCTAGAACTTCTGCAGGCCGAACAAGGCAAGCAGGTGGAAATAGAGCGGGGCGGTGAAGGTCAGGCTGTCTGCGCGGTCCAGCACCCCGCCGTGGCCGGGAATGGCGTGCGAGGTGTCCTTGACCCCGATGTCGCGCTTGATGGCGCTCATGGTCACGTCGCCGGCGAAGCCCGCCGCCGGCAGCACGAAGGCGACGACGCCCAGGCCCAGGCCCGACAGCGGCGTGAACACCGGACCGAGGAACCAGATCAGGGCGGCGGTGGTGATCCAGCCCCCGACAAAGCCCTCCCAGGTCTTGTTGGGACTGACCTTGGGCAGGATCTTGTGGCGGCCTACCAGCTTGCCCCAGCAGTACTGGGCGACGTCGTTGAATTCGGTGGCCAGCAGCAGGAAGAACACCAGGCCCGCCGCGCCCGCCGGCAGCGGCTCGCTGTCGGGCACCCGCATCAGGAAGGCCACGACCCCCAGATTGTAGACGCAGGTGACCAGGCCCCAGTGGAAGGTGGCGGCGCTGGCGAGGTAGCCGCGCGTCTGGCCGATCAGCGCCATCAGGGCGGGCAGGCCCAGGAACACCCAGACCGGGATGAACACGATGTAGAACATGTAGCGGTCGGCGACGATGAAGCCGTAGGCCGCGATCAGGCAGCCATAGGCCGCCAGGATGGCCGGCCGGTCCTCACGCCGCCGCACGGCCAGCGACAGGAACTCGCGCAGGGCCAGGAACGAGATGAAGGCGAACACCGCCGTCGTCGCCTGCCAGCCCAGCAGCAGCGCCCCGGCCAGCAGGGCCACCATTCCCCACCAGGAGGCGATGCGCAGCCGCAGCTCCTCGAACGACTTGCCGGGTTTCAGCAGCGGCAGGACGGCGGCGATGGCGCTGGCGACGCCGAGCAGGATCACCACGCCGGCCAGACCTGCTAGCAGGGCCGGCGGCTTGGCGGCCAGGAAGGCCTGCGCCCGCCCTATCCAATCGGCGAAATCCATCGACGCTCCCGCTGGCTCGGCCTTCGGTATAGCCTAGTTGCGCAGAGGCGTGGAACTTCCCGCCGCCGTCGCCCTTCCGGGAACGACGCCCCGCCGGAAAGCCGCCGATGACCGATGCGCCCGACCTCGACAACCGCCGCCCGCTCAAGAGCCGTCAGACGGCCTGGGCCCAGGGCCTGGCCGGGAGGCTCGCCGGCAAGGGGATCAAGGCCGACGTGATCTCGGGCCTGGGCCTGGCCTTCGCCGGTTTGGGCGGGGCGCTGCTGGCGGCCAGCGGCGGGGTGGACGGCTGGCTGCGCGCCGCCTGCCTGGTCGTCGGCGCCGCCTGCATCCAGCTGCGGCTGGTCTGCAACCTGCTCGACGGGCTGGTGGCGGTGGAGCATGGCCGCTCCAGCCCCTTCGGTCCGATCTGGAACGAGCTGCCCGACCGCATCGCCGACGTGCTGCTGCTGGCCGGGGCCGGCTACGGGGCGATGACCGCCGGCTTCTCGGGCGGACCGGCCCTTGGCTGGCTCGCCGCCGTTCTGGCGGTGCTGACGGCCTATGTGCGCGAACTGGGCCGAGGCCTCGGCTTTCCCGCCGACTTCTCCGGGCCCTTGGCCAAGCCCCAGCGCATGGCGGCGCTGACCGCGACCTGCGCCGTCGCCGCCTTCGAGCCGCTTTGGCGCGGGCATGGCGAGGTGCTGGCCCTGGGCCTGGCGGTGATCGCCGTCGGGACCCTGGTCACCGTGGTGCGGCGGACGAGCAACCTCGCCGCGCGACTGGCGGAGAAGGGGTAGGAAAACCCAACCCTCCCATCGCAAACAGATCGCCTCCCTCGCCCTTGTGGCGAGGGCCCATGGCGGCCGCTGCTCAGGTCGCGACCGAGGGCGAAAGGTCTGAGCAGGCTGAACGATGGGTCCCCGGCACAAGGCCGGGGAAGGCAGATTTCTAGATACGAAAGGAAGTTACCGCTTGGGACCTCGCGGCGCCGGCTTGACCCCGGTCGGGCGGGAGCCCTTGAAGCCTGTGGGCTTGGCGGGCGCCGTCCGCACCGGCGCGACGTTTCCGCGGGTGGGGCCTGGCGCGGCCTTGCCGGCGCCTGGCTTGCTCACCGGACCCTTGCCCGCCGCATCCTTGGCCGCGCCGGGGCGCGGGCCCGGCGGCTTGCCGCGCGGCGGGGCCTTGTCGACGAACTTGGTCTCCAGCGACTTGGGCTTGTGGGTCTTGGCCTTGTGCCCGTCGGTGCGGATCTTGGCCTTGGCCCAGCCGGCCTTGTAGACCTTCTTGGGCTCCTCGACCTTGGGCGTGGCGATCTGCGGGGCGCGGCCCGAAGGCGCGCGGCGCTGCACCTCGCCGCCGCGCGGACGCTCGCCGTCCTTGGCGACGCCCGGGGCGTACAGCGGATCGGCGACGCCGACGAACTGCGGCCGGTCGCCGGTGGGCATGTTCTCTTCGGAGATCACGCCTTCGAGCAGCTCGCGGATCACCCGGGGGCCGACCTCCTCGACCTGGCCGGTCAGCAGCGTGCCCAGGGCGAACGGGCCGTAGGACAGGCGGATCAGGCGGTTGACCTTCAGGCCCACCGACTCGAGCACCTTGCGGACCTCGCGGTTCTTGCCTTCGCTCAGGGTGATCGTGATCCAGACGTTGCGGCCGCCGCCGGCCTTGTCCTGGGCCTTGTCGAGCTTGGCCTCGATCGGGCCGTAGCGGACGCCCTCGATGGTCTTGCCTTCCTTCAGCTTGTCCAGGGTCTCCTGGGTGGCGTGGCCGAAGGCGCGGGCGCGGTAGCGGCGGGTCCAGGCGTTCTGCGGCATCTCCAGGGCGCGCGACAGCTCGCCGTCGTTGGTCAGCAGCAGCAGGCCTTCGGAGTTCAGGTCGAGACGGCCGACCGAGATCAGCCGCGGCAGGCCGTGGGGTAGGGCGCCGAACACGGTCGGACGGCCGCCCGGATCGTTGTGGGTCGTCACCAGGCCGGTGGGCTTGTGATAGCGGAACAGGCGGGTCTGCTGGCGGTCCTCGACCAGCTTGCCGTCGACGACCAGCAGGTCGCCTGCGAACACCCGCACGGCCGGGGTGGTCAGCACCTGGCCGTTCAGCACCACCTTGCCGGCCTCGATCAGCCGCTCGACCTCGCGCCGCGAGGCCACGCCCGCGCGGGCCAGGGCCTTGGCGACGCGCTCGCCGCCCTCGGCGTCGGTGTCGTGCTCGACGGCGTCGTGCAGGGCGGGCTGGTACTTGTCGGTCATGACCGGTGTTCCTTCGATGGGAGGGGCGCATCTCACGATGGGCGTTGAAGAAATCTCATGGCGCCGAACGCCGGAGGGATCAAGGCGCGGACTTTTCGGATCGAAGGCGATATAACAGTATATAACTTATCTATGGAGGCGGCGATGAAGTACGAACCGCTCAAGCGCCATCTCGAAGGCGCCTATGATCGCGACGAACTGCGCCTGGCCTTCGACGAGATCGAGGCCGTGCTGGGCTTTCCCCTGCCGCGCTCGGCGCGGGAGCATCAGGCCTGGTGGTCCAACACCCGCATCGGCCATACCCACGCCGCCGCCTGGCTCGACGCCGGCTGGAAGACCTCGGCGCTCGATCTCGCCGGCCGCCGGGTGACCTTCGTGCGGGAAGCCGCGCGGGGCGTCGCCGAGGGCGCGGCGGCGTTTCGCCGTCGCGGCGAAGACCTCGCCGTGCCGCTCGACCGGCTGAGCCCGGCCGCCGTGCAGCTGATCGACCGCCACGCCGCCTCGACCGGGGTACAGCGCGAGGCCGCCGTCGTCCTGCTGCTCAACGCCTTGGCCGTGGAGCGCCGCCGCGCCCTGCTGGCCGACCTGGCCCAGCCTCTGCCGGCCGGCGCGACCGACGCCGCCGCCCTGGTGCGCGAGGACCGCGATGGCCGATGAGGTCGTGCTCGACGCCTCGGTGGCGGCCAAGCTGTTCTTTCTGGAGGCCGGTTCCGACGCCGCCAAGGCCCTGGCCCTGTCGGACGCCCGGCTGATCGCGCCCGACCTGCTGTGGATCGAGATGGCCAGCATCGCCGCCCGGCGGGTGCGGACCGACGGGCTGGACGAGGCGCTGGCCGGGCGCGCCGTCTCGGCCCTCGATCAGATCGTCGCCGAGTTTCACCCGATGGGCGGCCTGGCCGCTCGGGCCTTCGCCCTGGCGGCGCGGCATGGCATGAGCGCCTATGACGTGGCCTATGTCGCCCTGGCGCAGCAGCGCGGGGCGGTGGTGGTCACCGCCGACGCCCGCCTCGTCGCCAAGGCGCGGGGCGCGGGTCTCGGCGCGTTTGTTCGCCTGCTCGAAGACGGAGGCCGCCCATGACCGACGAAGACGCCATGGCCCTGGCCCTGGAGGAGGCCCGCGCGGCCGCCGAGCGGGGCGAGACGCCGGTGGGGGCGGTGATCCTCGATCCGAAGACGGGCGAGGTGATCGCCCGGGCCGGCAATGGTCCGATCGCCGCTCATGATCCCACGGCCCACGCCGAGATCGCGGTCATGCGGGCGGCGGCGGCCAGGCTCGAGAACTACCGGCTGACCGACCTGACCCTGGTGGTGACGCTGGAGCCCTGCGCCATGTGCGCCGGGGCGATCAGCCACGCCCGCATCGGCCGGGTGGTGTGGGGCGCGGACGATCCCAAGGGCGGGGCGGTGGTCCACGGCCCCAAGTTCTTCGCCCAGCCCACCTGCCACTGGCGGCCGGAAGTGACGGGCGGGGTGATGGCGCAGGAGAGCGCCGACCTGCTGCGCGGGTTCTTCCGGGCGCGGCGGAAGGCCAAATCCGCTCCGCCGGAAGCCTAGTTCACCATCGCCGAGCCGAGCAGGACCTTCGCGCCCTTCTTGCCCAGCACCCTGTCGGCGGCCTTCTGCATCTCGGCGCCGATATAGTCGAGGTCGGGCGGCACGCCGCGGCGCAGGCCGGCGGTGTAGGTCATCAGCACCTGGGCGAAGGCCGCGCGCAGGCGCGGGGTCGAGGCCACGGCGTATTCCATGACCTTGGGATCCTTGGCCTCGATGCCGGTCTCCAGCGTCATCACGCCCTTGCGGCCGTCGCGGCGGATGGCCGTTGCGGTGATGGTCGGCAGGGCGAAATAGGTCGGGGGCGCGTCCTTCTTGCCTTCGCCGCCTTCGTTGGCGAAGGCGGGCGCGGCGAAGAGGCCGGTGAGCGTCAGGGCGGCGAGGATGAGGGCGAGGATGCGGCGCATGGGTGTGCCATAACCCGTCGTGGTTGACGTCCTCTTTACGTCTGGTGCGTCACAAACGGCGTTAACCTGGATTCCCCGTGCGTCGTTTGCGCGCGCGGCGGGCGCGAGGAGGCTGATCTTGGGACGCTTTTCACCGCAAACCCTCGACCTCGACGGCAAGGTGATCCTGGTCACCGGCGGTACGGGGTCGTTCGGTCGCCGGTTCATCGAGACGGTGCTCAGGCTGTCGGACCCGCGGAAGGTCATCATCTATTCCCGCGACGAACTGAAGCAGAGCGACATGCAGCTGGAGCTGCGCGAGCAGTTCGACGAGGCCGCCTTCGCCAAGCTGCGCTTCTTCCTGGGCGACGTGCGCGACCGCGAGCGCCTGACCCTGGCCCTGCGCGGCGTCGACATCGTCATCCACGCCGCGGCGCTGAAGCAGGTGCCGGCCGCCGAGTACAACCCGTCCGAATGCATCCACACCAACGTGCTGGGCGCCGAGAACGTGGTCTGGGCCAGCCTGAACAACGGCGTGAAGCAGGTGATCGCCCTGTCGACCGACAAGGCCTGCAACCCGACCAACCTCTATGGCGCCACCAAGCTGGCCTCGGACAAGACCTTCGTGGCCGCCAACAACCTGTCGGGCGACATCGGCACCCGCTTCGCGGTGGTCCGCTACGGCAACGTGGTGGGCTCGCGCGGCAGTGTCGTGCCGCTCTATCGCCGGCTGCTGGCCCAGGGGGCGACAGAGCTGCCGATCACGGATCCGCGCATGACCCGCTTCTGGATCACCCTGACCGAGGGCGTCGACTTCGTGCTGTCGTCGCTGAACCTGATGCGCGGCGGCGAGATCTTCGTGCCCAAGATCCCGTCCATGGCCATGCCCGACCTCGTCAAGGCGATGTCGCCGACGGCGGGGATCAAGGTCATCGGCATCCGCCCCGGCGAGAAGCTGCACGAGATCATGATCAGCGCCGACGACTCGCGCTCGACCGTCGAGTTCGACGACCGCTTCGCCATCGAGCCCAACTTCGCCGAGTTCGGCCGCGTCCCCTATTCGGCGGCCGATGGCGCCAGGCCGGTGGCGGAAGACTTCTCCTACAGCAGCGACAACAACCACGACTGGCTGAGCGCCGACGGGCTGCTGGCCATGCTGGAGGAGAAGGCGGGCTGATGGCCCAGCCGTTCCTCCCCTATGGTCGCCAGACCATCGAGGACGACGACGTCGCCGCCGTCGCCGCCGCCCTGCGGGCCGATTTCCTGACCACGGGCCCGACGGTCGAGGCCTTCGAGACGGCGTTCAAGCAGAAGGTCGGGGCCGAACACGCGATCGCCGTAGCCAACGGCACCGCCACCCTGCACCTGGCCATGATGGCCCTCGGGGTGGGCGAGGGCGAGGTTTGCATAGCCCCGTCGATCACCTTCCTGGCGACCGCCAACTGCGCCCGCTATGTCGGGGCCGAGGTGGTGTTCGCCGACGTCGATCCGGCCAGCGGCCTGATGACCCCCGACACCCTGGCCGACGCCCTCTCCCGCGCCGGTGACCGCCGCGTGCGGGCCGTGCTGCCGGTGCACCTGCGCGGCGACGTCTGCGACCTGCCGGCGCTGAAGGCCATGGCCAGCGCGGCCGGAGCGGTGCTGGTCGAGGACGCGCCGCATGCGCTGGGCTCGACCGCCACCTTCGGCAACGAAGAGCACCCCGTCGGCGACGGGGCCTATTCGGCCTTCGCCAGCTTCTCGTTCCATCCGGTCAAGACGCTGGCCACCGGCGAAGGCGGCATGCTGACCACCAACGACGCCGCCCTGGCGGCCCGCGCCCGCTCCCTGCGCGGCCACGGCATGGTCCGCCCGGCCGGGGCCGAGCCCTGGGTCTACGAGATGCCGGAGCTGGGCTTCAACTACCGCATCCCCGACGTGCTGTGCGCCCTGGGGATCTCGCAGTTGGCCAAGCTGGACCGGTTCGTCGAGCGCCGGCGGACCCTGGCGGCCCGCTATGCCAGGCTTCTGGCCCCGCTGTCGCCGCTTGTGACCCTGGCGGCCAGTCCGACCGGGTCGAACCCGGCCCTGCACCTGCTGACCGTGCTGATCGACTTCGAAGCCGCCATGACGACCCGCGCCGCGGTGGCCGAAACCCTGAAGGCGCAAGGGATCGGCAGCCAGGTTCACTACATCCCCGTGCACCGTCAGCCCTACTATGTGAACCGGTATGGCCAAGCTGACCTGCCCGGCGCCGACGCCTGGTATGACCGCTGCCTGACCCTGCCGCTCTACCCGACCATGGACGACGGCGACGTCGACCGCGTGGTCGAGGCGCTGGCGCGGGCGTTGGGGCTTTAAAAAACCTCTCCCATAGGGAGAGGGAGGGGCCCAGGCGAAGCCTGGGAGGGTGAGGGGTTAGGGACGGTGGCCGTTCGCGCGCCGTCGTCTCCGCGGGATTTTCAGGACTATTCGGCGAGGGCGTACCCCCTCACCCTCCCACGCCTGCGGCGCGGGCCCCTCCCTCTCCCCATGGGAGAGGTTTCTAGAGGTTGGCGCTTCTACCCCGCCGCGTAGATCTCGATGACGGGCGCGATGTCGGTGAAGTTGGCCACGTCGGCGTGCAGGCCGGGCGCGGCCGGGCTTTCGAGGCAGGCGCGCATGGCGGCCTCGTCGCGGAAGGTCAGGTGAGCCATCGCCACGAACGGCGCCGGACCGCCGTCCAGGGCCGACACTCCGCGATAGACCCGGGCGTCCAGCAGGCCGCTCGGCGCCAAGGCCTCGCGCACCATGCGGATGTGGGTGCGGGCGTAATAGTCGTGGTCGAAGCGGGCGCCGTCGCGGGCCGGGTAGACGATGCTGATGAAGGCCATGGCGAGGTTCCGGGCAGGTCGCGGGAAGGGGCGCCAGATTGGCCGCCTGCGTTCGTCGGTCAAGCTCCCATAGAAACCTCTCCCAAAGGGAGAGGGAGGGGCCCAGGCGAAGCCTGGGAGGGTGAGGGGTTAGGAACGGCGGCCGGTTGCGCGTCGTCGTCTCTGCGAGATTTTCGGGATTATTCGGTGAGGGCGTACCCCCTCACCCTCCCACGCCTGCGGCGCGGGCCCCTCCCTCTCCCCATGGGAGAGGTTCAGTCCGGTCAGGCCGCCTGTTGCTGCTGCACCAGGCCCTTGAGCAGGTCCAGCGTCTCCGGACTCGCCGCCAGGGCCTCACGCGCTTCGGGGGCGCGGGCCAGTTTCAGGGCCTCGATGCGGGCGCGGTCGGCGACCGGGCCGGTGGGGCCGGCCTCGCCGCTGGCCAGGCGCGCCAGCAGGGCCAGGCGCTGGGGCAGGGGCGCGGGCGCGCGGACCAGCAGCGACAGCAGGCGAGAGTCGGCCTCGACCATGCCGCCCACGTCGCCCAGCTTGGCGCACAGCGGCTCGTAGTCCTCGCGCACCAGGCCCGAGCGGACCAGCGACTTCTGCAGCGCGGCCAGGGCCGCCAGCTTCACCGACGGGGTGTCGGGACCCTGGCGCATCTCCTTCTCGAAGCGCATGGCCTGGATGTTGGCCGACAGCCAGCGGGCGGCATGGCGCTTGTTGACCGCGCCCATGACGTTCTCGGCCAGGCGGATCAGCATGACGATCTCTTCGCGCGCCGAGCGGTCGCGGCCCAGCAGGCTTTCGATGAAGTCGCCGTTGAGCAGGGTCTTGGAGCGGGTGGTGAAGGCCGCGGTGATGTCCTCGGCCGGCAGGATGCGGCCGGCGGCGGCCGTCAGGCTCATCGCCAGGGCCCGCAGGTGCTCGATCTCGCTCTCGGCGTCGGTCGGCTTCAGGCGGCGCACGCCGTTCAGCTCCTTGAGCACCCGGCGGGCGATCGAGGCGCGGACGGTGGGGAAGGTGTCGCCGGTCAGCCATTGGCCCAGGCGCCTGGCCGTGCCGGACAGCTCGGGCATGCAGGCCCGGACGCTGGCCTCGACCTTGATCAGCATCTCCACCTGCGCGCCGCCGGCCAGGCGGGTCATGGCCGCCAGCGTGGCGCCCAGGTCGTCGGCGGTGTTGAGCAGGTCGGCCATGCCGGCCTTGGAGCCGATGATCTCGGCCAGCGGGGTCTCGATGGCGGCCAGGGCGGCGGCGCGGGCCTTGGGATCGGCCGGCGCGGCGTCGGCCAGGTCGAGCAGGCGGGCGATCTTCTCGCTCCAGTCCTTGGCCGGGGCGATCGAGGCGGCGACGCCGGCCCCCAGCAGGAAGGCGCGGTCCGGGTCGGCGGCCAGGCGCTCGGCGGCTTTGGCGAAGCCTTCCTTGTCGAGGTCCGGCAGCTGGCCCTTCTTGAAGGCCTTCATCAGGTTGGCGACCGAGCGTTCGACCAGGCCCTGGAAGTTGCGGATCAGTTCGTGGACCGACATGCCCCGGGCCTCGGCCTCGGGGATGGCGATCTTCTGCAGGGCGTGCTGCAGGTCGGTGCCGGAGGCTTCCAGCTTCTCGACCAGGTCGGGCCGGTGCAGCAGCTCGAAGGGCGTGGCCTTGTGGCGTTGCAGCCAGCTTTCCAGCAGGCGGCCGATGCGGTCGCGGGCGTGGGCCGTGTAGAGGTCGGCCGGCTGCACGCACAGCGGCTCCATCTCCTCGACGGGCTTCTTCGGCTTGCCGCCGTCGACCATGCCCTTGGTGAAGATCGAGATGGAGCGATATTCGCGGGTTTCGGGGTCCAGGGTCTCCTTCGAGACCCGCACGGCGACGGCGCGCCCCGAGTTCAGGACTTCCTCGGCCTGCGCCAGGGCGTGGCTCCGGATTTCGGTAGCCATGTCCAGAGTCCATTGCGCGCCGACCTTGCGGCGCACGAATAGCTCGTAATGGACCTGGTCGCTCATGGGCTGATGGGGCTCCTGAGACTCGACTATGGCGTACGAGACCTTAAGGCGAGGTTGAGGGCCAAGACCGGTGTTTTGCGCGCTGTTCGCATCTGCGCCTCAACTGTGTCCAAGCCCGCCACGCCCCGGCCGCAATAGGGTTCGAAAAGGCCGGATGGAAAGCTTGGCCGCTCCGTGCGTTGTAGCGGAGCGCCAGGGTCGATAGGATCGGCCCACGGATTTTCGGAGGATTAGACGGCTTGGCCGAGATCACGCTCATCGACGACGACGAGAACATCGTTGCTTCGGTCTCTCTGGCCCTGGAGAGCCATGGCCACACGGTGAAGGCCTATTACGACGGCGTCTCCGGGCTCGAGGCGGTGGAAAGCAATCCGCCCGACCTCGTCATCCTGGACGTCAAGATGCCGCGCATGGACGGCATGGAAGTGCTGCGCCGCCTGCGCCAGTCGTCCGAGACGCCGGTCATCATGCTGACCTCGAAGGACGACGAGATCGACGAGATCCTCGGCTTCAACCTCGGGGCCGACGACTACATGCACAAGCCGTTCAGCCAGCGCCTGCTGCTCGAGCGGGTGAAGGCCGTGCTGCGTCGCGCCCGTCCCGAGGAGGATGATCCCGCGGCCCCGGCCGCCGGCGCCGCCGGCTCGAAGATGATGAAGCGCGGCAAGCTGACGCTCGACCCGGCCCGCCACGACAGCCTGTGGGACGGCAAGCCGGTGCGCCTGACGGTCACCGAGTTCCTGCTGCTGCAATCGCTGGCCCAGCGTCCCGGCTTCGTGAAGAGCCGCGACAACCTGATGGACGCCGCCTACGACGATCAGGTCTATGTCGACGACCGCACCATCGACAGCCACATCAAGCGGATGCGCAAGAAGTTCCGCCAGGTGGACCCCGAGTTCGATTCCATCGAAACCCTGTATGGCGTCGGCTACCGCTACCGCGAGGCCTGAGCCGGGTCCTGAGCCTGCGCCGCGCGAGCGGCGTCGGCTGGCCTGGCCGCGCGCCTCGCGGCTGGGGCGGCTGATCATCGGCCTGAACCTGCTGGCCCTGGCCATCCTGGTGGTCGGGGCCCTGGTGCTCAACGAGCTGCGCAACGGCCTGATCAATGCGCGGATCGACAGCCTCAGCACCCAGGGCGAGCTGATCGCCAACATCATCGAACGGGCCGCCACCGTGGGCGAGCCCGAGCCGGCGCTCGACGTGGCGGCGGCCAACGACATCCTGCAATCGTTCTTCGCCGGCCACTCGCAGCGCGCCCGCCTCTATGACGGCCAGGGCCGGCTGCTGGCCGACTCCTACCTCGTCGAGGACCGCGTCGAATGGAAGGTGCTGCCGCCGGCCCGCAAGTCCGGCGACAACGGCTTCCGCCTATCGCTTCAGGACAAGGACGCCAAGCCGCGCGCCCTGGAGCGCGCCCGCGCCGAGTTCGATCAGGAGATCGCCCGCGCCCGCATGGGCGAAACCGTCAAGCAGCAGCGCGTGGCCGAGAACGGCGAGCGGGTGGTGTCGGTGTCGATCCCGATCCAGCACGTCCGGGCGGTCCTGGGCGTGTTGACCGTCGAGGCCGGCGACGTCGACGAGATCATCAGCGCCGAGCGCAAGGCCCTGCTGCCCTTCGTGCTGGTGGCGGTGGGCGCGGTGCTGGTCTCAAGCGTGCTGCTGCACCGCCTGGTGGCCCAGCCGGTGCTGCGCATGGCGCGGGCCGCCGACCACGTGCGCCTGGAAGGCGCGCGGGCCATCAGCCTGCCCGACATCTCGCGCCGCAACGACGAGATCGGCGACCTCTCCAGGTCTCTGGAAGAGATGACCGAGGCCCTGTCCGAGCGGATGGGGGCCATCGAGCGCTTCGCCGCCGACGTGGCCCACGAGATCAAGAACCCGCTGACCTCGATCCGTTCGGCCATCGAGACCCTGGACCTCGTCACCGAGCCCAAGGCCCGCCAGCGCCTCCTGGGCATACTGCAGCAGGACGTCGGCCGGCTGGATCGCCTGGTCACCGACATCTCCAATGCCTCCAGGCTCGACGCCGAGCTGTCGCGCGAGGCCCCGCGACCGATCGACCTTTCGCGCCTGCTGACCGAGACCGCGGCCATCTACCAAGGCCAGGTGCGCGGCGAGGAGCCGCCGTTCAGCGTCCGCGTCGTCCTGACCGGCCTGCCTGCCGGTCCGGTCCGGGTGCTGGCGCGGGAAATCCCCGTGGGCCAGGTGTTCCGCAACCTGATCGACAACGCCCGCTCGTTCAGCGCCGGCGACGGCGAAGTGCGGGTCGGGCTGGTCCGCCAGAACGGCCGCCTGACCACGACGGTCGAGGACGACGGCCCGGGCATCCCGGCCGACAATCTTGAGACCATCTTCGAGCGCTTCTACACCTCGCGGCCCAAGGGCCGGGCGTTCGGCGGCAATTCGGGCCTGGGCCTGTCGATCGCCCGCCAGATCGTCGAGGCGCACGGCGGCAGGATCCACGCCGAGAACCGCCAGGACGAGGCCGGCAAGGTGATCGGCGCGCGGTTCGTGGTCGAGCTGCCTGAGCATCGCGACGGCCATCACAACCATGGTCACGGCCACGGGGGCCGCGAGTGATCCGCCATGCCGGGCTGGTGGCCCGCCGGGTCGCCGGCCGCTGGCGCGGGGCGCTGATCGAGGGCGCTTCGGGCGCGGGCAAGAGCGATCTGGCCCTGCGGAGCCTGGAGGCGGGCTTTCGCCTGGTGGCCGACGATCGGGTGGTGACCTTCGTCTCCGAGGGCCGGCTCTACGGCCGCGCGCCCGATCCGCTGGCCGGCCTGGTCGAGATCCGGGGCTTCGGCGTGGTCTCCGAGCCCGCCTTGCGCCTGGCCGAGATCACGCTGGTGGTGCGCTGCGTCGAGGCCCCGCAACGCGTCGAACGCCTGCCCGAGCCTCGGTTTGAGGTGGTTTTGGGGGTTTCCGTACCCGCCTTCGACCTGTGGCCGCTCGAACCCGCCGCCCCGGCGAAGATCGCCCGCATGCTGGAGCATCTTGGAGTCGGTCCCTAACAAGCGTATCAAGGCGGCCCGCGCGGCGCCTCCCTGCCGTTTCGGGCGAAGGGGATCCCGTTTGAGAGACCAGGCATGATCGGGCTCGTGATCGTCACGCACGGGCGATTGGCGGAGGAATTCGTTTCCGCCATGGAGCATGTGGTGGGGCCGCAGACCGCGGTGAAGGCCATCTGCATCGGGCCGGAAGACGACATGGAGCGTCGCCGGTCGGACATTCTGAAGGCCTGCGCCGCCGTCGACGACGGCGCGGGGGTCATCCTGCTGACCGACATGTTCGGCGGCACGCCCAGCAACCTGGCCATCTCGGTCATGGAGCAGACCAAGGCCGAGGTCATCGCCGGGCTGAACCTGCCGATGCTGATCAAGCTGGCCAGCGTGCGCACCCGCGACGACCTGGACGCCTGCGTCGCTCACGCCCAGGAGGCTGGACGGAAATACATCTCCGTGGCCTCCTACGTGCTGGCGGGAGAAAAATGAGTCGAACGGCGACAGCCACGGTCGAGATCGTCAACGAGCGCGGGCTGCACGCCCGGGCTTCGGCCAAGTTCGTCAAGCTGGCCTCGGGCTTCGACGCCGAGGTCAAGGTCGCCCGCGAGGGCTCCAGCGTCGACGCCCGCTCGATCATGGGCCTGATGATGCTGGCCGCCGGCATCGGCTCGACCATCGACATCGCCGCCGAAGGCCCCGAAGCCGAAGCCGCCGTGGATGCGCTGGTGGAGCTGGTCGGCAACCGCTTCGACGAGGAGCGGTAGGGCTCCGCAGTCCCCCAAACTCCCGTCATTCTCGCCCTTGTGGCGAGAACCCCTCTGTCAGTCGCAGGTGCGAACGAGGCGGATCGCCAGCGATCCGCTTGCGCCTCACGTGCGCGCCGAACCAGGGGTTCCCGCCACAAGGGCGGGAATGACGGAAGAAAAAAGAAAAGGGCGGCCCCGAGAGGCCGCCCTTCGCATGTCCAGGCTCTTGCGAACCCCTACTTCACCGGCTTGCCGTCGGCGTCGATCACCTGGATGTCGAGCTTCAGGGCCTTGAGCTTGGGTTCGATGACGGCGCGGTCGCCGATGATCACCCAGACCAGTTCGTCCGGCTTGATCGCCTTCCTGGCCGCCGCCGTGACGCTGTCGACGGTCACCGCCCGCACGTCGGCCGGATAGTCGTCGAAATAGCTGTCGGGCAGGTCGTAGTTGACCAGCTCGCCGATCGAGTCCGAGACGGCCTGGCCGGTTTCCCAGCTGCCGGGCATCGACAGGGTCAGGCTGTTCTGGGCCTTGGCCAGCTCCGCCGGGGTCGCCGGACGCGGGCCGATGATGTCGGTCAGCTCCTTGCGGGCCTCGGCGAAGGACTCGGCGGTCTTGTCGGTCTGCACCGGCGCGCGGATCAGGAACAGCCGCGAGCCCCGCGCGTCGCGCACGCCCGAGACGGCGCCGTAGGACCAGTGCTTGTCCTCGCGCAGGTTCATGTTCAGGCGCGAGACGAAGTCGCCGCCGAACAGGGTGTTGAAGGCGTCCAGGGCGGCCTGGTCCTTCGGATCGCGCGGCGGCACCAGGTTGCCGGCGGTGATCACCGACTGCTGGGCGCCGGGCTTGTCGATCAGATAGACCGCCGCCTTGCTGGGCGCGGCCTGCACCGGCGGCTTCGACTTGGTCTGGGCGCCCTTCCAGCCGCCCAGCTGGGCTTCCAGCTTCGGCAGCAGCTGGGCCAGGGTGGTGTCGCCGACCACGACCAGGGTGGCGCCCTGCGGCTGCAGCCAGGTCTTCTGGAAGCGCACGACGTCGTCGCGGGTGATTGAGGCGATCGAGGCCTCGGTCGTCAGCTGGCCGTAGGGCGAGCCCGCGCCATAGGCCAGGACCGGCAGGATGCGGCCCGACAGCGCCTGCGGGTTCTGCTTGGCCTGCTGGATGGCGGCGATGTTCTGCTTCTTGAACCGGTCCAGGTCCTCGGGCTTGAAGGCCGGGTTCTGCAGCACGTCGGCATAGATCGCCAGGGCCGGGTCGAGCGTCGTGGTCAGGGTGTTGAGCGACACCTGGGTGAAGTCCAGGCCGCTGCCCGAGCCGATGCCCGCGCCCAGCTGGGCCAGTTCGCGGCTGATGGTCAGGCCGTCGCGATGCGTCGTGCCTTCGGTCAGCATGCTGGTGGTCACGCCCGTCAGGCCGGCCTTGTCGCCGGCGCTGGCGGCGAGGCCGGCGTCGAACAGCAGGCCCATGCGGATCTGCGGGGTCTCGTGGCGTTCGGCCAGGATCACCTTGATCCCGTTCGACAGGGTGGCGCGCTCCAGCTTGGCGAAGGCCGGGGCTTTCGTCGCGCCGACCTCGGGCATCGTCTTGCGATCGACGCCGGCGGTGGTCGTGTAGGTCAGGAACGGCGTCACGGTCAGGGTGAAGTCGCCGTCGGTCAGCCAGGCCTTGCCGGCCGCCTGCAACTGCGCCGCCGTGGCCCCGCGGACGCGCTCCAGGCTGGTCTTGTAGGCGTCGGGCGAGCCCAGATAGACTTGGCTTTCGGCCAGGATGTCGGACTTGCCGCCGAAGCCGCCGATGCGCTCGACCCCGCGCACGAAGTTCGACAGGCTCAGCGTGCGGACCTTGGCCACTTCCTCGGGCGTGGGACCGTCACGCAGCAGGCGCTGGAATTCCTCGTCGAAGGCCTTTTCCACCGCCGCCGGGTCGCCGCCCGGCTTGACGGTGATGGTGACCATGAACTGGCTGCCGATCTCGCTGTCGTTGACGCCGGCGCCGACGTTGACGGCGGTCTGGTCGGTGTAGACGAGGCGCTTGTAGAGCCGCGAGGTCTTGTCCGAGACCAGCACGTCGCCCAGCAGGGCCAGGTAGTCGGACTCGGCCGAGCCGTACTGCGGGATGTTCCAGATCTTGTAGATGCGGGCCTGGGGCACGCGGTCCTGCATCTCGGCGCGCTGGCTGCCGGTGCGCTTGGCCACCCAGGCCTTCTGGCGGGTGACCGGCGGGCCCGAGGGGATGTCGCCGAAATACTTCTCGACCTTCGCCTTGGCCTCGGCGGGCGTGATGTCGCCGGCCAGCACCAGCACGGCGTTGGCCGGGCCGTAGTAGTTCTTGAACCAGTCCTTGACGTCGTCCAGCGAGGCCGCGTCGAGGTCGGCCATCTCGCCGATGACCGTGTGGCCGTAGGGGTGGTCGGCGTCGTAGGTGCTGGCGGTGATCACGTCCCAGACCTGGCCGTAGGGCTGGTTCTGGCCCTGGCGCTTCTCGTTCTGGACGACGCCGCGCTGCTCGTCGAGGCGGGCCTTGTCGATGGCGCCGACCAGGTGGCCCATGCGGTCGCTTTCCAGCCACAGCACCTGGTCCAGGGCCGCGGTCGGCACGTTCTGGAAGTAGTTGGTGCGGTCTTCGTTGGTGGTGCCGTTCATGTCGGTGGCGCCCAGCTTCTCCAGCGCCTTGAACCAGTCGTCGTTGAAGTTCTCCGAGCCGTTGAACATCAGGTGCTCGAACAGGTGCGCGAAGCCGGTGCGGCCCTTCGGCTCGTTCTTGGAGCCGACGTGGTACCAGACGTTCACCGCCACGATCGGGGCCTTGTGGTCCTCGTGGACGATCACCGTCAGGCCGTTGGGCAGGGTGAACTTGGTGTAGGCGATGTCGACGTCGGGCAGCTGCGCCAGCTGGCCGGTGACCTTGGCGGCCGGCTTTGGCGCGGCTTGAGCCAGTACCGGATTGGCGAGGAGCAACGCCGCGACGGCGGCGGAGGCGAACAGCTTCATGAAAGGCCCCGAATAGGTTTCGCGCAAAAGCGAAGATGCCCCGCACCATAGGTTGCGGGGCCTCCGGGACAAGCGAGCCTCAGGCCCGCCTTCATTAAATTTCGTCCAGAAATGCTCGAGCTTGGGGGCTCACGCTCACCCGTAAAATCCCCGCGAAAGCGGGGACCCAGGTGTTTTATCGTCGAGCGCCAGGCCTTTCAGAAAAAGCCTGGGTCCCCGCTTTCGCGGGGATTTTACGGAGGTGGAGGTTATTCCGCGGGAATAGCCTCGGGCGCCGCCGCGACTTCGGCCTTCACCATGACCATCGGCTTGAGGTCGAGGTCGTGGAACAGGCGGCTGTCGTCGTCCATGTCCGGCAGGGGCGTGGTCAGCAGCTTGCCGCCGACGAAGATCGAGTTGGCGCCGGCCATGAAGCACAGGGCCTGCAGCTCGCGGTTCATGCCCTCGCGGCCGGCCGAAAGGCGGACCATGGCTTTCGGGCAGACGAGGCGGGCCACGGCGATGGTGCGCACGAACTCGATGGAGTCGATGGCCTTTTCGCCCTCGGCCAGGATCTGGTCGCCCAGCGGCGTGCCGCTGATCGGCACCAGGCCGTTGATCGGCAGGCTGTCGGGGTGCGAGGGCAGGGTGGCCAGCTGGTGCAGCAGGCCGGCGCGGTCGCGGCGGGTCTCGCCCATGCCGACGATGCCGCCGCAGCAGGTGCTCATGCCCGCGTCGCGCACATAGGCCAGGGTGTCGAGGCGCTCCTGGTAGGTGCGGGTCGTCACCACGTCCTTGTAGTAGTCCGGGCCGGTGTCGAGGTTGTGGTTGTAGTAGTCGAGGCCGGCGTCCTTCAGCTGCTTGGCCTGTTCGGCGGTCAGCATGCCCAGGGTGGCGCAGGTCTCCATGCCCAGCGCCTTCACCCCGCCGATCATTTCGGCGAGCTTGGGCAGGTCGCGGTCCTTCAGCTCGCGCCAGGCCGCCCCCATGCAGAAGCGCTGGGCGCCGCCGTCGCGGGCGGCCTTGGCCTTGGCGATGACCACAGCCGGCTCCATCAGCTTCTCGGCCTTGAGGCCGGTCTTGAAGTGGGCGCTCTGGCTGCAGTAGCCGCAGTTCTCGGCGCAGCCGCCGGTCTTGACCGACAGCAGCTGCGACAGCTGCATCTCGGAGGGGTCGAACCAGGCGCGGTGAACGCGCGCGGCCTCGAACACCAGCTCCATGAACGGCAGGGCGAACAGGGCCTCGACCTCGGAAAGGGTCCAGTCGTGGCGGGGCTGTGCGGAGATGTTGATCGGCGTCATGGCGCGCAGGTTTGAACTTGGGCGATCCGAATGGCAAGACGGCCCGCGCATGCGCACCGATGTTGCGTTGCGGAAGCCAAACGCCGCCGGGCTGGTTATAGTCACATGATGGACCGCGAAATCGAACTGAAGTTCCTGATCGCCCCGGAGGCTTCCGACGCGGTCCTGGCCCGTCTGGACGGTCGCGAGGCCGTGCGCCGGCTCGACGCCACCTATTACGACACCGCCGACCATGCCCTGCGACGGGCGGGCTTCGGCCTGCGGGTGCGCGACGGCGACGGCGGCCGCAAGCAGACCCTGAAATCGGCCTCGGCCGGCGGGGTGTTCGCCCGCGGCGAATGGGAGGCCCCGGTCACTGGCCCCGGTCCCGACCGCGACCTGCTGGACCAGACCCCGGCCGGCCGCATCGTCAACGGCGACGTCCTCGCCCCCGTTTTCGCCACGAGGGTCGAGCGCACCCTGCGCCTGGTCGAGCACGGCGGGGCGACCATCGAGGCGGCGCTGGATCGCGGCGAGCTGCAGGCCGGAACCGACCGCGCCGCCGTCAGCGAGCTGGAGCTCGAACTGAAGACCGGCGCGCCCGCCGCCCTGTTCGCCCTGGCGCGAGACCTGATGGCCCACGCGCCCCTGCGCCTTTCCCTCGTCAGCAAGGCCGAGCGCGGCTACGCTCTGGCCCTGGGCGAAGCGCCGTCCGCCCGGCGCGAAGCGGCCGTGCTGCGGCCCGACATGACCGCCGCCGAGGCCTTCCAGGCCCTGGGCAATACCGCCCTGGGCCGCCTGTGCGTCGCCGCCGAGACCCTGGCCGACCTGCCCGGCCCCGAGGCGGTGCACGAACTGCGCGTCGCCGCCCGCCGCCTGCGGGCGCTGATCAAGCTCTTCCGGCCCCTGACCGGCAAGCTCGCCGCCACGCCGGCCCTGGAGTCGCTGAAGGCCCTGGCCGACGCCCTGGGGCCTGCGCGGGACCTCGACGTCTACATCGCCGGCGTCTGGCGTCCGGCGGTCTCGGCCGATCCGCAGCCGGTCGAGGGCCTGGGCGCGCTGGGCAAGGCCCTGGTCGAGGCCCAGCAGGGCGCCTACGCCCGCGCGGTCGAGGTCGCCCGCCCCGAACGCTTCGGTCCGCTGGCGCTCGACATCGCCGCCTGGCTGGAGACCGGCGACTGGCTGGACGATCCCGAGCGCGCCGAGGCTCGCCGCACGCCGGCCAAGGCCTTCGCGGCCAAACAGCTGAAGAAGCTGGCCAAGGACGTGCTGGAGCGCGGCGAGGATTTCGACGCCCTCGACGTCAAGGCCCGTCACGCCTTGCGCATCCGCGGCAAGGGCCTGCGCTACGCCATCGACGCCCTGGCCCCGCTGTTTCCCGACCATCCCAAGCGGCTGGAGCGGTGGTCGACGGCGGCCCGCCAGATGCAGGACGCGCTGGGCGGCCTCAACGACGCCAGCCTGGGCGCGGACCTGGCCCGCGCCGCCGCCCTGGCCGACGGCGATCCGGAAGCCGCCTACGCCGCCGGCCGCCTGTCGGCTGCGCCGGAGGCGACGGGCGCCATGACCCGCGAGGCCAGGGCCGCGCTGGACGAGCTGTCGGACGCCAAGCCGTTCTGGTGAGACCGGGGGCCGCGCCGGCGCGGCCCTACTTGCCCTTCTTCGATCCTGACTTGGGGGCCGCCTGGGTGGTCTGGGCCGTACGCACGGCCACGCCCTCGCCGCGCGCCTCGGCCACCAGGCCCGCGCAGTCGGCGTCCTTTTCCAGGCCGGGGGTCACGAACGGCAGGATGGCGGCCAGCGGGTTGACCAGCGCGCCCAGCGCCGCGGCGACGCCGCCCTGGGTGAAGGCCCCGCTGGTCTGCAGGCTGATGCGCGGCGCGCCCAGCGGGCCCTTGATCTCGATCGGGATGAACAGCCGCACCAGGCGCGGCTTCTTGCTGTCGCCCTCGATCTGCAGATCCAGGCGCTCTGTCTCCAGATTGATGGTGCCCTCGCCCTTGGCCAGGACCACGCCGGTGTCGGCGATGATCTTGTCGGCGCGCATCACCCCGTTCCTGACGTCGAAGCTGGCCACGGCGCAGCGCAGGCTGGTCTCCTTGTTGTCCTTCGACAGCAGCATCAGCAGGCCCTTGGAGGCGTTGACGCCCAGCAGCTCGGCGAAAGCCTGGCGCACCTGGCCCTTGGGGGCGACCAGGGTCACCGTGCCGTTCGACGAGGCCGCGGCGCGGTGCACCGAATTGCCGACGCCGCGCAGCTTGGCCCGGGCGACGATGCCGCCCTCGATCGCCGGCTTGCCGCCGCTCTTCAGCGGGATGAAGTCTTCCAGCTTGGCGTTGGTCAGGCGCAAGTCGAGGTCGGTGACCGGCACGTTGGGCCGCGCGTCCAGCCGCACCTTGCCCGCGAGATCGCCGCGCGAGAAGGTGAAGGCTATCGGGTCCATGGTCAGCACGCCCTTGTCCAGCGTCAGGTCCAGGCGGACCTTCTGCAGGGGCAGGTTGGGCGCGTTCACCGCCAGGGCGCGGTAGGTGACCTTGGCGTCCATGGCCCGCACGCGCTCGGTCTGCAGGGTAGCGTCGGGCAGCAGGCGGCCGGTGGCCTCGCGCTGGCCGGCCTCGACCTTCTGGCCGGCCGAGGCGGTCTCGCCCCTGCCGGTGGCCGGGGCGGCGCCGACCAGGCTGCCCAGGTCGTCGAAGTCCAGGCGCCGGGACTTCAGGTCGGCCTCCAGATAGGGCCGCTCGCGATCGACCAGCACGAAGAGGTCGCCGCTGACGTCGCTGTCGCCGATCCGGCCGTTCAGCTTCTCGAAGTCGAACCGGCCGCCCTTGCGCACCAGATGGCCGCTGATCCTGTAGGGCGGGGTGTTGGGCAGGGTCAGGCCCGTCAGGCCGTAGAGGCGGTTCAGGTCGCTGCCGGCCACCGTCAGGTCGCTCTCGAAGCGGCCCAGGTCGAACGGCTTGGTGATCGAGCCCTCGGCGCTCACCTGGGTCGAGCCGGCGCTGACCTTGGCGTCGAACGGGTAGGGGCGGCTCGGCGAGATGTTCAGCAGCGGGCCGCCGGTCACCCGCGCCAGGAACGGCGAGCGGTTGTACTGGCCCTTGCCCTCCAGCACGAAGCGGCCCTTGCCGTCGCCGCTGGCGTGTTCGTTCGAGCTGACCGAGCCGATGAACAGCACGTCGCGCGAGCGGTCCTCGACCCGCAGCTGGCCGTCGTTGATCACGAAGTGCTGGATCGCCGGCAGCTTCAGCGGCTTGGCGCTCTTCTTGTTGGGGTCGCCGAAGGTCCAGTTGGCGCGGCCCGAGGCCTCGCGCAGCAGGCGCACGTCGGGCCGGTCGACCGCCACCAGCGGCAGGATGACGTCGCCTTTCAGCAGCGGCAGCAGCTTGATCTGCACCGCCACGCGGTCGACCCGGGCCATGTGTCCGGCCTGCGGACCCGTCTTGGGCGCCCAGTCGGGCTGGCCGACGAACAGGCCGTAGGCCTCGGCCTTGGGCGAGAACGACCAGGGGTGGACGCGCAGGTCGCCCTCGATCCGCACCTGCCGGTGCAACTGGGCCGAGGCGAAGCGGCCGACCGGGCCGCGCAGCATGTTCCAGTCGAACCAGACGACGAAGGCGATGATCGCCGCCAGGATCAGCAGGGCCGCGCCGATCCCCCAGCGCGCGGCGCGCGGCAAGGCGCGCCACGACCGGCGTCGCGGCGTGGCGGTGGCCTCGGGCGGAGGCGGCGGTGGCGTAACGGAACCTTCCGGCATCCGCCTACAACGCGTGGGCGGCGCCGTTTCGTTCCAAGACGGGTCGTTGGCCGGGTGTTTAGTAGACCAGCTTCAGGCTGCCCACGATGACGGCGGCGGCCACGAAGGCGACGATGGCCACGATTTCATAGGCCTTGAAGAAAGGCCGGCTCGGCGAGCGCATGTTGATAGTCCCCCAGATCCCACTTTGACACTTGAGCCGCCTTCGCCCGCAAGGGTCACGCCAGTTCGCCCGCGACGGGTTTTGTTTCGCGCTTCACGGACATAAGGAAATCTTTATGTCGATTTGCCACTGTCCCCGCCGCGCGCTATAGAGCGGGCAAGACAATCCCCCGATCCAGGAGCCGACCGTGGCCGACTACATCGTCAAGGACATCTCGCTCGCCGATTACGGCCGCAAGGAACTCGCCATCGCCGAGACCGAAATGCCGGGCCTGATGGCCACGCGCGCGGAATACGGCCCGGCCCAGGTGCTGAAGGGCGCCCGCATCGCCGGCAGCCTGCACATGACCATCCAGACCGGCGTGCTGATCGAGACCCTGACGGCCCTGGGCGCCGAGGTCCGCTGGGCCTCGTGCAACATCTTCTCGACCCAGGACCACGCCGCGGCCGCCATCGCCGCCGCCGGCATCCCGGTCTTCGCCTTCAAGGGCGAAAACCTGGTCGAGTACTGGGAATACGCCCACAAGATCTTCGAGTGGCACGACGGCGGCTACCCGAACCTGATCCTCGACGACGGCGGCGACGCGACCCTGCTGTGCGTGCTCGGCCCGAAGGCCGAGAAGGATCCGTCGATCCTCAACAACCCGACCAACGAGGAAGAAGAAGCGCTCTACACCGTGATGAAGCGCTACCTGGCCGAAAAGCCGGGCTTCTACTCGGCCATCCGCGACGCCATCGGCGGCGTGTCGGAAGAAACCACCACGGGCGTGCACCGCCTGTACCAGATGGCCGCCAAGGGCGACCTGCCGTTCCCGGCCATCAACGTCAACGACAGCGTCACCAAGAGCAAGTTCGACAACCTGTACGGCTGCCGTGAATCGCTGGTCGACGCGATCCGTCGCGGCACCGACGTCATGCTGTCGGGCAAGGTCGCGGTGGTCTGCGGCTACGGCGACGTGGGCAAGGGCTCGGCCGCCTCGCTGCGCCAAGGCGGCGCCCGCGTGATCGTCACCGAGATCGACCCGATCTGCGCCCTGCAGGCGGCGATGGAAGGCTACGAGGTCCAGACCCTGGACGACGTCGCCGACCGCGCCGACATCTACGTGACGGCGACCGGCAACAAGGACGTCATCACCGTCGACCACATGCGCCGGATGAAGAACAACGCCATCGTCTGCAACATCGGCCACTTCGACTCGGAAATTCAGGTCGCCGGCCTGAAGAACTTCAAGTGGGACGAGATCAAGCCGCAGGTCCACCACGTGGAATTCCCGGACGGCAAGAAGATCATCCTGCTGTCGGAAGGCCGCCTGGTGAACCTGGGCAACGCCACGGGCCACCCCTCGTTCGTGATGTCGGCCTCGTTCACCAACCAGACGCTGGCCCAGATCGAGCTGTGGACCAACAAGGCCGCCTACAAGAACGACGTCTACACCCTGCCCAAGCACCTCGACGAAAAGGTCGCCTTCCTCCACCTGGAGAAGCTGGGCGCCAAGCTCTCGAAGCTGAACAAGGAACAGGCTGACTACATCGGCGTGCCGGAAGCCGGCCCGTTCAAGCCGGACCACTACCGCTACTGAGCCGACAGGCTTCACGGGAAAGCCCGCTCTTCGGAGCGGGCTTTTTTGTTGCGGATCGACCATGGCGCGAATGGCCGCCGTTTTGCCTTCGTGACGCCCTGTTCAAGTTCCGCAGGCTCGGCTAACTGCTTTGCCCATGCCGCTCGCGCTCCTCATTTCCAGTCACGTCGCCGGCAGTCAGGTGGGCGCCACCGCCCAGGCCGCCGCCCTGACCCAGTTCCGCATCGACACCCTGGTGGTCCCCACCGTGCTCTACGGCCGCCATCCCGGCTGGGGCGTTCCCGGCGGGGCGCCCGTGCCGATCGAGGTGGTCGAGGGCATGCTCGACGGGCTGGAGGCCAACGGCCTGTTCGGCCTGACCGACCTCGTCATCACCGGCTATTTCGCCAGCGCCGCCCAGGTGCGCGCCGCCGCCCGCGCCATCGACGCCGTGCGGGCCGCGCCGCGCGACGGCGCGGCCGCCCGCAAGCCGACCATCATCGTCGATCCGACCATGGGCGACGCCGGCAAGGGCCTCTACGTGCCCGCCGAGGTGGCCGACGCCATCGCCGCCGACCTGATCCCGCGCGCCGACATCGTCGCCCCCAACGCCTGGGAGCTGCAGCGGCTGACCGGCGCCGAGGTGCGCGACCCGGCCGGGGCCGTGCGCGCCGCCCGCCTGCTGAACAAGCCGGTGATCGTCTCGTCGGTGCAGCGCGGGAACGAGATCGGCGTCGTCTACGCCGACCGCAAGGAGGCCTGGCTGGCCGCCCACGCCAAGGCCGAGCGCTCGCCCAGCGGCACGGGCGACCTGCTGACCGCCCTGTTCGCCGCCTCGATCCTCGAAGGCCAGACCCTGTCCTACGGCCTGGCCCGCGCCGTCGGCGGCGTCGCCGAGACGGTGACCGCCGCCAACATCTGGAACGCCCCCGAACTGCCGATCGTGGCCATGGCCGCCCGCATCAAGCAGACCTCGCCGACCGTGCGCATCGAGCGGCTGGCCTAGAAGGCTCCCCCCATCCTCCCGTCATTCCCGCCCTTGTGGCGGGAACCCCTGGTTCCGTTCGCACGTGAGGCGCAAGCGGACTGCTTGGCAGTCCGCCCCATTCGCCCTTGCGGCTGACAGAGGGGTCATGAGGGCGGGAATGACGGGAGTTGAGAGGGCGTCCTCACACCCCGAACTGCCGCTCCAAGTTCTCCAGCACCAGCGCCGCCATCGCCTCGCGGGCCTCGACCGTGGCGCTGCCGCGGTGCGGCTGCAGCACGACGTTGTCCATCGCCAGCAGCGCCTGGGGCACGTTCGGTTCGTCCTCGAACACGTCGAGGCCCGCCCCGGCGATGGTTCCCGTTTGCAGCGCCGCGACGAGAGCCGCCTCGTCGACCACCGAGCCCCGTGCGACGTTGATCAGCAGGCCGTCGGGACCCAGCGCTTTCAGCACCGCCGCGTCGACCAGCGGTCCGGCGTCGCCGGGCGTGACCAGGAACAGCACGTCGACCGCCTTCGCCAGCGCCAGCGGACTGGCGTGATAGGCGTAGGGAACGCCCTCCACCGGCCGGCGGCTGTGATAGGCGATGCTCGCCGCGAAGGGGGCGGCCATCTGGGCGATGGCCCGGCCGATCTGGCCCAGGCCCAGGATCCCGACCGTGCGTCCCGAGGCCCGCCGCGCCAGGGGTAGGCGCTCGGCCCTGGGCCAGCGGCCTTCGCGCACATAGCGGTCGGCGGTGACCATGCGGCGCGACAGCGACAGCCACAGCCCGATGGCCAGCTCGGCGACGTCCTGCGTGAGCACGCCGGGCGTTGTGGTCACGGTCACGCCCCGGGCGGCGGCGCGAGCCAGGTCCACCTTGTCGAGGCCGACGCCATGGACAGCGACGATCTCCAGGGCCGGCAGGCGGTCCCAAAGGTCGGCGGGCACGCCCAGGTCGCCGCCGGTGACGGCGCCGCGCACCCTGGGGCCGACCTCCGTGATCAAGGCGTCCGCATCGGTGGCGCGGTAGGGGCGGTGGACGACGTAAGCCGCCTCCAGCCCGGCTTCGAGCTGCGGCGACAGGGCCTTGAGCTGCAGGATCTCGGGCTTCATCGGCGGGCTCCGTTACGCGGGGGACTGTCCTTCGGATGACAAACCCCGCGCCGCCGGGCTAGAGCAAAAGCCATGAGCCTCGACATCACCGGCGTCTGCCCCGCCCCGTTCGCCCAGGTCTACGAAGCCTTCGAGGCCAATTTCGATCCGGCCTCGCCGGGCGGCGGCGAGCTCGGCGCGCGCTTTTCCCTGGCCATCGACGGCGAGATCGTCGTCGACCTGATGGCCGGTTTCGCCGATCGGAAACGTGAGGTCGCCTTCGGCCCTGACACCCTGACGCCGCTGTTCTCGACCACCAAGGCGATCGCCGCCCTGCTGGTCGCGCGCCTGGTGGACCAGGGCAAGCTCTCCTACGACACGAGCGTGGCTTCGGTCTGGCCGGAGTTCGCGCAGAACGGCAAGGAAGCTATCACCGTCGGCCAGGTGATGTCGCACCAGGACGGGCTGTCGGGCTTCCTCGACGAGGTCGATCCGGCCATCTGGTTCGACTGGGAGGCGACGACGGCCAAGCTGGCCGCCATGGCCCCGCTGTGGCCGGTCGGCACGGCCAGCGGCTATCATCCGGTGACCTTCGGCTATACGGCCGGCGAGATCTTCCGCCGGGTCGACGGCCGCACCATGGGGACGGCGCTGCGCGAGGACCTGGCCGTTCCGCTGGGCCTCGACATCTGGATCGGCCTGCCCGACAGCGAGCACGAGCGCTGCGCCGACCTGATGCGGCCGACCGCCTTTCCCAAGTTCGGCGAGATCAACGACGCCATCCGCGCCGCCTTCATGACCAAGTGGGCCGCGCCCGGCGGCCGCGGCACGGGCGAATGGCGACGGGCCGAGATCCCCTCGGCCAACGGCCACGCCACCGCCCATTCCCTGGCCCGCCTGATGGGCGCCCTGGCCAGCGGCGGGACCCTCGACGGCGTCAAGGTGCTGTCGCCGGAGACGATGGAACTGGCGAGGGCCGAGCGCATCGCCGGCCAGGACCTGGTGCTGCCCTACGAGATCAGCTGGGGCGCGGGCTTCATGCGCAACACGCCCAACTTCTTCTACGGCCCGACGAGCGACGCCTTCGGCCATTCCGGCTGGGGCGGCTCCTGCGCCTTCGCCGACCCGAAGACGGGGGTCTCGGGCTCGTACGTGATGAACCGCCAGGGCAACGAGCTGATCGGCGACCCGCGCGCGGTGAGTTTGATCAAGGCGGCGTACGCGAGCCTGTAGGGAAGGCTCTCGCCCTCCCCATAACTCCCGTCATTCCCGCCCCTGTGGCGGGAACCCCTCTGTCAGCCGCAAGGGCGGAAGGGGGCGGACTGCTCAGCAGTCCGCTGGCGCTTCACGTGCGAGCGGAACCAGGGGTTCCCGCCACAAGGGCGGGAATGACGGGAAGAGTGGGGAAGGGCTTGGCCCTCAGACCCCCAGCCGCCCCCGCAGCCGCTCGGCCACGGCGCCCAGGGTGATGGTCGCCAGGGCTTCCTGCACTTCCAGCGGCACGCCGTCGGGCGCGGCCTGCACCAGCTTGCTGGTGAAGTCGGTGATGGCGGTGATGTGCTGGGCCAGGTGGTCGACCGTGTGCAGTTCCTGCATCACGGCCAGCCGCGATTCCGCCGGCGTGTTCTCGAGGATCTTGCCCAGGGCGCTGTCCAGGTGGCCGCAGGCCTCGGCGGCCAGCGACATCTCGACGGAAAGGGCCTCGAGCACGGCGGCGAGGTTGGGCGTGGCGCCAGCTTCGGTAGTCATGGTTTCCCCCTGCGAAAGACTGCGGGCATACCTGCAATCGCGTCCGTTGCCGCCGACTTAAGCGTCGGCGGCATGCGACAAATTGACCAACGTTTTGTCACGCTTGAAGGTCTCAGGCCACCGCGGGCGCGGCCCTGAGCCTTTTCCAGGCGCCATAGGCGAACACCGCCACCCCCAGCCAGATGAACACGAACGACAGCGCCCGCAGCGGCGTGAAGGCCTCGCCGAGGAACACGCCGAGCAGGAACTGCAAGGTGGGCGCGATGAACTGCAGAAAGCCCAGCGCGCTCAGCGGCAGGCGGCGGGCCGACCAGGCGAAGAGGGCCAGCGGGATCACCGTGGCCGGGCCGGCGACCAGCAGCAGGATCGCCGTGCCTAGCCCTTGCGTGAAGTGCCCCGCGCCGCTGGCCTGCAGATGCCAGACATAGAGCAGGCCCGGAATGGCCAGGTAGGCGCACTCGATGAAGAGGCCGGTCTGGGCGTCGGCCTTCACCTGCTTTCGCAGGATCCCGTAGACGCAGAAGGTCAAGGCGAGACCCAGAGACACCAGCGGCAGGTGGCCCAGGGCCACGGTCTGGATCGCCACGCCCACGGCGGCGAAGCCGATGGCGACCTTGCCCTCGGTGGTCATGCGCTCGCGGAACAGCAGCGCGCCGGCCGCCATGTTCATCAGCGGGTTGATGTAGTAGCCGAGGCTGGCCTCGATGACGTGGCCGGCGTTCACCGCCACCACGTAGATCGTCCAGTTGCCGAAGATGGCCAGGGTCGACAGGGCCAGCAGGCCCAGGGTCTTGGGCTGGCGCATCACCGCCGCCACCTGGCCGCTCTGCCGGGCCAGAAGCACCAGGCCGCCGGCCCACAGCACCGACCACAGCGTGCGGTGGGCGATCATCTCGAACGAGGTGACGCCCAGGGTCGCCAGGGTGTGGAAATAGAGGGGCAGGAAGCCCCACATCACATAGCAGCCGACGCCGGCCAGATAGGCCGAACGGGCGTCGCTCGAAGCGCTGCTCGTGGAACTTGGAGACATGGACCGCACCTTTCGCGGAGGGATCTGACAGGGAGTCGTCCCGGCGTCCGCCCGCTTTTTGCGGAGAGGTGCGAAATTCGCCCGAAGGCGCTTCCCGTCGTCCCTCCGCTGGCGGAAGGACGACGGGGAGGTCGTTCTCTAGGCCGGCGTCTTCTGCTTGATCAGGCCCTTGTCGTGCAGCAGCTGGGCGATCTGCACGGCGTTCAGGGCCGCGCCCTTTCGCAGGTTGTCGGCCACGCACCACAGGGCGATGCCGTGCTCGACGGTCGGGTCCTTGCGGATGCGCGACACGTAGACCGGGAACTCGCCCTGGGCTTCCTTCGGCGTGATGTAGCCGCCGTTCTCGCGCTTATCGACCACCACGATCCCTTCGGCGTCGCGCAGGATTTCGCGGGCGTCGTCCTCGTCCAGCGGGCCGGTGAACTCGATGTTGATCGACTCCGAGTGGCCCACCATCACCGGCACGCGCACGCAGGTGGCGACCAGCTGGATCGCCGGATCCAGGATCTTCTGGGTCTCGACGGTCATCTTCCACTCTTCCTTGGTGAAGCCGTCGTCCATGAAGACGTCGATGTGGGGGATGACGTTGAAGGCGATCTGCTTGGTGAACTTCTTCGGCTCGGGCGCGCCCAGGACGAAGACGCCCTTGGTCTGGTCCCACAGCTCGTCCATGCCTTCCTTGCCCGCGCCGGAAACCGACTGGTAGGTCGACACCACCACGCGCTTGATCGGCACCTCGTCGTGCAGCGGCTTCAGGGCCACCACCAACTGGGCGGTCGAGCAGTTGGGGTTGGCGATGATGTTCTTGGGGATCGAGTTGACGGCGTCCGGGTTCACTTCCGGCACCACCAGCGGCACGTCCGGATCCATCCGGAAGTGGCTGGAGTTGTCGATGACGATCGGACCGGCCGCGCCGATCTTCTCGCCCCAGGCGGCCGAGATCGACCCGCCGGCGCTCATCAGCACGATGTCGACCGTCGAGAAATCGAACTGCTCCAGGTCCTCGCACTTGAGGATCTTGTTGCCGAACGAGACCTCGGTGCCGATGGATTTGCGCGAGGCGATGGCGTGCATCTTCTCCACGGGGAATTTCACTTCCTCGAGGATGTTGAACATCTCGCGGCCCACGTTGCCCGTGGCGCCGACCACGGCGACCCGGTAACCCATCGCAGTCTCCAATCTTTCAGCCCCGACAAGGGGAAATGCGCCGTCCCGTTACGCCTGGGAACGCCGGTAGGCAAGGGCAGGGTTTTTCAAACAGGGCGGCGTATGGCCGCGCTTGGGGGAATATTTTTGCGAAGCGGCGCTGGGATGGCCCGAGACCCTTTTCAATTCCCGTCATTCCCGCCCTTGTGGCGGGAACCCCTGGGTCCGCTTCCACGTGAGGCGCAAGCGGATCGCCGGCGATCCGCCCCTACTTGCCCCTGCGGCTGACAGAGGGTTTCCCGCCACAAGGGCGGGAATGACGGGAAAATAGGATAGGTCCCAGGACGCTTCGTCCAACTGGACAGCGCGCCCGCGCCGGGCGCATACCCACGCCATGCGCAAGCACGACGCCGACGTCATCATCGCCGGGGCCGGCATGGCCGGAACCACCCTGGCGCTCGCCCTCGCCTCGGCCGGGGTCAAGCCGCTGCTGGTCGATCCGCAGCCCTTCGACGCCCAGCTGGCCCCGACCTTCGACGGCCGTTCCTCGGCCATCGCCTATTCGTCGTTCCGCCAGTGGCGGGCGATCGGCGCCGGCGAGGCCCTGGCGCCCCACGCCCAGCGCATCGAGCAGATCCTGGTCACCGACGGCAAGGCGCCCGGCGCGGCCTCGGGCAAGCCGTCGCCCTTCTTCCTGCGCTTCGACAGCGGCGAGATCGCCGACCGCTCGGAAGGCGAACCCCTGGGCTACCTGATCGAGAACCGCCAGATCCGCGCGGCCCTGTCGAAGACGGCGCTCGACAAGGGCCTGACGGTGATCGCCCCGGCCGGCGCGGCGGGCCTGGAGGTCGACGCTTCCGAAGCCCGCGTGACGCTCACCGACGGCCGGGTGCTCAGCGCGCCGCTGGCGGTCAGCGCCGAAGGGCGCGGCTCGGCCCTGCGCAAGGCGGCCGGCATCGGCGACATCGGCTGGGGCTACGGCCAGAGCGGCGTCGTCGCCACGGTGAAGATGCAGCACCCGCACGAGGGCGTGGCGCACGAATACTTCCTGCCCAGCGGCCCGTTCGCCATCCTGCCGCTGACAGACAATCGCGCCAGCCTGGTCTGGACCGAGAGCACCGCGCGCGGCGAAGCCCTGCGCAACGCCTCGCCCGAAGCCTTCCACGCCCACCTGATGCGCCGGTTCGGCGACTTCCTGGGGCAGGTCGAGCTGGCCGGGCCGGTGTTCGTCTATCCGCTGTCGCTGTCGCTGGCCGAGCGGATCACCGCACCTCGCCTGGCCTTGATCGGCGACGCCGCCCACGGGGTGCACCCGATCGCCGGGCAGGGACTGAACCTGGGCCTCAAGGACGCCGCCGCCCTGGCCGAGGTGGTGGTCGAGGCGATCCGCAACGGCGAGGACATCGGCGCCGAGGCGACGCTGGAGCGCTACGCCCGCTGGCGGCGGTTCGACAACGTCACCAACGCCCTGGCCTTCGACGGCTTCGTGCGCCTGTTCTCGAACGACAACCCGCTGCTGCGCGTGGCGCGCGGGATCGGCATGGCGGCGGTCAACCGCATCGCCCCGGCCCGCCGGTTCTTCATGCACGAGGCCGGCGGCGGGGTGGGCGACCTGCCGAAGCTGCTCAAGGGTTCACCTCTCCTATAAGGAGAGGGAGGGGCCCGTCGCCGCAGGCGATGGGAGGGTGAGGTGTTAGGAACGTTAGCGGGTTAGGCGAGGGCGGTGAAACCCCTCACCCTCCCATGCTGCGCATGGGCCCCTCCCTCTCCCTATGGGAGAGGTTTCATTCCTACTCCCCGTCCGCCAGGCTGCGCGCCTCTTCCGGCAGCATGATCGGCACGCCGTCGCGGATCGGGTAGGCCAGCTTGGCCGTATGGCTGACGAGTTCGCCGCGGGCGCGGTCGTAGAACAGCGGGGCGCGGGTCACCGGGCAGACCAGCACCTCCAGCAGGCGCGGATCGACATCGACGGGCGGGAGCGGAGGAGCGGCGGTCATGGCGCTGTTCTAGAGCGGGGTTTCCAAATGGGAAACCCCCGGCCGGAACCTCCGGCTTCCGGTCGCGGTTGTCGCAGAAGCGATAACAACGATCCTGGAACCTGAAAACATGACCGTCACCGAACGGACCTTCCTGGCCGCCGCCGTGGCCACCAGCACCCTGACCTTGGCCGCCTGCGGTTCGATGGGCGGCGGCGGCGGCTATTCCCCGCGCCTGGCCACCAACGCCGCCGACGAAAAGGCCTTCGCCAGCACCTTCGCCTCGTGCCGCGACGAGGTGCGGGGCGGCAAGACCACCGGTTTCAAGGTGCATCCGGCCAGCGCCACCGCTCGCGACCTGCCGGCCGGCCCGACCGGCCTGGTGCTCAAGGTCCCCTATGACAAGGCCAAGGGCACCAAGAGCCAGCGCGCCGCGCTGGACGAGCGGCACAAGGCGGCCATGGGCCAGTGCCTGTCGGAGAACGGCTACCAGGTCGCGTCGTGGGATGCGGTGAAGCCGTAGGAGCGTCCCACTCACGTCATCCCGGCCGCAGCGAAGCGGAGAGCCGGGACCCAGGGGCCAAGCGCAGTGCGTCCGCCCCTGGGTCCCGGATAAGCGCTGCGCGCTTTCCGGGATGACGCACTTGGGTGGCCTGCAGCCCCCTACTGCACCGACGGCGGTTCGTCGTCGTCCTGGACGGCGTCGATTTCCAGCAGGGTGACCAGGGTGCTGCGGCGGTCGGCCAGGGTGCGGGCCTCCAGCAGGGCCTGCTTCTCCAGCGGATCGAACGGCAGGGCCATGGCCAGGCTGTTGATCAGGGCGTCGGAGGGCGCGGCCTGGGCCTCGCCCCAGTCGATGGCCAGGCCGCGGTGGTCGAGATAGCGGCGCAGGGCGTTCAGCAGCGGCGCGCCGTCGCCGACGGGCTCCTGCTGGTCCTCGTGCAGATCCAGGTCGTAGGGCGCGAAGTCGGCCCGCACCTGGCGGTAGGGCGTGCGCACCGGCAGCTCCTCGCCGACCCGGAATCGCGCCACCCCGGTCAGGGTGATCAGGTAGCGGCCGTCGCTGGTCTCGGCGAAGCTGGTCACCCGGCCCGCGCAGCCGACCGGCGCCAGGCTGGGCCGCGACGAGTCGCCCCCGGCCCGGGTCTGCACCATGCCGATGATCCGCTCGCCCGACATGGCGTCGTCCAGCATGTTGAGATAGCGCGGCTCGAAGATGTTGAGCGGCAGCTGGCCGCCCGGCAGCAGCAAGGCGCCGTCCAGCGGGAACACGGGTATCACCAGCGGCAGGTCGAGGGTCTTCCGGTATACGCCCGGCATGGCGGCCTCCTTGACTGGATAGTGTGAACGCGCGGCCCCGCCAGGGTTTCCTAGCTGAACAGGATCGCCGACAGACGCTTGCGGCCCTGCTTGGCGATTTCCGAGGTCGGCCCGGCCGCCTCGAACACCGTCAGCAGCTGCTTGCGGGCCGCTTCGTCGTTCCAGGCGCGGTCGCGCTGGATGATGGTCAGCAGGTGGTCGCTGGCCAGGTCCAGGCGCCCGGCGCCGGCCAGGGCCTTGGCCAGTTCGAAGCGGGCCTCGTGGTCGTCGGCGTCGGCGGCTAGGCGCTGTTCGAAGGCGGCCGTCTCGGAGGGGGCGGCGTCGGCCAGCTTCAGGGCGGCGCGCACGCTTTCCAGGTCCGGGTCCTTGGCGGTCTCCGGCGCCATGGCGGCGATCTCGGCCGCGCGCTCCAGGTCGCCGCCGGCCAGGTAGACGCGGGCGAGACCCCCCAGCGCCTTGATGTTGTCGGGCTCCATCTGCAGCACCTGGGCGAAGGCCTGGGCCGCGCCGCCCAGATCCTCGACGTCGAGGCTCTCCTTGGCCATCGACAGCAGCTCGTCGACCGCGCCGGCGGCCGGCGGGCCCGAGATGCGCTCGACGAACTGCTGGATCTGGCTTTCGGGCAGGGCGCCCTGGAAACCGTCCACCGGCTGGCCGTCGACGAAGGCGTAAACGGTGGGGATCGACTGCACGCGCAACTGGCCGGCGAAGCCCGGGTTTTTGTCGACGTCGATCTTCACCAGCTTCACCGCGC
The DNA here is from genome assembly GCF_059418205.1 of Caulobacter sp. GW821-FHT09B11. NCBI lineage: Bacteria > Pseudomonadati > Pseudomonadota > Alphaproteobacteria > Caulobacterales > Caulobacteraceae > Caulobacter > Caulobacter sp. GW821-FHT09B11. The sequence goes on along the minus strand of NZ_JBWKPK010000002.1, from coordinate 236,515 downwards.
CCTTGGCGGCGTTGACCACCTTTTCCAGGGCCGGGGTCAGCTGGCGGCAGGGACCGCACCATGTGGCCCAGAAGTCGACGATGACCGGCTGGGTCTTCGAGGCCTCGATGACGTCGGCCATGAAGCTGGCGTCGGTCCCGTCCTTGATGTGCTCGCTCTTGCCGCCGCCGGCCTGGATGGGGGCGGGCTTTTCACCGATCAGGGACATGGGTCTTCTCTCACGCGCGTTCGCTCAGCGCCGCAAGATGGTCCTTGCCGGGCCGCTTCGCAATCTTCGCCGCGTCACGAGCGGATCATTGCTGTGAGGACCCCGGCTCCGGCGCCCAGCAGGCCCAGCCAGGTCAGGGTGATGCCGATGGCCCGCGGCGGGATCTTGGCCCCCGTCAGCATGCCGATCGCGTGGATCAGCCGGCCGAGGGCGAGAGCGACGGCGCTGGCCAGCACCAGGAGCGTCGGCGCGCCCTCCAGCTCGGCCAGGCCGATGGCGATCAGGCCGATCGGGACGTATTCGATGAAGTTGCCGTGGGCGCGGATGCGGGCGGTCAACACCGGGTCGTCGCCTTTGCCGAGCGTGATCTGCGACTTCAGCCGATAGGTCGCCACCGGCACGCTGAGGGCCACCAGCCCCGCGACGCTCGCCACGCACAAAGCAGAAGTGATCGGCAGCCAGGTCATCGCACGTCGCCTCCCGTCGGTTTCTTCGGAAAGAAATTGCGACCGACGGTTGTCGCGCGCAAGGGGCCTCAGTCGACGACGGCCATGGCCTCGAAGTCGACGATCATCGGCTCGATCCCCAGCGCGGCCAGGAACCTGCGGAAGCCGGCCTGGCTTACGGCGGTGGTGGCGTCGTTCTTCAGCGGGTGGAAGTTCACCGGATCGGCCTGGCCCAGGGCCTTGTCGAGCACGAAGCGGATGCGCCGCTCGCCGTCGTTGATCAGGCCGAAGGCGGTGACCGAGCCGGGCGTCACGCCCAGGGTCTCGACCATCATCGCCTCGGGGCCGAACGACAGCCGGCCCGAGCCGATCACGTGGTGCAGCTTCTTGAGGTCGATCACCGTCTCGCCCAGCGCCGAGATCAGCCACAGCTGGCCCTTGGCGTCCTTGAGGAACAGGTTCTTGGTGTGGCCGCCGGGCAGGGCCTTCTTGATCTCCAGCCCTTCCTCGACGCGGAACACCGGCGGGTGGTCGAGGGTGGAATGGTCGACGCCGTGGGCGTCGAAGAAGGCGATGAGGTCGGCGCGGGTCTTCATGACCCCTGTAAAGCGAAGGGCGGGGCGGCTGGTCAAGCCGCCCCGCCCTCGATCTGGCGAAACCGTGCGCCGCTTATTGAGTGAGCGGGCGCAGGATGATCTCGACCCGACGGTTCTGGGCGCGGCCCTCGGCGGTGTCGTTGGTGGCGATCGGCTGGCGCTCGCCCTGGCCGGCCACGAACAGGCGGTCGGGCAGCACGCGGCCGGGACCGGTCAGATAGGCGGCCACCGAGCCGGCGCGGCGCTCCGACAGACCCTGGTTGTAGTCGTCCGGACCGGTGGAGTCGGCGTGGCCGACCACGTCGATGGTGGTCTGGGGATAGGCGTTCAGCGTGCGGGCCACGTCGTCGAGCACGCGGGTGAACTGCGGCTGCACGTCGGACTTGTCGACCGCGAAGGTCACGTCGCTGGGCATGACCAGCACGATCTGGTCGCCGTTGCGGCGGATCGCGACGCCGGAGCCCTCCAGGCTGCGGCGGAAGTCGGCCTGCTGGCGGTCCATGTAGGCGCCGGTCGCGCCGCCGGCCAGGGCGCCGATGCCCGCGCCGATCAGGGCGTTCTTGCGGCCCTGCTCGCCCTTGTTGGTGTTGGTCAGATAGCCCAGGGCCGCGCCGATGCCGGCTCCGGCCAGGGCGCCCGTGCCGGTGTTGTTGCGCACCGGCATGCCCGTATAGGGGTCGGTGGTGGTGCAGGCCGTCATGGCGCCCGCGCCGATCAGGAGGGCGCCGAGCGCGGCGGCGCGGAAGGCGGTCTTGTTGGTCATCTGCCGTCTATCCCGTTAAAAGTCGGATCAGCGGGTGAAACGCACCCGTTATGGTCAAGTTCCGACAAACGACATGAGCGGGGGATGAACGGCCTTCGTTCCGCCGCCTCTTGGGTGTAGTAAGGCCCGTCTTACTAATCTTCGAAGGCCAACCGTGTCTGCATCCGCCATCGAGCCCATCTCGTTCACCCTCTACAGCAAGGATTTCGACCGCTTCTCCAAGGAGCTGGGCGCCTCGTTCGAGCGCTATGGCTTCGCGGTGCTCTCGGAATACGACCTGCCGCAGGACCGCATCGACGCGGCGGTGGACGACGCCAAGGCCTTCTTCGCCCAGCCGGTCGAGACCAAGACCCAGTACGCCGGGGTCAAGGGCGGCGCGCGCGGCTACATCCCGTTCGGGGTCGAGACCGCTAAGGGCGCGACGCACCACGACCTGAAGGAATTCTGGCACATGGGCCGCGACCTGCCGCCCGGCCACCGCTTCCGCGCCACCATGGCCGACAACGTCTGGCCGGCTGAGATCCCGGCCTTCAAGCATGACGTCAGCTGGCTCTACAACGCCCTCGACTCCATGGGCGGCAAGGTGCTGGAGGCCATCGCCACCTACCTGAAGCTCGACCGCGACTTCTTCAAGCCGACCGTCGAGAACGGCAACAGCGTGCTGCGCCTGCTGCACTATCCGCCGATCCCGCAGGACGCCACGGGCGTGCGCGCCGGGGCCCACGGCGACATCAACACCATCACCCTGCTGCTCGGCGCGGAAGAAGGGGGTCTCGAACTCCTGGACCGCAACGGCGACTGGCTGCCGATCAACCCGCCGCCGGGCTGCATCGTCATCAACATCGGCGACATGCTCGAGCGCCTGACCAACCACGTCCTGCCCTCGACCGTCCACCGCGTGCAGAACCCGCCGCCCGAGCGCCGCGGCGTGCCGCGCTACTCGACGCCGTTCTTCCTGCACTTCGCGTCGGACTACGAGATCAAGACCCTGCCCAACTGCGTCAGCCCCGAGAACCCGGACCGCTATCCGGAGTCGATCACCGCCGACGAGTTCCTCCAGCAGCGCCTGCGCGAGATCAAGCTGGCCTGATCGGGCCGCCGAGGTCTCCTGAAACGACGAAGGCCCCGTCCTCGCGGACGGGGCCTTTTTCATGCGTGCTTCGGGCGCGCCTTTGGGGCGCTTTCGGCCCCGCTACTGGGCGATCCGTAGCGCCGAGATCTGCTGGGAGATGGCCTTGAAGGCGGTCTTCAGCTCGCTGGCGTTGGCCGGGAAGTAGGCGTAGTCGCTGCTGGTGGCGCAGGCGCTGAGCATCGCCTTGGCGGTGGCGTCGCTGCCGACGTCGAAGCCCACCGTGTAGATGGTGATCTTCTTGGCCTTCATCTTGGTGCAGAGCGTCTTGGCCTGCTCGAAGGCGTCGCCGTTGGTGGCCGCGCAGTTGATGTGGTCGGCCGTGCCGCCCGAGCCCGAGCCCGCGTCCTTGGCGATCACGCCCTTGCAGTAGTTGGTGTTGAACGCGCCGTCGGTCATCAGTACCACCACCTTCATCAGGTCCTCGGCGCCGTAGGCGGCCGGCTTCTGCGAGTTGTTGGGCCACAGGTACGAGAAGTTCGGCGAGACCATGTACCAGCCCCAGGCCAAGCCGATCTGGCCCGCCGTGGAACCGCCCACCGCCAGGGCGTTGATCTGGGCCTTCAGCGCCGTGCGGTCGGTGCTCAGCGGGGTGATGACGCTGGTCGGGCAAGGGTTGGTCGAGCTGGCGCCGTACGAGGTCGAGGCCGGGTAGTTGCGGCCGACATAGGACGTGCTGGGCGCGTCGTCGGTATAGGCGTAGGTCCCCGTGCGCTCGGTGGCGCAGGTGCTGATCGGGAAGCTCTCGGCGGTGTTGCTGGCGCTGGTGAAGTTGAAGTAGGCGCAGCTGATGTCCGAGCGCGGGGTGCTGTAGCACGAGGCCGCGCCGCCGGTTCCGGCCGTGGCGTACGAGGTGCCGACGATGTTGGTGTCGAAGGTCGTGGTGGTCTTGTAGGTGATCGTCGGCTTCTGGCTGTTCAGCGCCGTCATGCCGCTGACGCCGGTGATCAGCACCTGGTCGCCGGTCTGGAAGTTGTGCGCCGCCGGGGTGGTGACCACGACCGAGCAGGTCGAGGTCAGGCATTTGTAGATCGTGCCCCCCGTTCCCGCGCTGGTGATGCTGCTGCTGGGCGTGACCTTGAAGGTGGTGGTCGAGGGCACGCTCGTCACCTGCAGGATCTTGGCGTTCAGGTAGCTGGAGCCGGTGCCGGTGATGTAGACGTAGTCGCTCACGGCCAGGCCGTGGGCGGCCGTGGTGGTGATCGTCGTCGGCGAGCCCTTGGTGTAGGCCGAGATGGTCTTGGTGACGTTGTACCAGGCCGCGCTGCTCAGGGTGCTGGACGGAATGGCCCCGCGCACGTTGTCGGCGTAGGTGCTGACATTGACGCCGATCGAGTAGGGCACGATCGCGGCCTTGGAATAGTAGGGCGTCTGCACGTCCTGGACGACGGTGTCGATCAGGTCGGCGGCGGCGGTCTTCAGGGCGCCGATGCGGGCGGTGCCGTCCATCGAGCCGGTGATGTCGAGCACCAGCGCCACTTCCAGGTTCTTGGCCGAACGCACCACGTAGGACTTGGCGTTGGTCACCAGGGGCTTGTTGTTGTTGATCAGCCCCAGGATGATCGGCGAGATCGAGATCGAGGCTTCGCCGACCACCTGCTTCTTGGAGTCGACGTAGAACTTGATGCCGGTGGGCGTGGAGCCCAGCTCGGCCTTCAGGGCCGCCGTGCCCGTCGCCGTCAGGGTGGTCTCGTCGGTGGCGGTGGTGCGGGCGGCGATCAGGGTCGAGGCGTCCAGGGCGTCCTGCAGGCGGCGGCGCTCCAGGCTCATCCGGCTGACGTCGACCACGCCGAACACCAGGATCGACAGGGGCAGCACGCTCAGCGCCACCCAGACGGCGATGCCGCCGCGGGTGTTCGAGCCGAGGCCGCGCAGGCGCATGGCGGCGCGGGCGAGCGCCCCGCCCAGGCGGGCGGCGAAGCGGCTGTGGACGGTCATCGGCGGTTGCCCCTCGTTCTCTCGCCCGCAAGCATGACAGCCGACAGTGAACAGGCGGCAAACGCCGGAGAAGATTCAGTTTCCCACCGGGCTTGCCGTTCTGCGGGCCCGCAGGAAGTCGACGAAGGCCCGCAGCGGCGCGGGCATGTGGCGGCGGCTGGGATAATAGAGAAAGGGGCCGTCGAAGGGCGGGTTCCAGTCCTCCAGCACCGGCACCAGCCGGCCGGCGGCCACCGCCGGCGCCAGCAGGCCCTCGAAGCTCATCACCAGGCCCAGCCCTTCCTCGGCGGCGCGGATCTCGAGTTCCGACGACGAGGTGACCAGCGGTCCCTCCGGCGAGACGCGGATGATCTCGCCGTCCTTCTCGAACTCCGGAACGATCATCGCCCCGCTGGGAAAGCGGTGGCGGATACAGGGCATGGCCAGGAGATCGCGCGGGTGTCGCGGCGTTCCGTGGCGGGCCAGGAAGTCCGGTGAGGCCGCGGCCTGGTAGCGCTCGGGGCCCGACAGCGGCACGGCGATCATGTCCTTCTCCAGCCGCTCGCCGTAGCGCACGCCGGCGTCGGCCCCCGCCGCCAGCACGTCGACGAAGCTGTCCTCGACCATGATCTCCAGGGTCACGCCCGGGTTGGCGCGCAGGAACGGGCCGATCAGCTCGCCCAGCGACAGCTTGGCCGCCGCGCCCGGCACGTTCAGCTTCAGGACGCCGGTCGGGCTGTCGCGGAACTGGTTGACCGCGTCCAGCGCGCCGGCCACCTCGGCCAGGGCCGGACCCAGCCGCTCCAGCAGCCTTTCGCCGGCCTCGGTGGCGGTGACGCTGCGGGTGGTGCGGTTGAGCAGGCGCACACCCAGCGCCGCCTCCAGCCGTCGCACCGCCTCGCTCAGCGACGAGGCCGACACCCCTCGGCCGATGGCCGCGCCGCGAAAGCTTCGGGCCCTCGCCACGGCGGCGAAGGCGTCCAGATCGGCGAGGTCGGGGCTGGCCATTGTGCGAATTTCCGAACGGCTCGTGCGTGAGTGAGCGGATTATCGCACAGGTCGCGCGACGGCATAGTCGCCTCGTCAAACACCGCGGCGCTCCCCCGCCGACATTCCCAGGAAACCGCCATGCGCACCCTCAAGCTCGGAACCACCGGTCCCGCCGTCTCGGCCCTCGGACTTGGCTGCATGGGCATGTCCGACCTCTACGGCCCCGCCGACCGGGCCGAGAGCATCGCCACGATCCACGCCGCCCTCGAGGCCGGGATCACCCTGCTCGACACCGGCGACTTCTACGGCATGGGCCACAACGAGATGCTGATCGCCGAAGCCCTGAAGGGCCAGGACCGCGACAAGGCCCTGATCAGCGTCAAGTTCGGCGCCCTGCGCGGCCCCGACGGCGCCTTCCTCGGCTATGACAGCCGGCCCAAGGCGGTGAAGAACTTCCTGACCTATTCGCTGCGCCGGCTGCAGGTCGACCATATCGACGTCTACCGGCCCTCGCGCCTGGATCCCGACGTGCCGATCGAGGACACCATCGGCGCCCTCGTCGAGCTGCGCGACGCCGGCTACATCCGCCATATCGGCCTGTCGGAAGTGGGGGCCGACACCATCCGCCGCGCCGCCGCCGTCGCCCCGATCAGCGATCTGCAGATCGAGTATTCGCTGCTGTCGCGGGGCATCGAGGACGCCATCCTGCCGACCACCCGCGAACTGGGCATCTCGATCACCGCCTATGGCGTGCTGTCGCGGGGGCTGATCAGCGGCCACTGGGACAAGACCGCCCAGCCCGCCGCCCGCGACTTCCGCGCCTTCTCTCCGCGCTTCCAGGGTGAGAACCTCGAGCGCAACCTGGCCCTGGTCGAGACCCTGCGGGCCGTCGCCGAGGCCAAGGGCGTCAGCGTCGCCCAGATCGCCATCGCCTGGGTCGCCTCGCGCGGCGACGACATCGTCCCCCTGGTCGGCGCCCGCCGCCGCGACCGCCTGTCCGAGGCCCTGGGCGCGCTCGACGTCGTCCTGAGCGCCGAGGATCTCGCCGCCATCGAGGCGGCCGTGCCCAAGGGCGCGGCCGCCGGCGAGCGCTACGCGCCTGCGATGATGGCGCATCTCGACAGCGAGAAGTGAGGGGGCTTCTTCAGCCCTCCCCCCATCCTCCCGTCATTCTCGCCCTTGTGGCGGGAACCCCTAGGTCCGCTTCCACGTGAGGCGCAAGCGGCGTGCCGGGCACGCCGCCTCATCCGCCCTTGCGGCTGACAGAGGGTTTCTCGCCACAAGGGCGAGAATGACGGGAGTAGGGGGTAAGCGCGCTGATCTCGCCTTCGACAGTTTCCTCCGCCGCCGACAAGCACTAGCAAGGGCGCGCAATCGCGGAGGCTCGGCATGAACGGTTTCAATCGGCGCACGGTGCTGGGCGGCGCGACGGCCGGCCTGATGCTGGCGCCCGCCGCCATGGCCGCCACCGGCAAGGCCAGGGTGCTGATGCTCTCGGACCTGCACTCGGCCTACGGCATCATGCCGGCCCTGCTGGAGGCCATGCGCCGCATCGTCCGCCGTGACGCCACGCCCAGCCTGATCCTGCTGAACGGCGACCTCTTCGAGGCCGGCAACGTCGCAGCCAAGCGCAGCGACGGGGAGCTCGACTGGGCCTTCCTGGAGGCCGTCGCCAGGCTGGCCCCCACCGTCATCAACATCGGCAACCACGACGCCGACCTGGTGGAGGACATCGCCGCCGCCGCCGACCGCGCCCGGGCCCTGGGCATCACCGTGGTCAGCAACATCGTCGACAAGCGCACCGGCCGGCCGATCGCCTCCTCGCGCGCCACGCTCGACCTCGGCTTCCCCGTGCATCTGGTCGGCTGGGCCACCAATTCGATCGACACCTATCCCAAGGCGATCCGGCCCGACCTGTCGATCCCGGCCCCGACGCCCTGGGCGCAGGCCAATCTGCCGTCCGCCCCGCCCCAGGACGGCCTCTTGGTGGTGATGAGCCACGCCGGCCTGCCCGCCGACCGACCGCTGCTGGCCGGCCTGCCCGACCGCACCCTGTTCCTGGGCGGCCACAACCATCTGACCGTCGAGCACGCGCAGGGGTCCAGCCGCTACGTCCACACCGGCGCCTGGGGCCAGCCGCTGACGCTCGCCTCGATCGACCGCGCCCGCAAGGCCGACCCGATCCGCATTTCCCGCGTCGTCGTCGACCCCGACGGTCCGGCCGATCCGGTCCTGAAGCGTCACGTGAAAGAAGTGCTCGCCGCCCGCCTGCTGCCCGAGGAGCGGGCGGTGGTCGCCCGCATCCCCAAGGCCCTGTCGCTGGGCGACACCGGCCGCAAGGTCGCCGGCCTGATGGCCAGGGCGGCCGGCGCCGACCTCGGCTTCATGGGCCACACGACCATGGGCATGGGCCTGCCGGCCGGCGAGCTGACCCGCTACGCCTACGACTCGGTCGTTCGCTTCGACGGAACGATCATGAAGGCGCAGGTCGACGCGGCGACCCTGGCCGACATCCTGTCGCGCACCGACCAGGACCGCGGCTTCCCGTTCGAGAAACTGACCGGCGACTTCGCCTACGCCAGCGGCCCCACGCGCCCCGACAAGACCCACCTGACCATCGTCACCACCGACTGGTGCGCCGGCCGCCAGAAGGAATATTTCGGCCGCGAGGACCTGGTGTTCAGCAAGACCGACCTGAAGGTGAAGCCGTCGATCCTGGCCGGGCTGGCCAAAGGCTGATCCCTCTCCCCTTGCGGGAGAGGGTGGCCTCCGAAGGAGGTCGGGTGAGGGGTCTCTCAGACGGAAAACGCCGCGACAGCCGATCGGCCGTCGCGGCGTTCCTGTTCGTGCGACCCCTCATCCGTCGGCTACGCCGACACCTTCTCCCGCAAGGGGAGAAGGAGGTTATTCCACCGTCACCGACTTGGCCAGGTTGCGCGGCTGGTCGACGTCCGCGCCCTTGATCACCGCCACGTGGTAGGCCAGCAGCTGGATCGGGGCCGACATCACCAGGGTCGAGACCAGCGGGTCGCTGGCCGGGGCGGTGACCACCACCTTGGCGCCGGCCGGGGCGTGCTTCACGCCTTCGGTGTCGGTGATGAAGATCACCTGGCCGCCGCGCGCCATCACCTCGCTCATGTTCGACGCCGACTTTTCAAACCAGGAGTCGTGGGGCGCGAGGATGACGATCGGGGTCTTGTCGTCGACCAGGGCGATCGGGCCGTGCTTCAGCTCGCCGGCGGCGTAGCCCTCGGCGTGGATGTAGCTGATTTCCTTCAGCTTCAGCGCGCCTTCCAGGGCCAGGGCCGACATCGGGCCGCGGCCGAGATAGAGCACGTCGCGGGCCTTGGCGACGTCGGCGGCGATCTCCTTGATCGCGCCTTCCAGGTGGATGGCCTCGGCGATCAGGCGCGGGGCCTCCAGCAGCACCTTCACCAGGCGCTGTTCTTCCGCCGCGTCGATGGTCCCGCGCGCCTTGGCGGCGGCCACGGCGATGGCGGTCAGCACGCTGACCTGGGCGGTGAAGGCCTTGGTCGAGGCCACGCCGATCTCCGGTCCGCAGTGGATCGGCCAGACCACGTCGACCTCGCGGGCCATGGTCGATTCCGTGGCGTTGACCACCACGGCGCTCTTCATGCCCTTGGCCTTGCAGTAGCGCAGGGCCGCCAGGGTGTCGGCGGTCTCGCCCGACTGCGACATGGCCACGACCAGGGCGCCCGGCCGCAGGGCCGGCTGGCGGTAGCGGAACTCCGAGGCGATCTCGACGTCCACCGGCAGGTCGGCCAGCTGCTCGATCAGATACTTGCCGACGACGCCGGCGATGTAGGAGGTGCCGCAGGCCACGATCTGGATGCGCTCCAGCTTGGCCCAGTCGACGTCGCCCGGGATGGCGGTCCTGCTGGTCAGGGCGTCCACATAGGCCGCGATGGTGCGCTGGCACCCTTCCGGCTGGTCGTGGATCTCCTTTTCCATGAAGTGGCGATAATTGCCCTTCTCCATCATCACGGCGCTGGTCGGCACCACGCGCACGGGACGGGTCACGGCCGCGCCCGAGGCGTCGAAGATACGGGCGCTGTCGTGGTCGAGGGCCACGTAGTCGCCTTCGTCCAGATAGATCACCCGGTTGGTGAACGGGCCGACGGCCAGGGCGTCCGAGCCCAGGAACATCTCGCCCTGGCCCTCGCCGACCACCAGCGGGCTGCCCCGGCGGGCGCCCAGCACCAGGTTCTCGGCGCCTTCGATCAGCACGGCCAGGGCGTAGGCCCCGGTCAGCCGGTCCAGCGTGGCCTTGAAGGCGTCCAGCGGAGCCAGGCCCGTGGCCAGCTCGGCGTCGATCAGGTGGGCGATCACCTCGGTGTCGGTGTCGCTCTCGAACACCCGGCCGGCGGCGGCCAGCTCGGCCTTCAGCTCTGCGAAGTTCTCGATGATGCCGTTGTGCACCAGGGTCACGCGGCCGGCGCTGTGCGGGTGGGCGTTCTGGACGTTGGGCGCGCCGTGGGTGGCCCAGCGGGTGTGGCCGATGCCGGTGGTGGCGACCAGAGGTTCGGCGGCCAGCACCTCTTCCAGGGCCTTGATCTTGCCCTTGGCCCGGCGGCGCTCGACGCCTGTCCCGACCACGCCCGCTATGCCGGCCGAGTCGTAGCCCCGGTATTCGAGCCGCTTGAGGCTCTCGACCAGGCGCTCGGCGACGGAGGCCTTACCGACGATGCCGATGATGCCGCACATGGGACATGATCCTTTGTAGAACGCGCCGGGAGGATTATTGCTACCCGTACGGGATATTTCGAGCGCGGCCTTTAGCACTCGCGCAGGGACCGGCGACGTAAATCTGCATTTCGGATCGTTTCGCGGTCCAGACTCCGCCCCGGCGAGGCTCTATATGGGCCGCGCAAGTTCACTTAAGCGACATGAAGACCCCCATGAGTAAGCGCGCCTATTTCGGCACCGACGGCATCCGCGGCCAGGCCAACAAGCACCCGATGACCGCCGAAGTCGCCCTGCGCGTCGGTTTGGCGGCCGGCAAGCTGTTCCGCTCGCAGGACGACCGCCGCCACCTGGTGGTGATCGGCAAGGACACCCGCCTGTCGGGCTACATGATCGAGCCGGCCCTGGTCGCCGGCTTCACCAGCGTCGGCATGGACGTGCGGCTGTTCGGTCCGCTGCCCACTCCGGCCGTGGCGATGATGACCCGCTCGATGCGCGCCGACCTCGGCGTGATGATCTCGGCCTCGCACAACAATTTCGCCGACAACGGCATCAAGCTGTTCGGTCCCGACGGCTACAAGCTGTCGGACGAGCAGGAGCTGAAGATCGAGGCCCTGATGGACGAGGGCCTGCAGGAAGGCCTGGCCGCCCCGCGCGACCTCGGCCGCGTCAAGCGCATCGACGACGCCCAGGCCCGCTATGTCGAGATCGTCAAGGCGACCTTCCCGCGTCACCTGTCCCTGTCGGGCCTGCGCATCGTCGTCGATTGCGCCAACGGCGCGGCCTACAAGGTCGCCCCCACGGCCCTCTACGAGCTGGGCGCCGAGGTCATCAGCCTGGGCGTCGACCCGGACGGCACCAACATCAACGAGGAATGCGGCTCGACCCATCCCGACGCGATGGCCAAGCTGGTCCGCGACTACCGCGCCGACATCGGCATCGCCTTGGACGGCGACGCCGACCGCCTGGTGATCTGCGACGAGAAGGGCCTGATCGTCGACGGCGACCAGATCATGGCCATCATCGCCGGCGCCTTCGCCCGGGCCGGCAAGCTGAAGGCCGGCGGGGTGGTGGCCACCGTGATGTCGAACCTCGGCCTCGAGCGCTCGCTCAAGGACCTGGGCCTGACGCTGGAGCGCACCGCCGTCGGCGACCGCTATGTCATGGCCCGCATGCGCGAGGGCGGCTTCAACGTCGGCGGCGAGCAGTCGGGCCACCTGATCCTGTCGGACTTCTCGACCACGGGCGATGGCCTGATCGCCGCCCTGCAGGTGCTGGCGGTGATGATCGAGACCGGCAAGCCGATGAGCGCCCTGGCCCGCCAGTTCGAGCCGGTGCCGCAGCTGCTGGAAAACGTCCGCTTCGTCGGCGGCAAGCCCCTGGAGGCCAAGACCGTGAAGGAAGCCATCGCCGACGGCGAGGCCGCCCTCAACGGCAACGGCCGCATCGTCGTGCGCGCCTCGGGCACCGAGCCGCTGATCCGCATCATGGCCGAGGGCGACGACCCGGCCCTGGTGCGCAAGGTGGTCGGCGACATCGCCACGGCGGTGAAGGCGGTCTGAGGCCGCTTCACGTGCGTTCGCACTAAGTTGTCGAAAAATGGGCGAAAATTCGCCCACAAGGCGACGGCTCAGGTTGTGTTTCGTCAGTTTCGTGACATCGTCGAGTCCGTGGTTAACGGCGCGAGCCCCCACAGCGCCGGGCCACGGGAGGATGTTCCAGGTGTTCCACACGCAGGATACGCGGCCCGTCGTCGCGCCCGGACTTTTGCACAGCCGTGAATTCCGACGCGCCCTGTTCTTCGGCGGCGTGCTCAGCAGCGCCTTCTGGCTGGCCACGGCCTGGCTGGCGGGGCGGCTGTTCCTGAACCTCTGAGACGGCCCGACCGCAAGTTTCCAGACTGCTTCGGCTAAGCCCCCATCGGCCAAGCCCTGTCGGGGGAGACGCTTCGACGCGCCCTGCGACAGCCCGGCGGCGCTTTCTAAAAAGGGTTGAGGTTCCACGGCGAACCCAACAACGCTGGCGCACTCTTCACCAGCGAAGCTTGGTTCATGACGTCATCCTCCGCGACCGCCCCGGCCCCTGTTCGGACCAAGAGCCACTACGTCATCCTCGACGGCCTACGGGGCGTGGCCTCGCTGATGGTGGTCGTCTTCCACCTGTTCGAGGCCTATTCCGGCGGCAGCCCGCAGAAGCAGATCATCAACCACGGCTACCTGGCGGTGGACTTCTTCTTCCTGCTGTCGGGCTTCGTGATCGCCTACGCCTATGACGACCGCTGGGCGGCTGGCCAAGAGGCGGGCCAGGGCGCCGGCATGAGCCAGTGGGACTTCTGGAAGCGCCGCCTCGTCCGTCTCCAGCCGATGATCGTCATCGGCGGCCTGATCGGCGCGGCGTTGCTGGCCTTCCAGCACTGGTCGCTGTTTCCCAAGCTGGCGACGGCCACGACCTGGCAGGTGATCGGGGTGCTGCTGCTGGGCTTCGTGATGATCCCGCTGCGGCCGTCGGCCGAGATCCGCGGCTGGGGCGAGATCTATCCGCTGAACGGCCCGCAATGGTCGCTGTTCTACGAGTACGTCGCCAACTTTCTCTACGCCGTCGGCCTGCGGAAGCTTTCGAACCGCTGGCTGGGCGGTCTGGTCGCCCTGTCGGCCATCGCGCTGATCGGGCTGCTGGTGCGAGGTCCGCGCGGCGACGTCATCGGCGGCTGGGCGCTGGACGCGGGCGGCATCCAGATCGGGCTTACGCGGGTGATGTTCCCGTTCTTCGCCGGCGTGCTGCTGATGCGCTTGGGCAAGCGGATCAAGGTCGGCCACGGCTTCTGGGTGTGCAGCCTGCTGCTGGTCGCCGCCTTCTCCCTGCCGCGCTTCGGCGGGACGGAACGGCTGTGGCTGAACGGCCTCTACGAGGCGGCCTGCATCATCCTGCTGTTCCCGCTGATTGTCGCCATCGGGGCCGGCGAGAAGGACGCCAGCGGCCCGTCATTGCGGATCGCCCGCTTCTTCGGCGACCTGTCGTACCCGCTCTACATCACCCACTATCCGCTGATCTACATCTACACCGGATGGGTCATCGACCGGAAAATCCCCGCCGCCCAGGGCGCGCTGGTCGGGGTCGGGGTGTTCGTGGCGGCGGTGGCCATCGCCTGGGCCAGCCTCAAGCTGGTGGATGAGCCCGTGCGGCGGTGGCTGGCGGGGCGGGTGCTGGCGCGCTAACCCCCAACGCCCGTCATTCCCGCCCTTGTGGCGGGAAACCCTCTGTCAGCCGCAAGGGCGGCAGGGGCGGCGTGCTCAGCACGCCGCTTGCATCTCACCTGCGAGCGGAACCAGGGGTTCTCGCCACAAGGGCGAGAATGACGGGAAAAAATGGGAGCTCAGAACCCGATCTTCGGGGCCTTCAGGCGGCGCTTGTTGACGTGGCTTTTCGGCGCCGGGGCCTCGATCTCCTCGGGCAGTTCGCCCTTGAAGTAGAAGCGCTGCCAGGCCTCCTTGGTGGCGGCCGGGTCGCGGGCGGCGATGCGGGCGTTGAACTCGCCGCGCTTCTCGGCCCAGACGTCGTACTGCTTGCGGATGTCGGGGTTGGCGTTCATGTGCCGGATCACCGGCTGCACGTTCTCCAGCGGCTTGTCCTGGATCATGGTGATGAAGCAGAACGGCTCGCCCTTGGCGAACTTCACCGTGCCGGGGCGGGTGAAGATCCAGTTCATCGTGAAGGGGAAGGGCAGCCAGTCGGTCTCGACCAGGCCGGCCAGCGGCTGGATGCCGTCCTTGATGTGGTTGGGCGGGCCCATGGTCCAGATCAGCCAGTCCGGCGGCGTGCGGAACAGGTAGCCGGTGTGGAAGGTGATCGTCCCGCGCGAGAAGTGCGACTTCACGAAGTCGTCGAAGCCCGGGTGCGGGTGGTCCGACTTGAAGGTGATGTCGTTCTGGTGGATCCCGCCGTTCCAGGTGGCCTCGAACCCGACCGGGCACAGGATCTCCCAGCCGGTGGTGTTGGCCATGGTCAGCGGCAGGCAGCGATAGGGATGGCGGTCGGCGAAGTGGTCCATCCAGGCCCGCTGCGGACGCCCAGGCACGATCTCCGGCGGCCGGCTCTCGGTGGGATAGCACTCCAGATACATGCCGCTTCTTTCCCGTTGTTATCGACGACCTTTCTCCTGCCTTAGCCCTTCGGCGGCGCTCCCGTCCAGCCGTCCGCGTCGGCCGGTTCCACGGGCTCGCCGTCCCGGCCCTGGCGCTGCGCCAGCTTGCGCAGTTCCTCGTCGCGGGCGGCGGTGTCCCAGGCTCCGCCCATCTCGCCCGGACGCATGCGCGCCAGGTCGGCGGCCAGCAGGCGGTCCATGGTCTGGGCCGCGTCGCGCGAGGCCAGGATGTAGGCCTCTTCCTGGCCCCACATCGGCTTGAGGTCCTCGAAGGTCTTGCGGTCGTGGCGGCGGAAGAACGACGTGGCCCGGAACGCCTTGTGGGCGCGGAAGCCCAGCTTCTGCAAGGCCGTCGAACCCAGCGCCAGAGCCGCCTCGAAGGTCTCGCGCTCGACCGCGTCGGCGCCGTTGGCCAGGAGGTCGTAGGCGTGGCGGCGGTCCCAGGCGCGGGCCAGGATGATCAGGTGCGGGAAGGCGTTGCGGGCCGTCTCGACCAGTTCGGCGGTCTTCTCGCGGTCATCCAGGGCGACGATCAGCATCCGGGCGTGCTCGGCCCCGGCTGCGCGCAGCAGATCGAGGCGCGTGGCGTCGCCGTAGTGCACCCGGCGGCCGAAGCGCCGCAGCAGTTCGATCTGCTCGATGTCGCTGTCCAGAACCGTCGACTTGAAGCCGTTGGCTTGCAGCAGGCGCCCCGTGATCTGACCGAACCGGCCGAAGCCGGCGATGATGATGTCGGGCTCGCCCTCGTCGAAGTTGGGGGCCTCGGGCTCGACGTCGGGGATCGAGGCGTTGATCAGCTCGGCGATGCGTTCGTAGAGGATCATGGCCACGGGGGTCAGGGCCATCGAGACGGCGACGGCGGCGGTCAGCAGGGCCGCCAGGTCCGCGCCGATGACCCCGGCCCCGACCGTGAAGCTCAGCAGCACGAAGGCGAACTCGCCGCCCTGGGCCAGGGCCGTGGCCACGGCCGCAGCGCCGCGTCCGGGCGCGCCGGCCAGGCGGGCGATGCCGAACATGACCAGGAACTTCAGGCTCATCAGGCCCAGGACGAGGCCGACCAGCGTCAGGGGCTGGCGGGCGATCAGCATCAGGTCGATGCCGGCGCCGACGGTGATGAAGAAGAGACCCAGCAGCAGGCCGCGGAACGGCTCGATGTCGGTCTCCAGCTCGCGGCGGAACTCGCTCTCGGCCAGAACCACCCCGGCCAGGAAGGCCCCGAGGGCGGGCGACAGGCCGACGGCCTGCATCAGGCCCGCGACGCCGACCACGATCAGCAGGGCCGCGGCGGTGAAGATCTCGCGCAGGCGCGCCTCGGCGATGAAGCGGAAGATCGGCCGCACGACGTAGCGTCCGCCGCCGACGACCGCGCCCACCGCGCCCAGCACGGCTAGGCCCTGGGCCCAGGCGGGCAGGTGCGAGATCAGGCTGGCGCCATGGCCGCCGGCGTCCGCGCCGTGCGCCTCGGGCGCGACGGTGGCCAAGAGCGGCAGCAGGGCGAACATCGGGATCACCGCCAGGTCCTGCAGCAGCAGCACCCCGAAGGCCGCGCGGCCCACCGGACCTTGCCTCAGGCCCTTCTCGTCGAGGGTCTGCAGCACGATGGCGGTCGACGACATGGCCAGCACCAGGCCCACGGCCAGGGCGGTCTGCCAGGGCAGGCCCAGCAGATAGCCGATGGCGGCCACGGCCAGTGAGGTGCCCACCACCTGGGCGCCGCCCAGGCCGAAGATCGTCTTGCGCATCTCCCACAGGGTCGACGGGCGCACCTCCAGCCCGATCAGAAACAGCAGGATCACGACGCCGAACTCGGCGAAGCGCATGACGTCGCCCTGCTCTCCGACCAGCGACAGCATGGCCGGGCCGATCAGCACCCCGGCGATCAGGTAGCCCAGCACCGAGCCGAGGCCCAGGCGCTTGGCGATCGGCACCGAGATGACGGCGGCGCCCAGATAGACGAGGGCCTGCTTGAGGAACGGTTCCATCGCTTACGCTCCCTCGGCCGCGTGGTCGGCGGTCAGCAGGGCCGACAGTCGCGCCTGGTAGCGCAGGGCCTCGGCCTTCAGCTGTTCGTCGTCCTTCATCGCCGCCCCGTGCACCACGAACGGCGTCTCCCAGACCATGCCGCACAGATAGGCCGTCTGCTCCAGCGGGCGCAGGAATTCGTCCAGGGTGAAGCGGTTGTAGCCCTTGGCGTGATAGGCCTGGGCCGCCCCGCCGGTGGTGCAGGCCACGAACAGGCGCTTGCCGGCCAGGGCGTCGCCGCCCAGGCCGTAGGCGAAGCCGTGCAGCCAGACGAGATCCAGCCACTCCTTCATCAGGGCCGGCGGCGAGTACCAGAACAGCGGAAACTGCAAGGCGATGATGTCGTGCTGGAGCAGCTTCTGCTGCTCGGTCTCGATGTCGATCGCGAAGTCCGGATAGGTCTCGTACAGATCGTGGAAAGTGACGCCCGAAAGGGCCTTGGCCGCCTTGGCCAGGGCGCGATTGGCGCGCGAGCGCTCAAGCGCCGGGTGCGCCAGGGTCAGCAGGGCGCCGGCGGTGGCGGGCGTCACGAGCGCGGTGTTAGGCTCGCCCGTCACGCGCGCCCACCGATCGAAGTCGCGTGGCGGGAAAATTTATTCATCAAGGCTTGAATTTCTCCGGCCGGCGCTTCAGAGCAGTCGGCGAACGTCGCTCCGGGAGGAACCATGGTCGACAAGGTGAAGTCCGACGCCGCTGAAGCGTTGGCGGGTCTGCTGTTCGACGGCATGACCATCATGGCGGGGGGCTTTGGTCTCTGCGGCATTCCCGAAAACCTGATCGCGGCGATCCGCGAAACGGGGGTCAAGGACCTCACGGTCATCTCCAACAACTGCGGGGTCGACGGATTCGGCCTGGGCATCCTGCTGGAGAACCGTCAGATCAAGAAGATGGTCTCGTCCTATGTGGGCGAGAACAAGCTGTTCGAACAGCTATACCTGAGTGGGGAACTGCAATTGGAGTTCAACCCGCAGGGTACGCTGGCCGAACGCATCCGCGCCGGCGGCGCGGGCATCCCCGCCTTCTTCACGCGCACCGGCTACGGCACGCTGGTGGCCGAGGGCAAGGAAACCCGTGAGTTCGACGGCGAGATGTACGTGATGGAGCGCGGCCTGGTGGCCGACCTGTCGATCGTCAAGGCCTGGAAGGCCGACGCCGAGGGCAACCTCGTCTACCGAAAGACCGCCCGCAACTTCAATCCGATGATGGCCACGGCCGGCAAGGCCACCGTCGTCGAGGTCGAGGAGCTGGTGGCGATCGGCGCCCTCGACAAGGACAACATCCACACCCCCGGCATCTTCGTCGACCGCATCATCAAGGGCGCGAAGTTCGAAAAGCGCATCGAACGGGTCACCACGCGCCAGAAGGAACAAGCGTAATGGCCTGGACCCGCGACGAGATGGCGGCCCGCGCCGCCAAGGAGCTGCGCGACGGCTTCTACGTGAACCTCGGCATCGGCATCCCGACCCTGGTGGCCAACTACATCCCCGAGGGCATGCACGTGACGCTGCAAAGCGAGAACGGCATGCTGGGCATGGGTCCCTTCCCCTATGAGGGCGAAGAGGACGCCGACCTGATCAACGCCGGCAAGCAGACGATCACCGAACTGGACTCCAGCTCCTATTTCTCGTCGGCCGACAGCTTCGCCATGATCCGCGGCGGCCACATCGCCCTGTCGATCCTGGGCGGCATGCAGGTGTCCGAGACGGGCGACCTCGCCAACTGGATGGTGCCCGGCAAGATGGTCAAGGGCATGGGCGGCGCCATGGACCTGGTGGCCGGCGTCAAGCGCGTGGTGGTGGTCATGGACCACTGCGAGAAGTCCGGCGCCCCCAAGCTGCTCAAGGCCTGCTCCCTGCCGCTGACCGGCGCGGGGGTGGTCGATCTGCTGATCACCGAACTGGGCGTCTTCGAGATCAACCGCGGCAAGACCCCGGTCAAGCTGATCGAACTGGCCCCGGGCGTCAGCGTCGACGAGGTCAAGGCCAAGACCGAGGCGGCGTTCGAGGTGGCGGTCTAGCTCGGCTCCCCCAAACTCCCGTCATTCCCGCCCTTGTGGCGGGAACCCCTCTGTCAGCGCAAGGGCGAGTGGGGCGGACCGCAAGCGGTCCGCTTGCGCTTCACGTGCGGGCGGAACCAGGGTTTCCCGCCACAAGGGCGGGAATGACGGGCGGATAGGGTAGGGCCCCCGGCCAGTCCGAACCTTGCACCGCCCGCCAAGCTGCGCCATCTCCGCACCGGGCGGCCCGCGACCCGCCCGCGTTCGGAGCCGACCCCATGCGCGACTACTTCATCCTGATGGCCGGCTACAACGCCTGGGCCAACGCCCGCCTGCACGCCGCCTGCGAAGGCCTGCCGCCCGGCGGGTTCACCGCCCCGCGCGGCGGCTTCTTCGGCTCGATCGCCGGGACCCTGAACCACCTGCTGGTCACCGACCGCATCTGGACCGCGCGCCTCGCCGGCACGCCGCTGCCGTCCTACGGCCTCGACACCCTGCTGTTCGACGACCTCGCGTCCTTGCGCGCCGCCCGCGCGGCCGAGGACGAAAATCTCGTCGCCTATGTCGCCGGCCTCACCGACGAGGTCTGCGCGGCGCAGTTCCGCTGGGTGCGCAAGGCCGACGGCGTCGAGGTGGTCGGCCCGCTGTGGAAGACCCTGGCCCACCTCTTCAACCACCAGACCCACCATCGCGGCCAGGCCCACGACCTGCTCAGCCAGGCCGGGCTCGCCCCGCCGTCGCTGGACCTGCCGGTGTTTCAGCGCGAGGCGGGGGTCTAGCGTTTCGCTCCCCATACTCCCGTCATTCCCGCCCTTGTGGCGGGAAACCCTCTGTCCGCCGCAAGGGCGGATGGGGCGACGTGCCGGGCACGTCGCTTGCACTTCCCGTGCGAGCGGAACCAGGGGTTCCCGCCACAGGGGCGGGAATGACGGGCGGAAAGGAAGGCGCGTAAGCGCCGACAGCCTCCGCCACCAGTTCACGTCTGTAGCTCCACCCCCTGGATGTGCTAGATCGCCACCATGAAACGCGCCGTCGAGCACCGCATCGGGGTCCAGGCCCCCGCCGAGATCGTCTGGGAAGTCGTGTCCGACTTCGACAGCTGGCACCAGTGGAACCCGCTCTACGTCAAGGCCGCCGGCCAGCTGAAGATCGGCACGGCCCTGACGCTGGAGGAGGCGATCGGCGATCGCCCGGTCAAGGTGATCCAGCCGATCGTCCAGGACTGGGTGCCCTACGAGCAGCTGCACTGGCGTTCGCAGCGCCTGGGCGGCTTCGTCACGGCGATCCGCTACATCGAGGTCGAGAACATGGGGCCCAACAACGCCACCTTCTCGAACGGCGAGCTGTTCATGGGCCTGCTGGTCAAGTGGATCGGCAAGGACGAGCGCAAGGCGCTGAAGGCGGCCTTCACCGCCATGGGCGAGGCCGTGCGCGACCGGGCCGAGGCCCTCTGGCGCGAGCGCGGCGCGGTCCCATCTGAAGTCGGATGATCGACGATCTCTACAGCGCCCGCATCCTGACGCTCGTGGCCAACATGCCGCGGGCCGGGCGGCTGGCCGCGCCCGACGCCAGCGCCGAGAAGACGGCCAAGCTGTGCGGCAGCCGCATCCTCGTCGACGTCGTGGTCGAGGCCGGCGCGGTCGCCGACTTCGCGCAGGAGGTTTCGGCCTGCGCCCTGGGCCAGGCCAGCGCCGCGGTGCTGGGCGCGAACGTGATCGGCGCGGATCTTGCCGAACTTGAGTTGGCCCGCGACGCCCTGGCCGCTATGCTGAAGTCGAACGGTCCGCCTCCCGCTGGCCGCTTTGCGGAGCTCGCCGTGCTGGAGCCGGTCAAGGACTATCCCGCCCGTCACGCCTCGACGCTTTTGGCGTTCGAAGCCGCGGTCGAGGCTGTCCGGAAGGCCACAGCTGCCGCCCAAACGCGAACTAGCAGCGCCGGCGCCGCTTGATCGGAGCTTTTCGCGGGTGCGATAAGTCCCCGACTCCGTTCGCGAAAGCGCCGGCATGAGCCTTTATGACCGCACTGTCGACCTGGGCCTGCGCGCCTACAAGTTGACGCTCTCGCCTCTCATCGGGCGCCAGTGCCGCTTTATGCCGACCTGCTCGGAGTATGCGGCCCAGGCGCTCAAGGATCACGGACCCGCCAAGGGGTCCTGGCTGGCGCTGCGACGGATCTGCCGATGCAATCCGTTCGGCGGCTGGGGATACGACCCGCCGCCGCCGCGCGAGCCGCGTAAATGGATGTGTGAAGAATGATCGATCTGGTTTTCCCCGATGGCTCCTCCCGTCAGTATCCTGACGGCGCCACGGGGCGCGACGTCGCCGCCGCCATCTCCAAGTCGCTCGAGAAGAAGGCCCTGCTGATCAAGCTGGACGGCCAGGTGCTCGATCTCGACCGCGCCCTGACGCCCGACCTGCTGACCGGCGAGCGCAAGTTCGAGATCCTGACGCGCGACGCCCCCGAGGCTCTCGAAACCATCCGCCACGACACCGCCCACGTGCTGGCCGAGGCCGTGCAGGAGCTGTTCCCCGGCACCCAGGTGACGATCGGCCCGAACGTCGAGGACGGCTTCTATTACGACTTCGCCCGCGACGAGCCGTTCAGCCTCGACGACCTGGCGACGATCGAAAAGCGCATGAAGGAGATCGTCGACCGCGACGAGAAGATCACGCGCGAGGTCTGGGACCGCGACGAGGCCATCAAGCACTTCGACGAGATCGGCGAGCAGTACAAGGCCCAGATCATCCGCGACCTGCCGGGCACGGACACGATCACGGTCTATCGCCAGGGGAACTGGAAGGACCTCTGCCGCGGCCCGCACCTGCCGTCGACCAAGCACGTCGGCAAGGCCTTCAAGTTGACCAAGCTGGCCGGCGCCTACTGGCGCGGCGACCAGAACAACGCCCAGCTGCAGCGTATCTACGGCACGAGCTGGGCCTCGGAAGCCGACCTCGAAGCCTATCTGAAGCGCATCGAGGAAGCCGAGAAGCGCGATCACCGCAAGCTGGGCAAGGCGCTGGGCCTCTTCCACATGCAGGAAGAAGGCCGGGGCATGGTCTTCTGGCATCCGAAGGGCTGGAAGCTCTGGCAGACGCTGGAGGCCTACATGCGCCGCAGCCTCGACCGCGCCGGCTATATCGAGGTCAAGACGCCCCAGGTGCTGGACAAGACCTTCTGGGAAAACTCGGGCCACTGGGACAAGTACCGCGCCAACATGTTCGTCTGCGAGACGGTCGAGGGCGAAATCCTCTCCCTCAAGCCGATGAACTGCCCCGGCCACGTCCAGATCTGGAACGTCGGCCAGCGCTCGTACCGTGAACTGCCGATGCGCATGGCCGAGTTCGGCGCCTGCCACCGCTATGAGCCGTCGGGCGCCCTGCACGGCCTGATGCGGGTGCGCGCCTTCACCCAGGACGACGCCCACATCTTCTGCCGCGAGGACCAGATCGTCGAGGAGACCGAGCGCTTCATCCGCCTGACGCGGATGATCCACGCTGACCTCGGCATGACGACCAAGTACATCGCCCTGGCCACGCGTCCGGAGCTGCGCGCCGGTTCGGACGAGTTCTGGGACAAGGCCGAGGGCATGCTGGCCGAGGCCGCGCGCCTGGCCGGCGTCGAGCCGGTCATCGCCGAGGGCGACGGCGCCTTCTACGCCCCCAAGCTCGATTTCATCGTCCAGGACGCCATCGGCCGCGAATGGACCTGCGGCACGCTGCAGCTCGATTACGTTTTGCCGGAACGTTTGGACGCCGAATACGTTGCCGAAGACGGATCCAAGAAGCGGCCGGTGATGCTGCATCGCGCGATCCTGGGGTCGTTCGAGCGTTTCATCGGGATTCTTTTGGAAAACTACGCGGGCCACCTGCCGCTATGGCTGGCGCCGACCCAGGTGGTCGTGGCCACGATCACGTCGGACGCGGACGATTATGCGCGCACGGTGGTCGAGCAGTTGACCGCGATGGGATTGCGCGCGGAAGTCGATCTTCGTAACGAGAAGATCAACTACAAGATTCGCGAGCATAGCCTCGGCAAGGTTCCGGTGATCGCAGTGGTCGGGCGCAAGGAAGCGGAGACGGGTCAGGTCGCCCTGCGTCGCCTCGGCGGCGAAGGTCAGCAGATCCTGTCGCTCGACGACGCGCTCGTCGTGCTCGGCCAGGAAGCCACCCCGCCCGACCTCGTGCGCGCCAAGGCGCCGCAGGGCGTTCGAGAGCCTGCGCAGGTCTGATGAACAGCATTCTCCCGTCCTTCACGGTCCTCGCCGCCTCGGCGCGACCCGCCAAGCCTTTGGTTTCGGTGGTGATGGTCGTGTATTGGACGGGAGAAGCGCTGGTCGACAGCATCCACCACGTGCTGGCCGAGCCGATGGTCGACGAGTTCGTCGTCGTCGATAACGGCTCCTCGCCGTCGGACGCCGAGATGCTGCGGGCCCTGGGCCTGACCGAGCCGCGCGTGCAGCTGCTGCAGGGGCACGGCAATGTCGGCTTCGCCAAGGGCGCCAATCTCGGCGCCTCGATCGCCCAGGGCGAATACCTGATCTTCCTCAATCCGGACGCCAACCTGCAGCCGGGCTGCGTGCCGGGCATGGTCACGGCCTTCCGCGACCAGCCGACGCCCACCGTCATGGGCGCCCGGGTCATGAACGTCGACGGCACCGAGCAGCGCGGCGGCCGCCGCGGCGAGGTGACCCCGGTCACCACCCTGATGAGCCTGTCGCAGCTGAGCCGCAAGGTGAAGCGCTTCGCCGGCTTCGAGATCCACCGCGAGCACGAGCCGCTGCCGGCCGAGCCCACCCAGGTGCCGACCATCTCGGGAGCCTGCTTCTCGCTGCGCCGCCGCGACTTCGACGCCCTGGCCGGCTTCGACGAGGGCTATTTCCTGCACGTCGAGGACATCGACCTGTGCTGGCGCGCCCGCCAGGCCGGCGGCCAGGTGCTGTTTCATCCCGACGCGCGGGTCGTCCACCTGGGCCACACCAGCCTGGAGCACCCGGTCAAGGTCGAGTTCCACAAGGGCGTGGGCCTGTCGCGCTACTTCATCAAGCGGGCAGACAACTGGCAGCGCTACATCGTGGCTGTGATGCTGGCCCCGCTGATCCTGGCCCTGTCGATCTGCCGCCCGGCCATCAACGCCCGCCTGCGCAAGGGCTGAGGCGCGGCTTCAGCCGCCCAGCCGTCCGGCATAGCCGAACACCACGCCCAGCCACGGATGGGCCACCAGCACCCGGAACCGATAGCTCCCGTCGCAGGCGAAGGTGTAGGCGCGCACGCGCGGACCCCAGGCGGCCGGCAGGGGCAGGGGGCCCAGCCGCCAGCCCTCGAAGATCCACGAAAAGTCCTGGCCCCGCGCCGCCGCGTGGAAGCGGAAGGTCAGCGGACCGACGGCCTCCTCGAAGGCGAACGGATCGTCGGCCGCGGCCGAGATCCTCGAGCGGAAGGTCCGGGCGCCGAACCGCCTGGCCCAGGTCTCGCCGCCCGCTTCTGGCGTGATGCTCACCGCCAGGGCGTGGGCGCCCGGCGCGGGCAGACCCTGCAGTCGCCGGGCCAGGGTCGCCAGGCCCCGACCGCCTCTAGCGCGGGCGCGGCCCTCCATCGTCACCGCCGCCGCGCCGTCGTGCGCGGCCCGCACCACCGGCGGCAGGGCGTCGAAGGCGGGTCCCAGCACGCGGGGGAAGAGGCCGGGCGCGGCCGGGGCGGCGCGGTCGATCCGCGTCTGGATCGGCAGGCCGGCCAGCGGCGCCAGCAGGTCTTCGAGGGGAGCCAGGCCGACGCAAGGCGCGGCCCGGGGCGCACCCAGGCGCTCGTCCAGCAGCGTCGCGACCATGGCCGCCGCCGGGGCGGCCGGCACGTTGGGTCCCGCGCCCTCCTCGGCCCACAGGCTCCAGCGGGCCAGCGCCGGCGCGCCCGTCGCGTCCAGGCCCTCGGCCCGCACGGTCATGCCGCCCCGGTCCGAGCCGAACGGCGCCAAGAGGCCCGCGCCGGCGTTCAGCAGCACGGCCAGCGGCTCCAGCGCCGGCAGCAGCTTCCAGCGGCGCAGCAGGCTCAGGCCCCACAGGCCCAGGTGCAGCGGCGCCAGTTCCAGCCCGGCCCCGAACAGGGCGTCGCGAGTCGGGGCGTAGCGGCTCTTCAGCTGGTCGAGGTCGGGCGTCTCGGCGAGACTCACCCAGCGCCGGCCAAGCCCCGGAAACACCAGGCGCCGGGGCGCGCTCCAGCCGGGCCGCATGGTCTCGCGGCCGTCGGTGAACACCGCCACCGGCGCGCCGGCCCAGCGCAGGATGGCCCGCACCACCGACAGGCCGCGCGGCGCTCGCGCCCCGGGCGAGATCGCCGCTTCGATGCGGTCGATCCGCGTCCAGCCCTCGGTCAGGCGATCGACCGCCGCGCAGGTCAGGGCGGGGGTCGAGCTGGCCCCGGTGATCGCCCAGCGCTGCGCCGCCTTGACCGGAACCGCCAGGCGCTCGGGAAAGGCGGCGACGAAGTCGCGTGCGTCAGCCAGGTCGACATAGTGCGCGCCGGCCGCCAGCACGGCGGCGGGAAAGGCCGCATCCTGGCCCTGGAACGGTCCGGCCGCGTCGACCACGACGAACGGCTTCAGGGCGGCCAGAGTCGCGGGCCGTTCGCGATCGACGACCGCGACCTCGATGCGGGCCCTGGGGTGATCCCGCGTCAGTTCGGCCTGGAACGCCTCCAGCGGTCCCAGCCGCCGGGCGGCCAGCACCAGCTCGACGTCGGGCCGGCGGGCCAGCATCCGCGCCAGGCGCGAGCCGAAGACGCCGGTGGCCCCGACCAGGACGACGCGTTTGCGGGGCGGGGTCATGCGGTCGGCGGCTCCAGCACGAAGCGGGCTCTCTGCTGCGGCGTCGGGATCATGCAGCTGCTTTTCTTGCCCATCAGCCGGTAGCGATTGGCCGCCAGCCAGTCATAGGCCGCGTCGCGCCAGCGCTCGGGAATTACGCCGATGACCGCCAGCCACGACCACGGCGCGCCCAGTCGCCTCAGCAGGGCCAGCACCGCGGCGCTCTTCTCCAGCGCGCGGCCGCCGTCGAGCAGCAGGAAGCTGGCCGGATCGTCCGGATCGATCCCGTGCGCCAGGGCCAATTGCCGGCCGTAGTCCGACTGGATCGGCGTGAAGCGCACGATCCCCTTGCGATCGATGGCCAGCACCGTCCGCACCGAACCCGAGCAGAAATTGCACACCCCGTCGAACAGCCAGAGGGGTTCGGGCGGCGGGACAAGCGTCACGGGCGGGTCTCCAGGCATTCGCGCCTCAGGGCCAGCAGGGCGGCGGGCACGTCGCGGCGCATGGCCGAGGCCACGACGCCCGAGGGCAGGCCGAACGGGGCGCTGGCGCGGTTCTCGTAGATCACCCGGGTGCCAGCCCCGCCGGCCAGGGGCGTCAGCAGCCAGCGGCCCTGGCAGTCGCGGATGTCGCCGTCGATGCAGCGGAAGGCGATGCTGCGATAGGGCGCCAGGGCCAGTTCCGACACCGACCGCAGCGGCGGCAGCAGCAGGCTCCACTTCACCCGGTGCTCGCGGGTCTCGGCCCGGCCGTCGGCCGAGCGCGACAGCACCGTGCAACGGCGCACGCCCGGCGTCATGCGGGCGGCGCGGTCGCAGTCCAGGATCGTCCGCCAGACCACCTGCGGCGGGGCGGCGATGTCGATGGCCGCCCGCACCTCGCCGCCGTGCGTGCGGGGATCGGCGCGGACGTCCAGCGCCACCTCGCCCGTCTCGACCCGGCGGATCCAGCCGGCGTCCAGCGCGACGTCGGCGCGCGCCGGAAGCGCTTGGGCGAAGGCCGCCAGGCACAGCAGAATGGGAAGGACGGCGACGCGACGCGACATGAGGCGAAGCTAACCCGCTCGCCTCCCGGTTGGCACCTGGTTTCGAGCTAAATCAGAACGCCTCGGCGACGATGGTCCCGTCGGGCAGCAGGGCCGCGCGCTTGAGGCCGCTGGAGGCGAACGGCATGGCGACATTGCCCTCGCGATCGACCGACACCAGACCGCCGTGGCCGCCCAGTTCGGCGACGCCTTCGATGGCGCCCTTGGCGGCCTCTTCCAGGCTCTGGCCGCCGAAGCGGATGCGGTGGGCGATCTGGGCGGCGACGGCGGTGCGGATGAAGTATTCGCCCTGGCCGGTGCACGAGACCGCGGCCCAGCCGTCGGCCCAGGCGCCCGCGCCGATGACGGGGCTGTCGCCCACCCGGCCCGGCAGCTTGCCGAACACGCCCGCCGTCGAGGTGGCGGCGGCCAGGCGCCCCTCCTGGTCCAGCGCCACGCAGCCGACCGTGCCGGTCGGCAGGATGTCAGGCGCGGCGTTGTCCTCGAAGGCGCCGGCGCGGGTGTAGTAGGCCTCCGGGTCCTCGACCGTCTCCAGGCCCTGGGCGCGGGCGAAGCTCATGGCGCCTTCGCCGGCCAGCATCACGTGCGGGGTCTTCTCCATCACCGCCCGGGCGGCCAGGATCGGGCTTGCGAAGCCCTGCAGCGCGGCCACCGAGCCGGCGCGGGTCGTGGCCCCGTCCATCAGGCTGGCGTCCAGCTCGTATTCGCCCGCGGCGTTGGGCGAGGCGCCCTTGCCGGCGATGTAGAGACCCGAGGCCTCCAGCGCCGCAACCGTCTCGACCACCACGTCCAGCGCCGAGGCGCCGGCCGCCAGCCGCTCGCGCCCGGCCTCGATCAGGCCGCGCATGTGGGCGATCTCCACCGAATAGTCATGGCCGCGCTTGGCGCCGGCGCCGCCGTGCAGGGCGAGAGTAAAACGCTTGTTTGACATTCTGCTTCCTTGGCCGCGCGGCCTGCGTTAGCGTCGGCGTTCTAAAGAAAGAATACGGGAGAAGCGAGATGAAGGCGGTGCTCAGCAAGGCGGTCGGCGGACCCGAGGCCCTGGTGCTGGAGGAGCTGCCCGATCCCGTCCCCGCGCCCGGCCAGGTGCTGATCGACGTCAAGGCCTGCGGGGTCAACTATCCCGACCTGCTGATCATCCAGGACATGTACCAGTTCAAGCCGACCCGCCCCTTCGCGCCGGGCGGCGAGGTCTCGGGCGTGGTCGCCGCGCTCGGCGAGGGCGTCACGACGCTCGAGGTCGGCCAGCGGGTGCTGGCCTCCACCGGCTGGGGCGGCATGGCCGACAAGCTAGCGGTCGAGGCCGCCCGCTGCACGCCGATCCCCGACGCCATGCCCTTCGACGAGGCCTCGGCCTTCATCCTGACCTACGGCACCTCCTATTACGCGCTGAAGGACCGCGGCTTCCTCAAGCCCGGCCAGACCCTGCTGGTGCTCGGCGCGGCGGGCGGCGTGGGCCTTGCGGCCGTGGAGCTGGGCAAGGCCATGGGCGCGCGGGTCATCGCCGCCGCCTCCAGCCAGGAGAAGGTGGACCTGGCCATCTCGCGCGGCGCCGACGCCGGCGTTGTCTATGCCCGCGGCCCCTTCGACAAGGACGGCCAGAAGGCCCTGGCCGACCAGCTGAAGGCCGCCTGCGGCCCCAACGGCTGGGACGTGGCCTATGACGCGGTCGGCGGCGACTATTCCGAGGCCACCATCCGCGCCGCCGGCTGGGGCGGCCGCATGCTGGTGATCGGCTTCCCGTCGGGCATTCCGAAGATCCCGCTGAACCTGACCCTGCTGAAGTCCTGCGACATCGTCGGCGTGTTCTGGGGCGCGGCCGTGGCCCGCGATCCGGCCGGCCACGCGGCCAATGTCCGCGAGCTGATGGCCCTCTACGCCGCCGGCAAGATCAAGCCATACGTCTCCGAGCGCTTCCCCCTGGAAAAAGCCGGCGACGCCATCGCCCACCTGGCCAGCCGCAAGGCCATGGGCAAGGTCGTGGTGACGGTGGACTGAGCACTCTGAACGCCCGTCATTCCCGCCCTTGTGGCGGGAACCCCTCTATCAGCCGCAAGGGCGGATGAGGCGGCGTGCCGCGCACGCCGCTTGCGCCTCACGTACGAGCGGACCCAGAGGTTCCCGCCACAAGGGCGGGAATGACGGGAGGAGAGGGGCTGCCGTCCCACAATGAAACAGCAGTAAAATCATACGGTTAAATCTCGCTAAGGACGTCCTTTAGCGAAGCGGTTAGGTCACCTGAGCTATTGCTGCTCTTCGAATAGTCGGAGGCGGCGTTCAGATGTTCCTTCCCGCTCGCGACGCGTATCCGCTGGAGACGCGCCGCCCGTTCCGCATGAACCGGCGTCCCGAAGAGCGCGTGAAGGTGCTCGGGGGCGAGATGGATCTCGTGCGCCCCGAGGAGGTCTTCCACTTCGTGGCGGGCCGGATCTCGGCCGGCAAGGGCGCGGTCGTCGCCAACCACAACCTGCACAGCCTCTACCTGATCCAGAAGGACCAGCAGATCGTCGACTTCTTCAAGTCGGCCGACCTGATCGAGGTCGACTCCGTGCCGCTGATCTTCTGGGCCCGCATCGTGGGCCGGGCCAGCCGCCGCTTCCATCGCTGCACCTATCTCGACTGGCGCAACGACTTCTGGGCGCGGGCCACCAAGGAAAACTGGAAGGTGTTCTTCGTCGGCGGCGCCCCGGGCGTGGCCGAGGCGGCGCTGGACAACATCCGCCGCGACTGGCCGACGGCCCAGGTCGAGAGCCACCAGGGCTATTTCGACGTCACTGACGGCAGCGCCGAGAACGAGGCGGTGGTCGAGAAGATCCGGGCCTACAAGCCCGACGTCCTGCTGGTCGGCATGGGCATGCCGCGCCAGGAGAAGTGGCTGCTGGAGAACCACAAGAAGCTCGACCCCTGCGTCGGCTTCACGGTCGGCGGCGCCTTCGACTATGAGGCCGGCGTGCAGCTGGCCGCGCCGCGCTGGATGGGCCAGGTGGGCATGGAGTGGCTGTTCCGGCTGATGGCCGATCCGCAGCGCCTGTTCACCCGTTACTGCGTCGAGCCCTGGCACCTGTTCGGTCCGGCGATGGTCGACGCCAAGAACGCCCTTGCGCGGCAGCTCAAGCCGGGCAAGAAGAAAAACGAAGTGTCGCCCGAGGCGTATCGACGGGCGCCGGCGCTCAAGCCTTGAATCTGAAGTCCGTGGGGGACCTATGGGTTTGAAGATCGAAAAGCCGCGCCGCCGCGCGACCGAACAGGCCAATGTCTGGCAGCGCGTCTGCGCCGCCTTCGGCCTGGCCGGCCTCGTGCTGGCCTGGGCCGTGATGCTGGTGCCGTGCGCCCTGTGGCTGGTCTTCAGCCTGGTGACCCGTCGCCCGGCCGCCGGCCGTCCGATGATCGCCCGCGTGTTCGGCTCGGCCGCCGGCCGGCCCTCCGCCGGTTGATCTCCCGCGCCTGACCCCCGCCAGCTTGACCCAAGGGGAAGGCTGGTCCTTCCCGTTACTCCATTCCATGATCCGCCCGCGCTGAGCGGCCCGCCTCCAGAGGCCGCGAGCCAAGGGAGGAAGCCGCATGGGCGGACGTCTGCACGGCAAGGTCGCCGTCGTCACCGGGGCCTGCTCGGGCATCGGCCTGGGAGCCGTGGAACTGTTCGTCGCGCAGGGCGCCCGCGTGGTCGCCGCCGACCTGCAGGTCGAGAAGGGCGAGATCCTCGAAAAGCGCTTTCCAGACGCCGTGCGCTTCGCCCGCTGCGACGTCACGGTCGAGGCCGACATCGCCGCGGCGATCGATCTGGCGACGCAGGCCTTCGGCGGGCTCGACATCCTGTTCAACAACGCCGGCCACGGCGGCGCGCCGCACGGCGCGGCCGAGATCACCGGCGAGGCCTGGGACGCCACCTTCGCCGTGCTGGTGCGCGGGCCGGTGCTGGGCATGAAGCACGCCGTGCCGGCCATGCTGGCGCGGGGCGGCGGCTCGATCATCAACACCGCCTCGATCGCCGGCCTGCAGGCGGGCTTCGGGCCGCTGGCCTATTCGGCGGCCAAGGCGGCGGTGATCCACATGAGCCGTTGCGCGGCGGCCGAGCTGTCGCCGCTGGGCATCCGGGTCAACGCCCTCTGTCCGGGGCTGATCGCCACCTCGATCTTCGGCGCCTCGATCGGCCTGCCGCGCGACGTCGCCGACCAGATGGCCGCCCGCGTCGCCGAGATCGGCCCGAAGATCCAGCCGATCGCCAAGGCCGGCCTGCCCGACGACATCGCCCGCGCCGCCCTCTATCTGGCCAGCGACGACAGCGCCTTCGTCACCGGCACGCACCTGGTGGTCGACGGCGGGATCACCATCGGCCCGCGCAGCAGCTGGGACGTGCGCACCCCCTCGCCGATCCTCGCGGCCATGGGCGTCTCGCCCGAGCAGGCGCAGGCCATGCGCGCGGTGTTGATCGCCGGCGGCGAGGGCGGCTAGGCGCCCTCGCGTAAAGGGGCCGGACAAACGGTCACGTTAGGACTATAAGGGTTCAAACGCCCTGGGGTTGTATCGTGATCGTCGCCGTCGCCGTCATCCTTTTCCTGGTCGGGCTGCTGATCTGGCCCAGTGTCGAGCGACCGCTGCTGCGGGGCCTGCGCCGCATGGCGCGCCGCCGGCGCTAGTCTATCGCCCGCATCGTCGGTCGATATCGCGCGGTCAATAATCTTGACCTTCCTTTACTTACATCCATGACTCTAAGGCCAAGCTTGATGGACTCTGGAAGAGTCGACGAGCGCCCCGCGAGAAATATTCGCCTGCCAGGATGTAACGGTGGTTGAGCGAGGCCTTCATGCCCACGTCACAGGCATGTCCTAAGAATTGATCCGGCTACAAGCAGGTCGAGCAGGGATTGTTTCGCTTCTGTGCAAACGACGCCTCTACGCCCGGCAAATTAACTTAAGTCCGAGAATTAGGGCTTGGAATAGCCGCGGGTTGAGGCCTATAGGAAAACGCGCATTACTAATGGGGGTAAACCATGACATCGCGTTTCGCTCGAGCCGCCGCGCTGGGTCTGGTCATCGCCGTCGCGCCGCTGGCGTCGATCGCGGCCTCCCTGCAGGCTCCCGCCACGGCCGCCGCACCGGCGCCGCCCACCGCTGACGACCTGCAGCAGGTGATCACCGACGCGGCGACCGCCGCGGCCGCCGACGCCGGCTACGCCGCGCTCGACGCCGCGGGCAAGCAGAACGCCGTCGCCGCCGCCGTCGCCGCCGCCCTCGCCAAGTCCGGCGCCACGCCGGCGGTGATCGTCGCGGCCCTGACCAAGGCCGCCGCCAGCGGCCTGATCACCGGCACGATGGCCGTCGACATCGCTACGCTCGTCTCGCCCGAACTGGGCGCCCAGGTGGCCGCGGCCACCGGCGCGACCGGCAGCCTCACCACGGCGGCCACCGACGGCGGCGACTCCGTGACCGTGCTGTCCAGCCTGGACGGCGGCGCGGCCGGCGGCGGCGACGCCCCGGCGGCGCAGTACGACGCCTGCGCGGGCGTCATCGCGGACTATTGCGGCACCTGATCGCCGGCAAGACTTCGGCGCCTCGGCGCCCTCGGGTTTGATCGGCGAACCCTTTTTGTTTGTGTCGGGTTTCCGAAAAGACGGCTGATGGCCGTCGAAGTGGGGATGGATAATGAAAATTCTGGCTTCAGCCGCGGTCGCGGCCGTGCTTGTCGCGGCCGCGCCGCAGGTGGCGGCTGCGCAGGACGCGGCCACCAGCTTCAAGCGTGACAAGCACGTCAGCGTGCGCCAGCGTCCGCGCCCGGACTATGAGGCCGCCGGCGTTCGCCTCGGCGCGTTCATGGCCTATCCGCGACTGACGATCGAGGCCGAGCGCGACGACAACATCTATGCGGTCGCCACCGGCGAGACGAGCGACACCATCTGGCGCGTGAAGCCCGAACTGGCGCTGCGCTCGGACTGGTCGCGCCACTCGCTGGGCGCCTTCGCCTCGACCTCGGTGAACCGCTATTCGAAGAACGACACCGAGAACAACGAGGAATACACCCTCGGCGTCAACGGTCGTCTCGACGTGGTGCGCGGCTCGAACATCTCCGGTTCGCTGCAGTACCAGAAGCTGATCGAGCCGCGCTCGGCGCCGGAATCGCCGACCGCCTCGCTGGCCCCGATCGAGTATTCGCTGGTCACGGCCACCCTGAAGGGCGTCAAGGAATTCAACCGCCTGCGCATCACCGGCGACCTCAACAGCCGCTCGTTCGACTATGACGACGGCCGCCTGGCGGTGACCGGCGGCGGCACGACCGCCCTGGACCAGGACTTCCGCGACCGCGACCAGATCCGTTACGGCGTCAAGGCCGACTACGCGGTCAGCCCGGACACCGCCTTCTACGTCTCGCTGACCGGCGACTCGCGCCGCTACGACATCACCAAGACCCGCGACTCCGACGGCTACAACCTGGCCGCCGGCGTGGACTTCGAACTGGCCCAGGCCGTCCGCGGCCAGGTCGACGCCGGTTACATGAAGCAGACCTACGACAACTTCGCCGGCGGCAGCCGTGACGTCAGCGGCTTCAGCACCAAGACCAAGGTCGAGTGGTTCCCCACCGAACTGACGACGGTCACCTTCAACGCCTCGCGCAACATCGAGGAAGCCGTGGTGTTGGCCTCGCAGGGCTACGTGTCGACCAACAGCTCGGTCGCCGTCGACCACGAACTGCTGCGCAACGTGCTGCTGTCGGGCCAGGCCAACTACGGCAAGGACGACTACGACGGCATCGACCGGGCGGACAAGCGCACGGGCGGCAAGCTTTCGGCGGCCTATCTGATGAACCGCCGCGTCGGCGTCTTCCTGACCTACACCTACGCCAAGACCAAGTCTGACGGCGTCGACAAGTCCAAGAGCTTCACCGACAACAAGCTGGCGGCCTCGGTCGCCCTGCAGTTCTAAGACCCGGCGGCTGAAAATTTCATCGGCCGCCGTGTTTTGATTGTCTGAATTGGAGCCGGTTAATCCATTGCCGATGTTTTCGTCGGTAATGGACAAGCTCCAGGCCTGAAATAGGTCACGGTCCTTCGCTAGGCGGGGGATCATTCGACCAGTGAAGAGTGCGCATCATGGACGGCTCGACCTTCGAGACCCAACCCGCTCCGACGTCCGACGTCGGAGGGCCCGCGTTTGACCTGAACGTCGTCATCGCCGTCTTCCGGCGGCGCCTGAGGCTGTTCGCGGCGGTGGCCCTGGCGGTGTTCGTGGCCGTCGTGCTCTACACCCTGCAGCAGACGCCGACCTATTCGACCTCGGCCCAGGTGATGCTGGACGTGCGTCAGGAGCAGGTCACGCCCGACATGAGCGCGGTGCTTTCCGGCCTGCCGGCCGACAGCGCCGTGGTCGACACCGAGGTCGAGGTCCTGCGCTCGCGCTCGCTGGCCGACCGCGTGGTCCAGAAGCTGAAGCTGGAGCAGGATCCCTACTTCAATCCCAGCCTGGCCGGCGCCAAGGGCGTGCGCGCCTGGCTGCCCTTCCTGCAGAAGACCGTCGCCCCGGCTCAGAAGGTCAGCGACATCGAGCTCCAGCGCCGCCGCGAGCGCGTCGTCGACCGCGTGCTGAGCGGCCTGGCCGTCAAGCGCTCGGGCGTGACCTACCTGATCGCGGTGCAGTACACCCACCCCGATCCGGCCACGGCCGCCAAGCTGGCCAACGCCTTCGCCGACCTCTACCTGACCGAACAGCTGGAAGCGAAGTTCGACGCGACCCGCCAGGCCAACGACTGGCTGAACACCCGCGTCGCCGACCTGCGCGGCGAGCTGCAGCAGGCCGAGGCCGACGTCCAGCAGTACAAGATCGCCAACAACCTGATGAGCGCCCAGGGCGCCACCCTGACCGAGCAGGAGATCTCGGGCCTGAACCAGCAGCTGGCCGGCGCCCGCGCCGAACAGGCCGAGACCGACGCCCGCCTCAACATCGCCCGCAGCCAGCTGGCCCGCGGCAGCACCGGCGAGGACGTCGGGGAGTCGCTGAACTCGCCGGTCGTGCAGCAGCTGCGCAAGCAGCGCGCCGAAAAGAGCGCCGCCGTCGCCGACCTGTCGGGCCGCTACGGCGACCGCCACCCCGACCTGCTGAAGGCCCGCCGCGAACTGACCGACATCGACGGGCAGATCCAGGCCGAGATCAAGCGCATCATCTCCAACCTCGAGGCCCAGGCCCAGGTCGCCCGCCAGCGCACCGGCTCGATGGCCGGCAGCGTCGGGGCCGCCCGCGGCGCCCTGGCCGGCAACAACCGCGCCGGCATCCGCCTCGGCGAGCTGGAGCGCAAGGCCGACTCCGTCCGTACGCTGTATGAATCCCTTCTGGCCCGCTTCAAGCAGACCACGGCCCAGCAAGGCATCGAGCAGCCCGACGCCCGCGTGGTGTCGCGCGCCACCATCCCGACCAAGCCCAGCGCGCCCAAGCCGTCGCTGAACCTGATGGTCGGCCTGGTCGCCGCCCTCGGCGCCGGCGTCGTCGCCATCATCCTGGCCGAGATCCTGATGGCCGGCCTGTTCACCGAGGACGAGGTCGAGCGCCGCCTGGGCGTCTCGTACCTGGGCTCGGTGCCGCTGCTCAGCTCGACCCTGGACGACGCCCGCGTCGCCCGCGGCCTGACGCCGCCGGACTACCTGCTCAACAAGCCGCTCTCCAGCTTCGCCGAAAGCCTGCGCAAGCTGCGCGCGGCGATCCTGTTCTCCAAGGTCGGCGAGTCGGTGAAGGTGATCGCGGTCACCTCGTCGCTGCCTGGCGAAGGCAAGACCACCACCACCTTCTCGCTGGCCCGCACCCTGGCGGCCTCGGGCGCCAATGTCGTGGTCGTCGACTGCGACCTGCGCCAGGGCGCGATCAACCGCTTCCTGCCGTCGGCGCCGACCGTGGGCCTCATCGAGGTGCTGAACGGCGCGGCGTCGCTCGACCAGGCCCTGGTGGCCGACGAAAGCGGCGCCAAGGTCCTGCCGCTGGTCAAGTCGGCCTACACCCCGCGCGACGTCTTCGGCTCGGTCGCCTTCCAGCGCCTGCTGGCCGAACTGCGCCAGCGTTTCGAGGTCGTGCTGCTCGACACCGCGCCGCTGCTGGCCATCGCCGACACCCGCATCCTGGCGCCGCACGCCGACGCCGTGGTCATGCTGGCCCGCTGGAAGCGCACCCCGGTCAAGGCCATCACCTCGGCCCTGGCGCTGC
Source organism: Caulobacter sp. GW821-FHT09B11 (assembly GCF_059418205.1). Classification (NCBI taxonomy): domain Bacteria; kingdom Pseudomonadati; phylum Pseudomonadota; class Alphaproteobacteria; order Caulobacterales; family Caulobacteraceae; genus Caulobacter; species Caulobacter sp. GW821-FHT09B11. The sequence continues at coordinate 200,581 of NZ_JBWKPK010000002.1, read as the reverse complement.
TGCAAGGCCGCGGCGTGTTCCTGGCCGGCGTGGCCCTGACCCAGATGGATCTGAAGGCGCAGTCCCGCTACGGCTACGGCGACGCCGGCTACTATTACAAGAGCTACCGAAAGTACTATGCCGACTGACGCGGGGCGGACCCGGCGGCTAGCGGGGTCCGAAACCGCCGCCTGCGTGGCCCTGACGGGCCTGGTGTTCGCCGCGATCCTGGCCTTCGGGGCCAGCGACATCGCCGTGGCCGCGGGCTTCTCGGCGCTCTACGCCCTGTTCCTCGTCGGCCTGCTGGCCGGCTGCGGCTGGGCCCGCCGCGACTTCGCCCGGCTGGGCGGATGGCTGGTCCCGGGCCTGCTGGCGGCCCTGCTGCTGGCGGCGGTGCTGTGGCCGCTGACGCCCTGGACGCCCGACGGCGCCCACCCGGTCTGGTCCTATGTTCCCCAGGTCCTCGGCGCCACGACGCTGGACCGTTCGGCCGTGCTGCTGAACGTCGTCAACCTGCTGGGCCTGTTCTGCCTCTATGTATCCGCGCGGGTGATCGGCGCCTCGCAGACCCGGGGCCGCCGCCTGCTGTTCTGCCTGCTGGCCGCCATGGCGGTCTACGCCGCCGGCGCCCTGGCGCAGTACGTTTCGGTGCGCGGCCTTGGCCGGATGCGCGCCACCCTGCTGGGACCCAACACCGCCGCCACCGTCTTCGCCGCCGCCCTGGTCATGGCCGTGGCCGCCCTCGCCGCGCGGCTGCGCCGGGGCGGGGCGCGCATGCTGCGCAAGGGCGACCCGCGGGCCGTGGGCCTGGCCGGGCTCAGCGCCCTGCTGCTGGTCTGCCTGCTGATGACCGCCTCGCGCGGCGGCGTGGTCGCGGCGGTCTTCGGGGTGGGCCTGTTCGCCGCCTGGGAGCTGTTCTCCGGACGCGGCGCCTCGCGCAAGGCGGCGGTGTTCTACGCGCTGGTCGCCCTGCTGGTCGCCGGGGTGCTGGTGTTCAACGGCGCGGGCCTGGTGCTCGAGCGCTTCGGCATGGCCCAGCAGCATCTCGACCTGCGCGCCCGCATCGTCGAGCCGCACTGGCGCGCCTTCCTGGCCGCGCCGTGGTTCGGCTACGGCCTGGGATCATTCCCGACGGTCAACCAGCTGGTCGTTACCCAGGACAGCCTGCCGGCGCTCTACGACGTCCGCGCGGTGCACAATCTCTATGTCCAGTGGCTGGAGGAAGCCGGCGTGGTCGGCGCGGTGCTGATGGCGGCCCTGTTCCTCGAGCGCCTGGCCCCGATCGGCCGCGCCGCCCTAGGCTCGGACGGCGTCTCGGTCTGGTCGCGGGGCGCGGTGTGCGCCGCGGCGGTGTTCCTGGTCCATGGCCTCAGCGACTTCGCCCTGCAGGCGCCGGCCATCCAGGCCCTGGCCGCCGTGGGCCTCGGCGTGGTCGGCGGCATGGCGACGGCGGGGCGCCGTGAAGTCCGCGCCGCGCCCGCGGCGCTGCCCGCGCGCCTGATGCTGGCCGGCGCCGTGGCCTGCTGCCTGGTGGCGATCGGCGCGGCCGCGCCGATGCTGGCGACCAAGCTGGGCGGCGACCTCTCGGCCTGGCCGACGGCCTCGGCCGACGTCCTGGCCTGGCGTATCGAGCGCGACGTGTCGCGCGGCGCGCCGTCGCGGGAAGACCTGGCGAAGCTGGAAGATCTGAGCCGCCGCGAGATGGCCCTGCGGCCGGGCTCGGGCGCGGCCTGGCTGCGGCGGGCGGCGGTCGAGGCCGCGGCGGGCCGGGAGCTGGCCGCCTCGCAGGCCCTGGAGCGGTCATATCTGGTGGCGCCGCTGCAGGCGGGGCTGTTCCGCGCGCGGACGGTCTTCGCCTTCGAGCGCTGGGATAGGCTGACGCCCGAAGCGCGCACGCAGGCGCTCTATCATCTGGACGCGGAATGGCGCCTGCGCCGCAAGCCCAAGCGGCTCATCGCCCTGGCCAACAGCATCCGCAACCCGGCGGGCCGGGTGGGCATGGCGCTGGAGCTTTCGGCGCTGGGTCTTCGGCCCTGAACCGAGCCCCGATCACGGCGTCGATCGACGCCGTCGGGAGCCGGAGATCAGGATCGCGGGATCAGAACAGCAGGCGGACGGCTTCGACCGCCGCGTACCACATGCCGGCCGAAACGACGGCGGCGAGGCCCCAGCCGATGGCGCGCGGCAGGCGGCGCGGCGCCGGGATCGTCTGGGCGAGGCTGTTCAGCGAGAGATTGACGTGCGGCATGGAACTCGAAGTCCTACGCGCAGGCCCTCCCTACGCGACTACAGCCTAGTTCGCTGACCCTAAAGCCTGGGTGAAGGAACAGGGTTTATGCAATGTCACTATATTTATGGTTAAGTATCAGTTTCCGCGCGACGTCGTCGAAGAGTTGCATTAGGTAGTTAGATACGAAGTGGGGCGGGCTTCGTTTTGTGTGTGGTGGGATAGGGGGTTGCGCTGTGAGCGGAAGCTCGAACACCGAACTCATGGGCGGCGTCCCGTCGGAGATTCTTCCGCGCGTGGCTGTCGACCCCGGCAAGCGTGTGATCGACGTCGTCGTTTCAGGCCTTGCACTGATCTTTTTCGCGCCCGTGCTTCTGCTCGCGGCGCTGTTGATCAAACTCGAGTCTCCTGGTCCGATCCTGTTCCGCCAGACGCGGGGCGGGCTGAACGGCCGCACGTTCACGATCTTCAAGCTGCGCTCGATGCGCTGCGAAGAGAACGGGGACAAGGTCGTCCAGGCCAAGCGCGACGACGACCGCATCACCAAGATCGGCAAGATCCTGCGCACCACCAGCATCGACGAGCTGCCTCAGCTGCTCAATGTGCTGAAGGGCGACATGTCGCTGGTCGGTCCGCGACCGCACGCCATGGCGCACGACGCCTATTACGGCGCGCTGATCTCGACCTATCACATGCGCTTCCAGGCCAAGCCCGGCCTGACGGGCCTGGCCCAGATCCGCGGCCTACGCGGCGGCACCACCGACGTCGAGGCCATGGCCGCGCGCGTCAAGGCCGACATCGCCTATATCGACGGCTGGTCGCTGTTCAGCGACATCCGCATCATCCTGCTGACCGTGCCGCACCTGCTGCTGGCCGAGAACGCCTACTAGGGTCTGCACCCAACGGCTGGCGCCGGGATGATCCAGGACCATTGATCCCATCTTGCTCGTCATCCCGGAAGCCTCGGAGAGGCTATCCGGGACCCAGGGGGCCAAGCGCAGTGAGGCGACCCCTGGGTCCCGGCTCTGCGGGTCGCTGCGCGGCCCTTCGGCCGGGATGACGGCTTGAGGGGCTTATCGGGTTCGAGCCCTGGGCGTATCGACATTCAGCTATTTGCGACCTTCAAATCCGCGCATCCCCGCGAAGGCGGGGACCCAAGCTGGATTTCAGGATGAGGCGCGACCGTGGATCGAACCCAACCTCGGTTTGGATCCCCGCCTTCGCGGGGAGGCTCGGTGAAAATGGGCTCAGACCGGTGAATGTCGATCCCGCCCAGCCCCCGCGGCCGGCAGACGCCGCACCGAGAACAAAGGCCTCGCTCCGGGATCCGGGGCGAGGCCTTTCTCTTTGGGCTGAAATCCGGGAGGGCCGGGGCTCAGCTCACCGAGACCCAGGCCGACGAGCCGGCCACCTGGCGCTCGATCCAGCGGTAGTTCAGTTCGCTCCAGGGCGTGGCCCAGGGGGTCAGGTTGTCGAGCACCCAGTCGCCCTGGTCGAAGGCGACCAGCAGCACGGCGTGGCTTTCGCCGCGGGCGGTGACCGCGACGGCCATCGACAGGGCCGAGGCCGGCACGCCCGCTTCGATCAGGCGGCGGCGCTTCTCCAGCGCATAGTCCTCGCAGTCGCCGTACATCTTGCCGTCGATGACCTTGGGCAGCGACCAATACTCGGCCAGGCCGTAGAGATCGAAGTCGTCGGCCTTGCGGACCTCGCGGTTCACCTGGCGATTGATCTCGTTGATCAGCTTCATCTGGTCGCGGGTCAGGCGGGCCAGGCCGTCGACGTCCGCGGCCAGCGTCATGCCGGCGGCGGCGGGGCCAGGGGCGGCGGCGGGCGTCGTCGCCAGCAGGGCGGCCAGGGTCTGGTCCAGCGAGCTCAGGCGAATGTTAACGTCCGGGCGCACGGCGCGCAGGACTTCGATCGTCTGGACCGAAGTATCTTCGTCTTCTTCTACAGCCGAGACCGCCAGCGGCGCCGAACCCCAGGTCAGGCGGCGCTCGCCGATCGACGAGGTGTTGATGGCGGCCGAATTGGCGTCCACGGCCAGGGCGGCGACGCTCTGCGGCGGCGCGATGCAGCTGGTCTGATCCCGCTGGCACAAGGCTTTGAAGCCCGGAGGGGCCGCGGCCGGGGCGCCATGCGGCATGAAGGCCGGCGGCGCGGCCATGGCGGGCGCGGCGGCGATCATCGCGCTCAGGGCGACGGCGGCGGATCCAAGAAATGCGGAGATCTTCATGGTGGTCTCGCGAAATTCGTGAGTCCATCCTGTGATCTTCCATTGAATATCGGATCAAAATGCTTGGTGTTTTAACGAATAAGCGATCTAGTTTATTTGGTATTATTGATAATAGTCTCTGAACTTTCGCGGTGAAATTGCCGTGCAAATTCTCGGTGTATTTCGTGTTAACAATGGCGTGCAGCGACAGTTGCCGCATGCAAGCGGCTGAGGCAGTTTGAAGCCTCGTTTTCCCCGTCGTCAGAGCCCATGGTCTTTCGCTTCCTGCGTTCCAAGTCCGCGTCCAAGGCCAAGGCCGCCAGCACCGGCGGGCGGGTGGTCTACGCCGTGGGCGACATCCACGGCCGCCTCGACCTGCTCGACGACCTGCTCGACGCCGTGGCCGCCGACTTCGCGGGGCTGGACCGCCAGGACCGGCCGGTGCTGGTGTTCGTCGGCGACTATGTCGATCGCGGCGCGGACTCGGCCGGGGTGATCGACCGGGTCGAGGCGCTGAAGGCCGCGTCCGCCGGCGTCTCGGGCTTCGAGGTGCGGGCCCTGATGGGCAATCACGAGCAGACACTGCTGCAGTTCCTCGACGATCCCGAGGGCGGGCCGCTGTGGGCCGAGTTCGGCGGCGGCGAGACCCTGGCCTCCTACGGCGTGGCCCGTCCGGCCGGCCGCGACGTCGAGGCCTGGCGCGCGGCGCAGGAGCAGTTCAAGCGCAACCTGCCCAGCCGGCACCTGACCTTCCTGCGCCAGTTGGAGCTTTCGGCGCTCTATGGCGACTACCTGTTCGTCCACGCCGGCGTGCGGCCGGGCCGCTCGCTGGCCGAGCAGGATCCGCAGGACCTGCTGTGGATCCGCGGCGACTTCCTGCACCAGCCCCACGGCCTGGGTCTGGTGGTGGTGCATGGCCATACCCCCGACGAGGAGCCGTTCGTCGGACCGCACCGCATCAATGTCGACACCGGAGCCTACGCCACCGGCGTCCTGACCGCCGTCCGACTGGGCGAAGGACCGCCCTCGATGCTGCAAGCGCGAAAAAGGCGGGCTGTCCCGGCCTGATGCCCGGCGTCATGCTTGTGGCTGCCCGTCGCCCATGCCATGAGACCGACGAGGGATGCAGCCAAGAGACGTGACCAGCATGATTACCGTTCGACGCTTCATTCGGGCGGCTTCGCTTTGCCTGGCCCTCGCCGCCGTCGCACCGGCGGCCCAAGCCCAGGGCGCGCCGCCCGCGCCGCAAGCCGCCGCCCCGATCACCGCCGACCGGGCCGCCGGCCTCGACTACCAGCTGGGCTCGGGCGACAAGGTCCGCGTCACCGTCTTCGGCGAGCCGTCGCTGTCGGGCGAGTTCTACGTCACCGGCTCGGGCAAGCTCTCCCTGCCGCTGGTCGGCGAGGTCAAGGCCGAGGGCCTCAGCGTCCGCCAGTTCCAGGATACGGTCGAGACGGCCCTGCGTGACGGCTACCTGAAGGAGCCGCGCGTCAGCGTCGAGGTCCTGAACTTCCGCCCGTTCTACATCCTGGGCGAAGTCACCAAGCCGGGCACCTATCCCTACACCTCGGGCCTGACCGTCCAGAACGCCGTGGCCACCGCCGGCGGCTACACCTACCGCGCCGACAAGGGCAAGGTGTTCATCAAGCACGACGGCGAAGAGAAAGAGACCAAGGTCGAGCTGACGCCGTCGACCAAGGTCGGCCCGGGTGACACCGTCCGTATCGGTGAGCGCTTCTTCTAAGAAACGCGGCGCAGACGCGGTAAACTTCGTGCAATCGGGCGAATTAAGGTTCGATTCACTAAGAAATGCGGCGATAGGCCGCGTCTGCGACTACTTGGCCGGGTATTAGAAACCATTTTTTTGTATCTTTCCGCACAGAGTGGCCTCGTACCACTCTGGGGGAACGCCTTTGTTGAAGGTTCTGACCTGCCTCACCGGGCAGCATGACTTCAGGCTCGTGCTCGTCGCCGGCCTCGTCTGCTTCGCCGCGTGTTTCACGGCGTTCCGTCTTTTCTCCCGCCTGCGCGGAGCGCGCGGCCTGGTCCGCGGCGCATGGCTGCTGCTCACCGGCCTCGTCGCCGGCTCGGGCGTCTGGGCCACTCACTTCATCGGCATGGTCGCCTACGACCCGGGCCTGAAGACGGGCTACAGCCCGGCCGGCACCCTGCTGTCGCTGATGATCGCCGTGCTGTTCATGGCCGCCGGCTTCGCCGTGGCCTCGGCCGAGCGCACCCGCACCAACGACTGCGCCGGCGGCCTGCTGCTGGGCCTGGGCATCGGGGCGATGCACTACACCGGCATGTCGGCCTTCGTGACCCAGGGCTACGTGGTCTGGGAGCAGGCCACGGTCGCCGTGTCGGTGCTGATCGGCATCCTGTTCTCGGCCGGCGCCCTGGTGCTGGGCGGGCGCGCCCGCTCGCTGCCCAAGCAGCTGATCGGCGGCGCCGTGCTGACCCTGGGCGTCTGCGGCCTGCACTTCACCGGCATGGGCGCGGTCACCATCCTGCCCGACGCCAGCGTCATCGTGCCCGAGCAGCTGCTGTCGGGCGCGGTGCTGACGCTCGCCGTCACCTCGATCACCGGCCTGATCATCCTGGGCGGCCTGGGTGCGGTGACCATCGAGTCCTCGACCAGCCGCTCGGCCCTCGACCGCATCCGCCGCCTGGCCAACGCCGCCTACGAAGGCATCGTCGTGGTCCAGGACGGCCGCATCAACGACGCCAACGCCGCCTTCTGCGAGCTGGCCGGCGCCTCCCTGGCCACCCTGGTCGGCAAGCCGCTCTACAACGCCATGCTGACCTTCGACGGCAAGGAATCCTCCCGCGAGGGCGTGCGCCGCGAAGGCCTGCTCCAGCCGCCCGAAGGCGGCCGCGCCATTCCGGTCGAGGTGTTCTCGCGCCTGATGGACGACGGCGCCCGCACCGAGACCTCTGGCCTCACCGTGCTGGCCATCCGCGACCTGCGCGAGCGCCGCTCGGCCGAGGAAAAGATCCGCTACCTGGCCGAACACGACGGCCTGACCGGCCTGCCCAACCGCAACTCGCTGCAGGTGCGCCTGGCCGCCGCCCTCGAACGCGTCGAAGCCTCGGGCGAGAGCCTGGGCCTGGTCTGCATCGACCTCGACCACTTCAAGGAAGCCAACGACCTGCACGGCCACCTGGCGGGCGACGCCCTGCTGGTCGAGGCCGCGCGCCGCCTCCAGGACTCGATCACCGCCCCGTCCTTCGCCGCGCGCCTGGGCGGCGACGAATTCATCATCGTGCAGATCGCCGCCGGCGACCAGCCGACCGCCGCCGCCGAACTGGCCGGCCACGTGCTGGAGCAGCTGTCGCTGCCCGCCCAGTACGAAGGCCAGGACCTGGCCATGGGCGCGAGCCTGGGCGTGTCGCTGTTCCCCGACGACGGCCGCACCGCCGAGGCCCTGCTGGCCAACGCCGACATGGCCCTCTACCGCGCCAAGGAAAGCGGCCGCGGCGTCTATCGCTTCTTCAAGCGCGAGATGGACGAGACGATCCGTGAGCGCCGCACCCTGGCCCGCGAGCTGCGCCAGGCGATCACCGACGAGGAGCTGGTGGTGTTCTACCAGCCGCTGGCCCGCGCCGCCGACGGCGAGGTCTGCGGCTTCGAGGCCCTGGTCCGCTGGAAGCACCCGGTGCGCGGCATGGTCCCGCCGCTCGACTTCATCCCGGTGGCCGAGGAAAACGGCCTGATCACCCAGCTGGGCGAGTGGGTCCTGCGCCGCGCCTGCGCCGACGCCGCCAGCTGGGATCGCCCGCTGCGCATCGCCGTCAACCTGTCGCCGCTGCAGCTGAACCAGCCGAACCTGCCCACCCTGGTGCACGAGGTGCTGATCGCCACCGGCCTGTCGCCCTCGCGCCTGGAGCTGGAGATCACCGAAAGCGCCCTGTTCAAGGACTATCAGCGCGCGCTCGACAACCTGCGCCGCCTGAAGGCCCTAGGCGTGCGCATCGCCATGGACGACTTCGGCACCGGCTTCTCGTCGCTGTCGACCCTGCAGTCGTTCCCGTTCGACAAGATCAAGATCGACAAGAGCTTCGTCGAGAACATCCACCGCCACGACCGCGCCACCGTCATCGTGCGCGCCGTGCTGGGCCTGGGCCGCAGCCTGGAGATCCCGGTCGTGGCCGAGGGCGTCGAGACCCAGGAGCAGATCGACTTCCTGCGCGGCGAGGCCTGCGCCGAGCTGCAGGGCTACGCCATCGGCCGTCCGGGTCCGCTCGACAGCCTGTCGGCCTGGACCCTGGCCAGCGCCGCCGCCGTGTTCGAGCCCATCCCCGAGGCCGCCAAGGCTCCCGCCAAGGTGAAGGTTCGCGGCGCGGCCTGATCCGCCGGAACCTTCACCGCTGAGGAGCGTTAGCTCCAGCGCCCTCCCCGGGGGTATGCGTGTGATCTAGGGCGGCGGCATGGGCCAATTTCTGAGCCGGACGGCGATCCGCTTCGCCTCGTCCGTCGATCGGCCGATCTTGCGGCTGTGCCTCGTGGCGCTGGCCGTGGGGCTGGCGGCCGCGGCTCGCGTCGGCGCCGTCGCGCTGACCAACCATCCGAGCAATTTCCCGCCGTTCTTCGTGGCGGTGATGCTGGCCGCCCTGGTCGGCGGCCTGTGGGGCGGGCTGCTGGCGGTCGCCGCCAGCGCCCTGCTGGTCAAGCTGCTGTGGATGGGGCCGCTGGACGCCGTCGAGGCCGCCCAGCTGGCGACCTTCGCGGTCAGCGCCGGCCTGATCGTGCTGTTCGTCGCGGCCTTGCGGCTGGCGGTGCGCAACGGTTTTGCGGCCGAGGAGCGGTTCCGCATCGCCCAGGAGGCCTCGCTCGACGCCTTCGTCATCCTCGAGCCGATCCGCCGCGGCGGCCAGATCGTCGACTTCCGCTGGACCTACGCCAACCCCGCCGCCCAGGCCATGCGGCCCAAGGGGATCTCCACCCTGACCGGCCGCCGGGTGCGCGACGTCTTCCGCGACGACACCGGCGAGCAGATGCTGGCCCGCCTGACGCGGCTGCTCGACGAGGGCGGTCCCGACGATCTGGAGCTGATGCGGGTGATCGACGGCGAGCCGCGCTGGGTGCGCTCGTCCGGCGTGCGGATCAGCGAGGGCCTGGCCATCACCTTCCGCGACGTGACGCGCGAGCGCCAGGCGGCGGCCGCCCTGCGCACCAGCGAGGAGCAGTTCCGGGGCGTGGCCAACGCCGCCCCGGTGATGATCTGGATCTCCGACGTCGACGGCGACTGCGTCTGGTTCAACGACGCCTGGCTGAAGTTCACCGGCCGCTCGCTGGAGGAGGAGCAGGGCAGGGGCTGGGCGCACGGCGTCCATGCCGACGACCTGGGTCCCGCCGAGGCCGAGGTGTTGGCCGCCACCAAGCTGCGCCAGCCGTTCCGCGCCGCCTTCCGGCTGAAGCGCGCCGACGGCGCCTGGCGCTGGATCAGCAGCGCCGGCGCCCCGCGCCACGACGCCTACGGCCAGTTCCAGGGCTATATCGGCAGCTGCTTCGACAATACCGAGGTGGTCGAGACCACCCTGGAGCTCGAGGCCCGCGTGGTCGAGCGCACCGCCGCCCTGGAGGCCAGCATCGCCGAGCGCGCCAAGGCCGAGGCCGCGCTCGCCCAGGCCCAGCGGCTGGAAACGGTCGGCCGACTGACCGGCGGGGTGGCCCACGACTTCAACAACCTGCTGACCGTGATGGTCGGCGGGCTCGACATGATCCTCAAGAAGCCCGGCGACATCGCTCGGGTGCAGCGGCTGGGCGAGGCGGCCCTGGCGGCCGGCCAGCGCGGCGAGCGCCTGACCCGCCAGCTCCTGGCCTTCTCGCGCAGCCAGGAACTGAAGCTGGAGGTCGTCGACATCGCCGGCCTGATACTCCAGGTCGAGCCCCTGGTCCGCCGCGCCGCCGGCGACGCCAAGACCCTGGTGGTCGAGGCCGACCCTCGGGCCGGCGCCAGCCGCGTCGACGCCGCCCAGTTCGAGGCGGCCCTGCTCAACCTCGTCGTCAACGCCGTCGACGCCACCCCCGACGCCGGAACCATCACCGTCTCGGTTACGGCCGAGGCCCTGGCCGACGGCCAGGCGGGCGAGGCCCCGGCCGGCGACTATGTGCGGGTCGCCGTCACCGATACCGGCCACGGCATGTCGTCCGAGGTGCTGGCCCGGGTGTTCGAGCCGTTCTTCACCACCAAGGAGGTTGGCAAGGGCACGGGGCTGGGCCTGGCCCAGGTCTACGGCTTCGTGCGCCAGTGCGGCGGGGCGGTGACCATCGACAGCCAGGAGGGCCGGGGCACGACGGTGTCGCTGCACCTGCCGGCCGCCGCGCCCGAGGCGGCGGGGGCGATCGTCGCCGAGCCCGGACCCGCCGCCGATCTCTCCGGCCTGCGCGTGCTGCTGGTCGAGGACGACGCCAGCGTCCGGGCCATCACCGAGGGCGCGCTGTCGGAAATGGGCTGCGACGTCGTGGTCGCCGAGCACGGCCACGCGGCGCTGGCGCGCCTGGAGGCCGAGCCGCCGTTCGACGTGCTGCTGTCGGATCTGGTCATGCCCGGCGGCGTCAGCGGCGTCGAACTGGCCCGCATCGCCGTCCAGCGCGACCCCGACATGGCCGTGCTCCTCACCACCGGCTACGCCGGCGACCGCCTGGCCGCGGCCCTGGAGGACTCGCCCTGGCCGGTGTTGCGCAAGCCGTTCCGGATCGAGCAACTGCGGTCGGCGTTGGCGGAGGCCATCCGACGCTGATCCCTCTCCCCTTGCGGGAGAGGGTGGCCTCCCGGAGGGAGGTCGGGTGAGGGGTCTCTCAAACATGAAACGCCGCGACAGCCGATCAGCCGTCGCGGCGTTTTTCGTGGGTGCGACCCCTCATCCGTCGACTTCGTCGACACCTTCTCCCGCAAGGGGAGAAGGAAAACGCCAAGCAACCTCCCCCTGTGGGGGAGGTGATCGCGAAGCGATCGGTGGGGGGGAGCGACCGGGAAAACGGCCAAGGCACAGGACGCTGAAAACGGCCCCCCGCCGGCCTTCGGCCGCCTCCCCCGGAGGGGGAGGTTTCTACCGCCGCCGGCTCAATCCCCCCAGCAGCCCGCGCATGATCTCCCGGCCCGCCTGGGACGCCACCGTGCGGATCAGCGACTTGGCGAAGGTCTCGGCCATGCCCTGGCGGTTCGACGCGCGCGGTCGCGAAGCCCGCGCATCCTCGCGTTCCTCCTTCGCCCGTTCGCGCTCGCGCACCTTCTCCTCGGCAGCCCGCTGGCGTTCGGCCTCGGCCGCGTCCTCTGCGGCGGCGGCGTCCTTCTGGGCCTGGGCGGCGCGGCCCTGCAGGGTCTCGTAGGCCGAGGCGCGGTCCTGCACCTGGTCGTAGAGGCCGGCCACCGGGCTCTTGGCGACGGCGGCGGCGCGCTCCTCCGGCGTCAGCGGCCCCAGGCGCGAGGCCGGCGGGCGGATCAGGGTCTTCTGCACCACGGTGGGCGCGCCCTTGGCGTCGAGCACCGAGATCAGGGCCTCGCCCACGCCCAGGGCCTGGATGGTCTCGGCGGTGTCGAAGGCCGGATTGACCCGGAACGACTGCGCCGCCGCCTTCAGCCCCTTCTGGTCGGCCGGGGTGTAGGCGCGCAGGGCGTGCTGCACCCGGGCGCCCAGCTGGCCCAGCACCGCGTCGGGAATGTCGGCCGGGTTCTGGGTGACGAAATAGATGCCCACGCCCTTGGAGCGGATCAGTCGCACCACCTGCTCGATCTTCTCGATCAGCGGCTTGGGCGCGTCGTTGAAGAGGAGGTGCGCCTCGTCGAAGAAGAAGACGAGCTTGGGCTTCTCCGGATCGCCCACCTCGGGTAGCTCCTCGAACAGCTCCGACAACAGCCACAGCAGGAAGGTCGAATATAGCTTGGGCGACTGGATCAGCTTGTCGGCCGCCAGGATGTTGACGTAGCCGCGACCCGTGACGTCGATGCGCATGATGTCGGACAGCTTCAGGGCCGGCTCGCCGAAGAAGTGCTCGGCGCCCTGGGTCTGAAGGGTCAAGAGCTTGCGCTGGATCGCGCCCACCGTGGCCGGCGACACATTCCCATACTGCGTGCCGATGTCGGCGGCGTGGTCGGCCACGTATTTCAGCGCCGCCTGAAGATCCTTCAGGTCCAGCAGCAGCAGGCCGTCCTTGTCGGCGACGTGGAAGGTGATGGTCAGCACCCCTTCCTGCACGTCGTTGAGTTCCAAGAGCCGCGACAGCAGCACCGGACCCATCTCCGAGATGGTCGTGCGGATCGGGTGACCCTTCTCGCCGAACAGGTCCCAGAAGATGGTCGGGGGCGCGCCGGGGGCCAGCGCGATGTCCATCGAGGCGGCGCGGGCCAGCATCTTCTCGTTGGGCGTGCCCGGCGCGGCGACGCCCGAGAGGTCGCCCTTCACGTCGGCGGCGAACACCGGCACCCCGGCGTCGGCGAAGGCCTGGGCCATGATCTGCAGGGTCACCGTCTTGCCGGTGCCCGTCGCGCCGGCCACCACGCCGTGGCGGTTGGAGCGGTCCAGCCGCTGCGTCACGGGCCCTTCGCCGAGTCCGATAAGGATCTCGCCGTCGCCGATCTCCAGGGTCATGCGCAACTTCCCTACATGATTGAGGCTTAAGCCTAGCTCTAAGCCTTGTCCTTCGCCATTCCGGCTGAACAATGGTCCCCAAGACTTACGTCAAAAGAGATTCCCGTCGATGACGACCGTCACGCCCTCGATCACCAGCCGCAACGCCGTCGTCTTCCTGGCGGTGGTCGCCGCCGGCGCCGCCATGTACTTCATGCGCGACATCCTCACCCCGCTGGCCCTGGCCGCCTTCCTGGCGGTGATGATCGACAGCTTCGCCCGGGTGCTGAGCAACCGGGTGCCGAAGTTCCCGCAGCGCCTGGCCCTGCCGATGGCGATCCTGCTGTCGCTGCTGCTGTTCGGCGGCTCGGTGTGGATCGTGGTCGACAACGGCGCCGAGTTCGTCGGTCAGGCCAAGGCCTACGCCCCGCGCCTCAACGAGGTGATCGCCAAGGTCACGGGCCTTGTGGGCATGCGGGTGCCGCCGACGATCGACGACCTGATCGCCCAGCTCAATCCGCAGCAATATGTCGGGACCATCGCCCAGAGCCTGCAGAACTTCGCCTCCAACGCCGTTCTGGTGCTGATCTATCTGGGCTTCATCGTCGCCTCGCGCCGGGGTTTCTCGCGCAAGATCGTCGCCCTGTTCCCGCACCACGCCGAGCGCGACCGCTCGGTGGCCCTGTTCCAGCGCATCCGCAACGGGGTGGAGCAGTACCTGTGGATCCAGACCGTCACCGGCCTGATCATCGCCGTCGGCGCCTGGGCGGTGATGGCCCTGGTCGGGCTCGACAACGCCTTCTTCTGGGCCTTCCTGATCTTCATCGCCAGCTACATCCCGATCCTGGGCGGGGCCGTCGGCTGCATCCTGCCGCCGCTGTTCGCCCTGGTGCAGTTCCCCCACACCCTGCTGCCGGCCATCATCCTGGCCGCCGCCCTGCAGGTGATCTACTTCGTGGTCGGCAACGTCGTGCTGCCGCGCATGCAGGGCGACAGCCTGAACATGGACCCGACGGTGGTGCTGCTGTCGCTGGCCGTCTGGGGCGCGCTGTGGGGCGTCACCGGCATGTTCCTGTCCACGCCGCTGACGGTGGCGGTGATGCTGATCCTGGCCCAGTTCGACGGCACCCGCTGGATCGCCATCCTGCTGTCGGAAGATGGCGATCCCAGCGGCGAGAAAGCCGTCGCGCACGGCCCGGCGGGCGTGGCCAAACAGGGTTCCGCGAGAAAAAAGCCAAGTTTGAAAAAAGGGGCTTAAATTCCGAAAGGGCGCGCCTATCTAAGTCTCGTACCGGGAGCCCCCACCCCGGTCCCGCGCGACGCCAGCCTGCTTTACCTGGCGCGTCGTAAGCGGAAACAGCCCGCCGCTCCCCCCAAGGCGGGCCTGCGCCGCCGGTCTCCCCCCACCGGCGGCGCTTCCGTTTCCGGACGGCGTTTCCGAACAATCAACGGTCATCCGGCTCGGCTAGAAATGTGGGTGGCGCATCCTTCGGAATTTGGCAGTTTAGGCAAAATATTGTTCGGTTCTCAGGCGTGTGTGTTGAACGCGCGTGGGAAAGGGCTAGGTTGTCGCCAAAAATTCGCGAGGAAATACCCATGGTCGGCGAAAATGACCGCAAGGCGAACCAGCAGGCGTCCAACGCTCTGAGCGCGGCCCTCGCCGCGGCGCTGGGCGGATCGCTTTCCCCGCCCCAGGCCCAGTTCGCGGCCCTGGCGTCGGAAGACTGGTCGGCCGAGGAACTGCCCGGCGTCGGACCCGCCGAAGTGGCCGCCGGTCTCGCCGAACTCTGGCGCTTCGCCGAATCCGCCGCCGACCAGCCCCTGGCCCTGCGCGTCCGCGCGGCCGAAGGCGGCGACGTGCTCGAGATCGTCCAGCCCGACCGTCCCTTCCTCGTCGACAGCATCATGGGCGCCATCGCCGAGACCGGCTTCTCGGTGCGCGCCATGTTCCACCCGATGGTCGAACTGGCCGGCCAGCGCCGCTCGCTGATCCAGGTCTGGCTGGAGCCCGTCGGCCAGGACCGCGAGCAGGCCCTGCTGACCGCCGTCCGCGACGCCCTGGGCGACGCCCACCTGGCCGTCGACGACTTCGACGCCATGCGCGCCCTGATGCGCCGCACGATCGACGAACTGCGCGGCGCCGGCGTCGACCTCCCCGCCGACGAGCGTAACGAGGGCCTGGCCTTCCTCGACTGGCTGGAGGGCGACCACTTCGTGTTCCTGGGCGCGCGGGTCTACGACTATCCCCGCACCGCCGACGGCGGCTACGCGGCCGAGGAGCCGCTGTACCAGCCGGAAGGCAGCCTCGGCGTCCTGCGCGACCAGACCCGCACCGTCCTGCGCCGCGAAAGCGAGCCGGCGATCCTGTCGCCCCAGGTCCGCGACCACCTGCTGCTCGGCGCGCCGCTGGTCGTGGCCAAGTCGAACCTGCGCTCCAAGGTCCATCGCCGCGGCTACATGGACTATGTCGGCATCCGCCGCTACGGCCCCGACGGCAAGCCCTCGGGCGAGGTCCGGTTCGTGGGCCTGTTCACCGCCGAGGCCTACGAGACCCCCGCCCACGAGGTGCCGCTGATCCGCCGCAAGGTCGAGCATGTGCTCGATCAGGCCGGCAAGGATCCCGACAGCCACAACGGCAAGCGGCTGCGCAACATCCTCGAGACCTGGCCGCGCGACGAGCTGTTCCAGATCGAGGAGGGCGACCTGCTCTCCATGGCGCTCGGCGTGCTGCACCTCTACGACCGCCCGCGCGTGCGCCTGTTCACTCGCCGCGACCCCTTCGACCGCTTCATCTCGGCCCTGCTGTTCGTCCCGCGCGAGCGCTATGACTCCGGCGTGCGCCAACGGGCCGGCGAGCTGCTCAGCCAGGCCTTCGACGGCCGCGTCTCGGCCTATTATCCCAGCTTCTCCGACGCCCCCCTGGCGCGCGTGCACTACATCCTCGGCGTCAAGCCGGGCCAGCACGGCGATCCGGACCTGGCGGCGCTGGAAGCGGCCATCGCCGAGACCACCCGCACCTGGGACGACCGCTTCGAGGCCATCGTCCGCGAGCGCGGCGCCACCCGTCCGGTGGTCGACACCCTCTCGCGCTGGGCCGGCGCCTTCCCGCCCGGCTATCGCGACCAGTACGACGCCCCCGAGGCCCTGGCCGACATCGCCGTCGTCGACGACCTGAAGTCCGGCGAGGCCGTGCGCGTGCGCGCCTTCCGCCGCGAGGGCGACGACGCCCTGACCTTCCGCTTCAAGCTCTATCGCCCCGGCGCGGCGGCCCCCCTGGCCGACGTGCTGCCGATCCTCGAGCACATGGGCCTGAAAGCCCTGATCGAGGACGGCTTCAAGCTGAAGCCGATCATCGACGGCCTCAGCTCGCCGACCTGGGTGCATGAGTTCGTGCTGCGCGACGAACAGGGCGAGCACCTGGCTTTCGCCGACGTGAAGGGCGCCTTCGAGGCCGCCTTCGTCGCCATCTGGACCGGCCGCGCCGAGAGCGACGGCTTCAACCGCCTGGTGCTGGAGCTGGGCGTCGACTGGCGCGAGGCCGCCCTGGTCCGCGCCCTGGCCCGCTACCGCCAGCAGACGGGCCTGGATCCGTCGCAGGCTGTGCAAGAAGCCGCCCTGGCCGACAATCCGGGCGTCGCCCGCCTGATCCTGGATCTCTTCCGCATCAAGTTCGACCCGGCCATCGCCGCCGACCTGGAAGCCCGCAAGGAACAGGCCGTCGCGGTCGCCGACAAGATCACCGAGGCCCTGCAGGCGGTCGAAAGCCTCGACGCCGACCGGGCCCTGCGCCGCATCGCCGCCCTGGTCGGCGCGATCCAGCGCACCAACTTCTACCAGCTGGGCGAGGACGGCGCGCCCAAGCCGCACATCAGCTTCAAGATCGCCTCGCGCGAACTGGCCGACCTGCCCGCGCCCAAGCCCTATCGCGAGATCTACGTCTCGGCCCCGCATGTCGAGGGCGTGCACCTGCGCTTCGGCCCCGTCGCCCGCGGCGGCCTGCGCTGGTCCGACCGCCGCGACGACTTCCGCACCGAAGTCCTGGGTCTGGTGAAGGCCCAGCAGGTCAAGAACGCCGTCATCGTGCCGGTCGGCTCCAAGGGCGGCTTCTATCCCAAGCAGCTGCCGCGCGGCGGCGACCGCGACGCCATCCAGGCCGAGGCCATCCGCGCCTACAAGACCTTCCTGTTCGGCCTGCTCGACATCACCGACAACATCGACGCCGACAACAAGGTGATCGCCCCGGCCTCCGTGGTCGTCCACGACGGCGAGGATCCCTATCTGGTCGTCGCCGCCGACAAGGGCACGGCCACCTTCTCCGACATCGCCAACGGCGTGGCCGAGAGCTACGGGTTCTGGCTGGGCGACGCCTTCGCGTCGGGTGGGTCGGTGGGCTACGACCACAAGGTCATGGGCATCACCGCCCGCGGCGCCTGGGAAGCGGTCAAGCGCCACTTCCGCGAGCTGGGCAAGGACATCCAGACCCAGCCCTTCACCGTCGTGGGCGTCGGCGACATGTCGGGCGACGTGTTCGGCAACGGCATGCTGCTGTCCAAGCAGACCAGGCTGCTGGCCGCCTTCGACCATCGCCACATCTTCCTCGACCCCGATCCGGATCCCGCGACCTCGTGGGAAGAGCGCGACCGGATGTTCAAGCTGCCCCGCTCGTCCTGGGCCGACTATGACGCCGGCAAGCTCTCCAAGGGCGGGGCCATCGTGCCGCGGAACCAGAAGGAGATCCCGCTGTCGCCCGAGGTCCAGGCCATGCTGGATCTAAAGGCCGCCAGCGTCTCGCCGGCCGAGCTGATGACGGCGATCCTCAAGTCGCGCGCCGAGCTGCTCTATCTCGGCGGCATCGGCACCTATGTGAAGGCCAAGGGCGAGACCAACGCCGACGCCGGCGACAAGGCCAACGACGCCATTCGCGTCAACGGCTCGGACCTGCGGGTCAAGGTGGTGGGCGAGGGCGCAAACCTGGGTCTCACCCAGGCGGGCCGCATCGAGTTCGCGCAGGCCGCCGGCCATCTCAACACCGACGCCATCGACAACAGCGCCGGCGTCGACAGCTCCGACCACGAGGTCAACATCAAGATCCTCACGGGCCTGCTGGAGCGTTCGGGCGACCTTACCCGCCCCGACCGCAACACCCTGCTGGCCTCGATGACCGACGACGTCGCCCATCACGTGCTGGAGCATAACTACGACCAGACCCTGGCGCTGACCCTGCTGGAAAGCGACAGCGTCGAGGAGCTCGACTCCCACGCCCGCTTCATGAGCGAGCTGGAAGGTCGCGGCCGTCTCGACCGCAAGGTCGAGGGCCTGCCCGAGGCCGCCGTCC
Organism: Caulobacter sp. GW821-FHT09B11; assembly: GCF_059418205.1. Lineage (NCBI taxonomy): Bacteria > Pseudomonadati > Pseudomonadota > Alphaproteobacteria > Caulobacterales > Caulobacteraceae > Caulobacter > Caulobacter sp. GW821-FHT09B11. Next base: position 182,254 of record NZ_JBWKPK010000002.1, on the reverse strand, counting down.
TGGCCGAACGCGCCCAGGCCAAGAAGGGCCTGACCCGTCCGGAGCTGGCCGTGCTGCTGGCCTACGGCAAGCTGGATCTGTTCGACGACATCATCGCCTCGCGCGCGCCGGACGATCCCTGGTTCCAGGCCACGCTGCACGGCTACTTCCCCAAGGCGCTGGGAGTCTATGCCGACGCCATGCAGAAGCACCGCCTGAAGCGCGAGATCATCGCCACGGTGGTCGGCAACCAGATGGTCAACATGTGCGGCCCGACCTTCCCGAGCCGCCTGAAGGCGGCCGCCGGCTGCGACGTCGAGGCCCTGGTGGTCGGCTTCGCCGCCGCCCGCGAGATCCTCGGGATCGACGCCCTGTGGGACCAGGTCTCGGCCCTCGACAACCAGGCCGGCGCCGACGGCCAGACGGCCCTCTACAAGGCCCTGGCCTATGCGCTGCGCAGCCTGACCTTCTGGCTGGCCCGCCGGGCCTTCCGCGACAAGTCGAGCGTCAAGCAGCTGGTCGAGGCCTACGGTCCGTCGGTCGCGGCCCTCAAGAGCCTGACCCCGACGATCCTGTCGGGCTTCGAGCAGAAGACCACGGCCAAGCGCGCCAAGGCCTATGTCGCCGACGGCGCGCCCCAGGCCCTGGCCGAAGCGGTCGCCGCCCTGCAGCCGACGACCACGGCCGCCGACCTCGTCGATATCGGCAATGCGTCGAGCTGGTCGGTCGAGAACGTCGCCCGCCTCTACCACCAGGTCGGCGCGGCGCTGGGCTTCGACCGCCTGCGCTGGGCGGCCGGCCAGTTCGTCGGCGGCGACAGCTTCGAGCGCCTCGCCGTCCGCCGCCTGATCGAGGACCTGCTGTTCGAACAGGCCGCCATCACCCAGGCGGTCCTCAAGTTCGCCGCCAACGCCCAGGCCGGCGATGACGAGTCCTCCGCCAAGGCCGCCGTCACCTCCTGGGCCGCCCTGCGCGCCGACCGCGTCAAGGCCGCCAAGCGCACGGTGGAAGACATCGAACAGGCCGGCGGCGGCTGGACCTTCGCCAAGCTCACCATCGCCAACGCGGCGCTGCGCGAGCTGTCGGTTCAGGGCTGACCGGCAGACGCCTCGGGAGCGCGGGCTCCCGAGGCGTCGCGGATCGTCAGATGGTGGTGAAGCCGCGCATCTGGCCCAGGTTGGTGATGAACGGGAAGGACGCCCCGGTTCCGACCGTCGGGTTGGGCGTGGCGTTCTCCTTGTCCAGGAAGTGGCAGATGCCGTTCGAGGCGGTCAGCACCCCGCCGGTGTTTGTCCCCTCCACCAGCAGCGGCGCGTTCGACGAGATGTGGCGGAACAGGTTGGCGCGAGCATAGCCGCTCGAGGCGCCGTACTTGCCCCGCGACACCAGGCCGTTGCCGACGCCGCCCGTCGCCCGATAGACGTGCAGGTCGATGTGGTTGTTGTCCGCGTCCTGGATCTCCAGCGCCGACATGCCGCCGCCGATCAGGAAACGCAGGACCATGTCGCACGCGGTGACGTTGGCGTTGCTCGACCCTGTCATCAGCAGCGCCGCCGAGCCGGCCGAGCCGGTGAGCTGGCGGAAGGCCAGCCGCATCTGCGCCATGTAGATGTTGGTGTTTTCCGCCAGGCTGACGCCCGACACGCCGCAGGCCAGGACCGCGCTGTAGGGACCCACGCACTCTTCGAGGAAGAGGTCGTATTCGCCCTCGCGGATGCTGTCGATCTCCAGCAGCCGGGTGGCGACGCCGTTGCCGACGACGCGCAGGCCGGTGAAGCCGCCGCCGACGTTCTGGGCCAGGGTCGAGCCGTAGGGAGAGCGGTGCTTCAGCACCGTGCCGGCGAAGGTCGGCACGATCGTCGTCCCGGCCACCGGCGCGCCGCCGGTATGCTCGGACGAGCGGCCCGAGCCCCTCAGGAAGACCCGGCTGTACTGGTTGTCGAGAGTGGAGCCGACGATCAGGGTCGGCATCGGCAGGTCGACGATCCCGCCGCCGCGCGTGGCCAGCTGGGCCATGACGGCGTTGAGGGCGGGAGCCGCGTCGGTGGTTCCATCCGACGGCACGCCGAAATCGACGCCCGCGATGGCGATGTTCTTGTAATCCATAAAATATCCAATGTTTTCGCACGCTCGGAAATTCGAGCGGGGTGGCGGGGCCACGGTCCTCAATGTCGCGCGCCACACCGTCGGAATCGGTCGCAACGCAGGGCGATCGCGATCTTCTTTTCCACCCAGGGCTGACGTCGCCCGCGAAGCCCGTCACCATCCCCCGGCAACAACCGGGGCAAGCGCCGCATGGCCGCCGACAAAGACCGCATCATCCTGCTCGACGCGCTGCGCGGCCTCGGCGTGCTGGGCATCCTGCTGTGCAACGCGCCCGACTTCGCCTTTCCGGGCGCGGTGGCCGAGAGCGTGCTGGACTGGCCGTTCGGGACGGGGGCCGACACCCTGTCGGTGTGGCTGGTCACCCAGTGGCTGTTCCAGCGCAAGTTCGTCACCCTGTTCTCGATGCTTTTCGGCATCTCGATGTTCCTGGTCGGCGGCGAGCGGGGGCGGGAGGGCGGCCGGGACGGGGATCGCCTGCTGCATCGCCGGCTGCTGTGGCTGCTGGCGTTCGGGATCGCCCACGGCTTCGCCATCTGGTGGGGCGACGTGCTGCTCAGCTACGCCCTGGCCGGCTTCGCCGTGGGCCAGGCGCGGTCGTGGTCGGCGCGGCGGCTGCTGGGCTGGGGCGTGGGCCTGTGGCTGGTGTTCGCCGTGCTGACGGGCCTGGCCATCGCCTGGGTCGGCGACACCGCCCAGACCTCGGTCGAGGCCGCGCGCGAGGCGACCCGCACCAGCCAGGCGATCGCGGCCTTTCGCGGCGATTTCCTGCAGTCCCTGGCGGCCAACGCCCATGAACGGTCGGACACCCTGCTGGCCGAGCCGATCATCTTCATGCTGACGACCAGCCTGATGATGATCGGCCTGGGCGCCTTCAAGACGGGCGTGTTCACCGGCGAGGCCTCCAAGCGCACCTACGGCGTGCTGATCGCCGTCGGCCTCCTGGCCCTGGCGGCGACCGGCTGGGCCTATTTCACCTTCGCGCTGGGCGGCATGGCCAAGCCGGTCCTGCACCTGGCCGAGGGCCTGCAGACCATCACCGCGCCGCTGACCACCCTGGCCTATGTCGGGCTGATGGCGCTGGCGGCGCGCTCGGCCGGTTTCTGGCGGAAGATCCCCGCCGTGCTGGCGCCGGTCGGCCAGATGGCCTTCACCAACTATCTCTCCCAGTCGCTGATCATGACCGCGATCTTCTATGGCGGACGCGGCCTTGGCCTCTACGCCCGCCTGGACCGCCCGGCCCTGGCGCTGATCGTCGTCGCCGTCTGGATCGTCCAGATCCTGTGGTCGCGGTGGTGGCTGGAGCGCTTCACCATGGGGCCGCTGGAATGGGTCTGGCGCCGGCTCTATCGCGGTCCCGCGCCGCTGCGGCGGGCGTAAGGTCCCTTACCCCTTTCCTCCCGTCATTCCCGCCCTTGTGGCGGGAACCCCTGGTTCCGCTCGCACGTGAAGTTCAAGCGGACTGCTTGGCAGTCCGCCCCTGTTGCCCCTGCGGCTGACAGAGGGTTTCCCGCCACAAGGGCGGGAATGACGGGTTGAAAAGTTGGGCGGGCCGGCGATTGTCAGGGGTGGTCGCAAGAAACCGCCGAGCGAACAGCGTGCGTCACATGTCTGTCGCCGCTCGCCGCTAACGCCGCTTCAAGACGCCGCGGGCGTCCCGTCGGGGAGTGCGTACAATGAAGATCGATCGTCGCGGGCTTCTGGCCCTGCTCGGCACGGGCGCGGCCACGCCGGTCGCCGCCGCCGCTCCCAAGCCCTTCGAGGGCGAGGTGAAGTTCCTGCACGGCCTGGCCTCGGGCGACCCGCTGGCGGACCGCGTCATCCTCTGGACCCGCGTCACAGCCGAAAGCGCGACCGCCCCGGTCGCCGTCCGCTGGGAAGTGGCGACCGATCCCGACTTCAAGACCCTCGTCGTCCAGGGCCGGACGCTCACCGACGCCGGCCGCGACTGGACCGTGAAGATCGACGCGACGGGCCTCAAGCCGGGCACGGACTATCACTACCGCTTCCGCGCCCTGAAGGCCGGCAAGCCGGTCGGCGAGGGGATCACGGGCGCGACCCGCACCCTGCCGCAGGGTTCGGTGCAGGACGTGGTCCTGGCCGTCACCTCGTGCTCGCTCTATCCGAACGGCTACTTCAACGCCTACGACGCCATCGCCAAGCTGCCCCGCGTCGACGCCGTGCTGCACCTGGGCGACTACATCTACGAGTATGGCGGCGGGCCCAAGGACTACGGCATGAACTCGCCGGTCGCCGCCCAGCGCCGGCCCGACCCGCCGCACGAGATCGTCAGCCTGTCGGACTATCGCCGCCGTCACGCCCTCTACAAGACCGACCCGATGCTGCAGGCCGCCCACGCCCGCGCGCCGTGGATCGTCGTCTGGGACGACCACGAGACCGCCAACGACAGCTGGGTCGGCGGGGCCGAGAACCACGATCCGGACAAGGGGGAGGGCGACTGGGCCGCCCGCAAGGCCGCCGCGCTCAAGGCCTATTACGAGTGGATGCCGATCCGCGAGCCGTCGGGCGGCGCCCTGCCCGAGGCCGCCTGGCGCCGCTTCCAGTTCGGCGACGTCGCCACCCTGCTGATGGTCGAGACCCGCCTGACCGCCCGCACCGAACAGCTGACCTACGAGCGCGACCTGCCCACGACCGCCGACGGCAAGCCCGACATCGCCGCCTTCGTCGCCAAGTGGAAGGACCCGTCCCGCCGGATGATGGGCGAGGGCCAGGAGCAGTGGCTGGCCCGCGAGGTCGACGCCTCGGTCAAGGCCGGCACGGCCTGGCAGGTGCTGGGCAACCAGGTGGTCATGGCCCGCGTCGCCCCGCCCAACCTCAAGGCCACGATGGGCGACGAAAAGTTCGGCGCCATGCTGGCGGCCCTGCCCGAATACGCCCGCGGCCGGGTGGCGGGGGGCGTGGCCATGTCGGCCTTCGACATCCCCTCCAACCTCGACGCCTGGGACGGCTATCCGGTCGATCGCCAGCGGGTCTACGACATCTTCAAGGCCAGCAAGGCGACCCCGATCGTCCTGGCCGGCGACAGCCACATGTTCTGGGCCAATGAGCTGTGGGACGACGCCGGCTCGACCCGCGTCGCCGCCGAGTTCGGGGCCACCTCGATCACCTCGCCCGGCTACGGCGACATCATGCCCGGCGCCCCGATCGGCGAGGCCTTCGTCCAGCGCAACAAGGAAGTGAAATACGCCCACCCCAGCGCCAAGGGCTTCGTCCTGCTGACGCTCGAAAAGGGCAAGGCCGTGGGCGAACTGGTGGCCGTCTCGACCATCCTGTCGACCGACTACACGACCAGCGTGCTGAAGACTTTCGTGGTGACCCCGGCCGACGGCGGCGGGGTCAAGGCGCTGGCGGAGGCGTAAGGGCAGGCGACCCTATCGACCCCTCTCTCTTCGAGAGAGGGAGGGGCCCGCGCCGAAGGCGTGGGAGGGTGAGAGGTTACAGCCTGCCAGAACGAAGCACGGAGAGGATCTCATCCGCCGTCCCGCTCGGGTCGCCGAGGACCCGTTCGTTGCGGATCCTCAGGACCAGATAGCCGAACAGTTCCAGCACTTGCGTGCGGCGCTCGTCGTGGTCCTCGCGCCCTTCATGCGAGGCGCCGTCCAGCTCGACGATCAGCTTGCCTCCTTCGCAGACGAAGTCGGCGAAGTAGCGATCGATCGGGACCTGACGCAGGAACCGGAACCCGCCCAGGCGACGATTGCGGACGAGCGCCCACAGTGTCTTTTCGGCGAGGGTCTGATCCCGGCGCAGGCGGCGGGCGTTCGCTGTCGCGTTCATGGCGGCAGCATCGGTGCGCGCCGTTGGGCGGTGCAACGGAAGGAATCGAGGTTTTCCGGCCAAGGGTGAAACCTCTCACCCTCCCACCGCTTCGCGGCGGGCCCCTCCCTCTCTCGAAGAGAGAGGGGTCTCTAAGCCGCGCCCCTACCGCCGCTCCAGCGCCAGGCGCAGCCCGAACGCGATGAACACCCCGCCGCTGATGCGGTCCAGCCACCGCACCACGGCCGCTTCGCGCAGCAGGCCGGCGAGGGGGGCGATGGCGGCGATCAGCAGGCCGGCCCAGGCCAGGCCCAGCAGCACGTGGATCCCGGCCAGCAGCGTGCCGAACACGCCGGGGTTGGCGCCCGTCGGGATGAACTGCGGCAGGAACGAGATGTAGAACACCCCGACCTTGGGATTGAGCAGGTTGGTGAACAGGCCGCGCCGGAACGAGTCCGCGATCCCGCCGCCGGTCGGCGACACCGCGCCCGGCTCGAAGCGGTCGCGGGGCCTCAGCAGCATCTTGACGCCCATCCACACCAGATAGGCCGCGCCCGCCCACTTCAGCGCCGTATAGGCCAGCTCGGACGCGGTCAGCAGCGCCCCGGCTCCGAAGGCCGCCGCCATGCCCCAGATCAGGCAGCCGGCGCCGATGCCCATGGCCGCCGCGGCCGCCCGGCGCGGGCCTTCCGTGGCGGCGCTGCGTAGCACCAGGGCCGTGTCGAGCCCCGGCGTGATGGTCAGCAGGGACGCGGCCAGGGTGAAGGCGACCAGGGCCTCAGGCGTGGTCATGGCCGTGGTCCTCTTCCCGCTCGACCAGCTGGCCGTTCTCCCAGACGCGATAGAAGCACGAGCGGAAGCCGACGTGGCAGGCCCCGCCGTCGCCCTGCGGGCGCACCTTGATCACCACGGCGTCCTGGTCGCAGTCGACGCGGACCTCGCTGACGATCTGCAGCTGGCCGCTGGTCTCGCCCTTCTTCCAGAGGCCGTTTCGCGAGCGGCTGAAATAGTGCGCCACGCCCGTCTCCAGGGTCAGCTTCAGGGCCTCGTCGTTCATCCAGGCCAGCATCAGGATCTCGCCGGTGTCGGCGTGCTGGGCGACGGCGGCCACCAGGCCGGCGGCGTCGAAGCGCGGGGCGAGCGCCGGGCCGCGTTCCAGGGCTTGCTTGTCGGGGGCGGCGGGGAACAGGGCGCTGGTCATCAAAGACATATGGCGCAACACCCCCGGTTTGGGCTAGCCTCCCGCATCCGGCGGGGGACGGGAAAAGACGGGACGATGGACCTCAAGTCCAGGATCAAGGGCGGCGTGGCGGCGTTGGACCGCTGGGCGCGGCCCTGGGCTGAACGCTCGAAGGCCAACGCGTGGGCCTACGAGTTCCTGTTGTTCGGCCTAAAGCAGGCCTGGGCCTGCCTGTTCGGCGGCCTGATGCTGGCCCTGCTGGTCGGCACCTTCCTGTTCTGGCCCAAGGACGCGCTCCTGGCCCGCTACGACTTCCTCGTCATCGCCTCGGTCGCCATCCAGGCCCTGCTGCTGGCCCTCAAGCTCGAACGCTGGGACGAGGCGGCGGTGATCCTGATCTTCCACCTGGTCGGCACGGCCATGGAGATCTTCAAGACCGCCCACGGCTCCTGGGTCTATCCCGAGGACAGCGTGCTGCGGATCGGCGGCGTGCCGCTGTTCACCGGCTTCATGTATGCCTGCGTCGGCAGCTACGTGGCCCGCGCCTGGCGACTGTTCGACTTCACCTTCGTGAAGTACCCGCCGTTCTGGAGCGCCCACATCCTGGCGGTGCTGATCTACGTCAACTTCTTCACCCACCACTACGTCACCGACATCCGCCTGGGCCTGTTCGCCCTGTCGGCCCTGCTCTTCGGGCGCAGCTGGATCGTCTACACCCCCGACCGCGCCGCGCGGCGCATGCCGCTGCTGCTGGGGCTGATGCTGGTGGCGCTGTTCATCTGGTTCGCCGAGAACCTGGGCACCTTCGCCGGGGCCTGGATCTATCCCAGCCAGGCCGCCGGCTGGCACATGGTCGGCGTCGAGAAGCTGGGGGCCTGGTACCTGCTGATGCTGATCAGCTTCGTCCTGGTCAGCCTGGTCCACCGCCCGCTCGACGCCTGCGTCGAGCGCCTGCGCGAGGGCATCCGCGCGGCGGCCTGAGGGGGCTCCGAGGCTCGCGCCGGACCGGAGAAATCCCGCCGGGATCGCCCGCTTCGTGCTATGGTGATCCATGCGCCGAAGAGCGCGCCAAGGGGTTCCGTTCGCGGCGACCTCGACCTGGTTCGGCGGCCCGCCGGTTTCATGCCGTTTTCGTTGATCGCCGCCGACGTCCGGCGCGCCGTCCTTTGGCCGGGACGTGCGTCGGCGCGCGCCTGGAGGACCCTCGATGTCCCGCTCCCCGCCGACCAAATCGCCGGCCAACCCGCCGACTGGGGGGCCCTCGCCGCGCCTGTCGCGCGACCTTCGCCTGCTCGCCCTGTCCGACGTCCTGCGGCGCTATGCGGCCCGCCTGCAGCCCGACCTCAACGCCGCGGGCCTGCTGGCGCATCGCGCCTTCGCGGCGGCGTTCGCCAGGCCGGTCGCGGCCTCCGCGACCGACGCCAAGGGCGCGATGGAGGCCGGACTGCGCGCCCACGTCGACAGCAGCCTGGCCGACCAGGCCGCCGAGGCGCCCCCGTCGAAACCTGCCTCGCCCCCTCCCGTCGGCTCTTCCGTCGTCAGCGGGCGCTCATGACCCCGCGCGACTCCCGCAAGGGCGCGCCGTTCGGGCGCCACGACTACGAGATCACCTATGGCTGGCGGGACGAGGCCCTCAGCGTCACCATCGGCGGCCAGCTGGCCACCCCGCCGGTGATCGGCGACATCTACACCCTGGGGTCGCCCGACGGCGGGATCGAGGACTTCACCGTCATGCAGATGACGCGTGAACGCGGACAGGGCTGGGTGGCCCGTTGCAGCGTCGCGGTTCGCCCGCCCCGCCCGGAGAACGCCGATGACTGAGGAAACCGACCGCATCCAGCGCGAGAACGAGTATCTCAAGCGTCGCAACGCCCAGCTCCAGGCCGAGGTCGGCGACCTGACGGCCGAGGTGGTGCGGCTGCAGCAGCGCCTGGGGGCGTTCGCCATCCGCGCCGCCGTCGCGCCCAACCCGCTGTCGGGCGGCCAATAGGATGGCGCTCTCGCCCGAGCAGGTGACGGCCCTGCGCAATCTCGCCCGCAAGAAGCAGGGCCACGATGTCGACTGGATCAACATCGCCGACGCCCGCGGCCTGACCGAGCTGGGCCTGGCCGAACGCGGCCGCACCGGCTGGATCATCACCGCCGCCGGCGAGGCCGAGCTCCTGGCCTACGAGCGAAGCTAGAATCCTTCTCCCCTTGCGGGAGAAGGTGTCATCCGAAGGATGACGGATGAGGGGTCTCTCAGACGCAAAACGCCGCGACAGCCGAACGGCCGTCGCGGCGTTTCTGTTCGTGCGACCCCTCACCCGACCCGCTTCGCGGGCCACCCTCTCCCGCAAGGGGAGAGGGAAGAGGTTACTTCCGCACCAGGTCCATGAACCGCTGCTGCAGGACCTTGTCGGTCTTGAACACGCCGCGGAACTGGGTGGTGATGGTCGAGACGTCGTGGTGGTGGACGCCGCGCGTCGACATGCACTGATGCTCGGCGTCGATCAGCACGGCCACGCCGGCCGCCGAGAGGTGGTCCTCGATGGCGTCGGCGACCTGCATGGTCATGGTTTCCTGGGTCTGCAGGCGCTTGGCGAAGATCTCGACCAGGCGCGCCAGCTTCGACAGGCCCACGACCTTGCCGGTGGGCATGTAGGCCACCCAGGCCTTGCCCAGGAACGGCGCCATGTGGTGCTCGCAGTGGCTCTGCACGTCGATGCCGCGCAGCATGACCATGTCGTCATAGCCCTGCACGTCCTCGAAGGTGCGCGACAGCTCCTTGGCCGGATCGCCCGTATAGCCGGCGAACCACTCGCCATAGGCGTCGACCACGCGCTGGGGCGTGTCGAGCAGCCCTTCGCGGTCGGGGTTGTCGCCGGCCCAGGCCAGCAGGGTCCGCACGGCGGCCATGGCCTCGTCTCGGCTGGGGCGCTGGGCGGGTTCAAGATCAAGACCGGCGTTGTCATCAGAGCCGATCAGGGTTCGCTCGCGGGTCAGTGCGTCCATGTTTTCGAAGGGGACTTTCCACGGGCTGAGTTGCGCCGGAGCGCCGTTCGCCCCGGAATTACGCGTGCCACCCGTTAAAGGGCGCGCCTCTCACGTCGCAAAGACATGGTTCGAAGGCGCGCTCCCCGCTATATGGGTCCGGTTTTTCGTTCCGACAACACCCTTCCGCTGCGTCAAGGCGACCGAGTTTTCATGACCATCAGGCTCTACGACACCATGGCGCGCGAGAAGCGCGACTTCGTTCCCGCCGATCGTGACCGGGTGACGATGTATGTCTGTGGGCCGACGGTCTACGGCTACGCCCACATCGGCAACTTCCGTCCGGTGGTGGCCTTCGACGTGCTGTTCCGCCTGCTGCGCCACGAATTCGGCGACGAGGCGGTGGTCTACGCCCGCAACGTCACCGACGTGGACGACAAGATCAACAAGAAGGCCGCCGACGAGGGCGTCGAGATCAAGGTCATCACCGACCGCTATCTCGCCGCCTATCACGAGGACGCGGATGCTCTCGGGGCCTTGCGCCCGACGCTGGAGCCCAAGGCCACCGACCACATCGACGCCATCGTCGAGATGATCGGCAAGCTGGTCGACAACGGCAGCGCCTACGCCGCTGAAGGCCACGTGCTGTTCGACACCCAGAGCTTCGCCGACTACGGCCAGCTTTCGGGCAGGCCGCTGGACGACATGATCGCCGGCGCCCGCGTCGAGGTCGCCCCCTACAAGCGCCACCCGGCCGACTTCGTGCTGTGGAAGCCGTCGAAGGAGAACGAGCCGGAGTGGGCCAGCCCCTGGGGCGCGGGCCGTCCGGGCTGGCACATCGAATGCTCGGCGATGATCGAAAAGCAGCTGGGCCTGCCGATCGACATCCACGCCGGCGGCATCGACCTGCAGTTCCCCCACCATGAGAACGAGGTGGCCCAGGGCCGCTGCGCCCACGGCCTGCCGACCTACGCCCGTTACTGGATGCACAACGGCTTCCTCGACATGGCCGGCGAGAAGATGTCCAAGAGCCTGGGCAACGTCATCATCCCGCACGAGCTGGTGAAGACCGTCCCGGGCGAGGCGGTGCGCTGGGCCCTGCTGTCGGCTCACTACCGCCAGCCGCTGGACTGGACGCCCGAGCTGGTCGAGCAATCGAAGAAGTCGCTGGACCGCCTCTACGGCGCCCTGCGCCGCGCCAAGGACGTCGTTCCCGACCAGGCCGTCGAGGCCCCGCAGGAGGTGATGGACGCCCTCTGCGACGACCTCAACACCCCGGCCGCCGTCGCCAAGCTGTTCGAGGTGTCGAGCGCCATCGAGAAGGCCGTCACCGCCGGCGACCTGACCGAGGTGGCCATCCACAAGTCGCGCCTGCTCGAGGCCGGCGCCCTGCTGGGCTTCCTGCAGGCCGATCCCGACGCCTGGTTCGAGGGCGACGCCTCCGACGACCTCAAGGCCAAGGTCGAAGACCTGCTGGCCCAGCGCGTCGCCGCCCGCGCCGCCAAGGACTGGACCGCCGCCGACGCCATCCGCGGCCAGCTCGACGCCCTGGGCGTCGTGGTCATGGACAGCCCGACCGGCGCGACCTGGCGGATGAAGGACTAAAATCCTTCTCCCCTTGCGGGAGAAGGTGTCGGCGTCAGCCGACGGATGAGGGGTCTCTCAAACGCGCCGCGACAGCCGATCAGCTGTCGCGGCGTTTCTGTTTCCCCTCCCCCGCCTGCGGGGGAGGGGGACCGCGAAGCGGTGGAGGGGGCGAGACTGGGCTCTGCGCTCCGTCCCTCGCCCCCTCCGTCACGGCGCTGATAGCGCCGCGCCACCTCCCCCGTTTCACGGGGGAGGAGTTATCTGGCCGTGCTGCCGCCCTTTTCCGGGTCCGGCGGCAGCCCCGTCTTCGGGTCGCGGGGCACGGGGGCGAAGCCTTCGGCGATGAACAGGTCGGTGCGCCGGGTGCGCTTGCGGTCGAGCCGCACACGGACGATCTCGTCGCCCGAGATCGCCTTGAAGTCCTGCCGGATCTTGGCCTTGTAGTCGCCCTCGAGGCTGGCGATCAGCGCGCGCCGGCCATAGGCCGTCGTCATCGGGGCCTCGGTCTCGGCCTGGTTCTGCGGATGGGCCTCGTGCACCCAGATGCGCAGCGGCGGGGCGCCGACCGTGCCCCAGTAGTCGCGGCCGTAATAGGCGGCCACGTTGAACAGGAAGCGGTCGTCGACGGCCACCGAGGTCAGGCGCTGGCCGGCCTGCTCCTCGCGGGCGCGGTTGATGATCGCCTGCACCGTCTGGTCCCAGCCGCGCACGCGCTTGAAGCTGTTGCCCAGGCCCATGGCGTCGGCGACGCGCGGATTGACCAGGCAGGTCAGGAACAGCGCGGCGAACACCCCTTGCAGGGCAAGACCCGCCGCCAGCCAGCGCTTGGCCTCCCAGCGCACCATCAAGCCGGCGACCAGCACCGAGCCGGCGACATAGGCCGCCGCCGCCCAGTTGGCGTTGGCGCGGCTGACGAAGGCCTGGCCGGCCACGGTCAGCAGCGGCGGCAGGGCGAAGCACAGCAGCAGCACGTCGGCCGGCTGCAGCCGCTTGCGGGCGGCCAGCACGATCCCGCCGCCGGCCAGCACGCCGAAGGGCAGGGGGCCGAACACTCCGAACTGCGAGCCGATGAACTCGACCAGCTCGCGCGGGTTGAACAGCGACTTGGCGCCCCAGTTGGCGTTGGCGGCGGTGTGCTCGACCGTGGCGAACTTGTGGGCGGCGTTCCAGATCAGGTTGGGCGCGAAGACGGCGATCAGCACGCCGAAGAACGCCAGGCCCATCGGCCACGTCCAGACCTTGCGGGCCTCTCGCGACAGCGCCAGGTGCGCGCCGATGCTGAACAGCACGTAGATGGCCGCGTACTTCGACAGGAAGGCCAGCCCCAGGGCCGCGCCCAGGCCGGCGGCGGTCAGCAGCCGCTCGCGCGGGGTCTTGGCCGCCGGCAGCGAGACATAGGCCCAGATGGTCAGGGCCAGGAAGAACAGCAGCGGCGCGTCGGTGCCGATCACGCCCGACGACAGCTGCACGCCCGGCATCAGGGCGTAGACGCCGGCGGCGGCCAGGCCGGTCCAGCCGCCGTAGAGGCGCCGGGCGATGCGGTGGACGACCAGGGTCGTGGCGCCGTGCAGCAGCGGGGCGCCCAGGCGCAGCCAGCCCTCCGCGTCGCCGCCGATCGTCGTGGTCAGCCAGATCACCCAGGCGATCATCGGCGGCTTGGAATAGTAGCCGAAATCGAGGGTCCGCGACCAAAGCCAGTACTGCGCCTCGTCGGGGTAGAGCTCGAGCGGCGTCGAAAAAATCGCCAGTACCCGGACGATCGTCAGCAGGGCGACGCCGATCAGGGTCAGGCGCCAGGCGCGGGCTGCGGAATCTTCGGCGGCGTAAGGGGACGCGGTCATGACGCGCTTCTTAGCGAAGTAAGGGAAATCTGACCAATTGTTCCGCAAGCCGCTGATCGATGTGGCAGATTCTGGGCCATCGTGGCCTTTCCGTCACCAAACCTTCTAAATGTTTCGCTACACCGCCAAAACGATGCGGTTCGATGCTCGTTTTTCCGAACTTGCGTCAAAGAATGAGGGGATCATTGGAATGAACACGAAAAAAATCGCCTGTCTGGCGTCGACCGCGCTGGTCGGCAGCCTGCTCGCCGCGACCGCCGCGATGGCTCAGTCGACCGGTACGACCGCCGTCGAAGAAGTCGTCGTCACCGCGACGTCCGGTCCGAAGACCCAAGGCGGCGCGATCGTCGCCGTCGACGCGCCGAAGTCGCGTTCGACCATCACCCAGGAATTCATCTCCGAGCAGGCTCCGGGCCAGACCGTCCTGGACGCCCTGAACATCCTGCCGGGCGTCAACTTCACCAGCAACGACGCCTTCGGTTCGTCGGGCGGCGACCTGACCCTGCGCGGTTTCGACTCGCAACGCATCGCCCTGCTGCAGGACGGCGTTCCGCTGAACGACAGCGGCAACTACGCCATCTATCCGAACCAGCAGCTCGACCCGGAACTGATCTCGAAGGTCGACGTCAACCTGGGCACCACCGACGTGGACAGCCCGACGGCCGCGGCCGCCGGCGGCACCGTCAACTACGTCACCCGCAAGCCCTCGAAGGATTTCGGCGTGAAGGCCGTGATCGCCGGCGGTTCGGAAAACTTCCGCCGCGGCTTCGTGGTGCTCGACACCGGTGAAGTCGGTCCGCTCGGCACCAGCGCCTGGATCAGCTACGCCGACGCCAAGAACGACATCTTCAACGGCCCCGGCTCGATCCACAAGAAGCAGTTCAACGCGCGCGTCTACCAGCCGCTGCGCGACAACGGCGACTTCGTCAGCCTGATCGCCAACTACAACAAGAACCGCAACACCTTCATCCGCCGCGTCTCGCTGGCCCAGTTCCAGCAGGACCTGAACGTCCCGTACGACGAGAACTGCGCCCGCGTCGCGCCGGTCGCCGGTTCGGCCCAGGTCGATATCTCCGCCTCCACCTGCTACCTGAACAACATCAACCCGTCGGACAACGGCAACATCCGTGGTCAGTCGCTGTTCCACCTCACCGACAACCTGATCCTGACGGTCGACCCGTCGTTCCAGTATGTCCTGGCCAACGGCGGCGGTCGCACCACCTTCACCGAAAACAACGTCCAGCTGCGCGGCAACTCGACCGCCGCCGGCGTCGACCTGAACGGTGACGGCGACATCCTGGATACCGTTCGCCTCTACTGGCCGAACACGACCAAGACCCGTCGTTACGGCGTGACCTCGTCGCTGATCTGGAAGCTGTCGAGCAACCAGAGCATCCGCGGCGCCTACACCTACGACTACGCCCGTCACCGCCAGACCGGCGAAGCCACCGCCTTCAACCTCGACGGCAGCGTGCCGGACGTGTTCGGCGGCAAGGACGGCTACGGCACCGCCATCAAGCTGCCGGACGGCACCATCCTGCGTCGTCGCGACCGCCTGTCGTTCGCCACCCTGAACCAGTTCTCGGTGGAATATCGCGGCCGTTTCGTCGACGACAAGCTGCTGCTGAACGTCGGCCTGCGCGCCCCGTTCTTCAAGCGTGAGCTGAACAACTTCTGCTATCAGGCCAACACCTCGACGGCCTACTGCACCACCCAGGCTCCGATCGAAATCGCCGGCACGAACGACGGCTCGGGCAAGACCCTGGTCCGCTTCGGCACCTCGACCACCCAGTACGGCCGTCCGCGTCAGTTCGAACGCAAGTATGACGACGTCCTGCCGAACGTCGGCGTCAGCTACCAGTTCACCGACGCCCAGTCGCTCTACGCCAGCTACGCCGAAACCCTGTCGGCGCCGCGTACGGACGACCTGTACGACCAGAAGCTGACCAGCCCGGAAGCGGAAACCGCCAAGGTCTACGACGTCGGCTACCGCTATCAGGCGGGTCCGGTCCTGGCGGCCGTGTCGGTCTGGTACAACGACTTCCAGAACCGCATCGAGCGCGCCTACGACGAAGACGCCTCGACCTCGTACTCGCTGAACGTCGGCGCCGTGAAGCTGAAGGGCATCGACGGTCAGGTCGGCTTCAAGCCGGTCGACTACTTCAGCGTCTATGGTTCGTTCTCGTACGTCGACTCCGAGCTGCAGTCGAACATCCCGAGCGGCGCCGGCACCTTCTACGCCACCAAGGGCAAGGAACTGCCGGTTTCGCCGAAGTACCAGAGCGCCGTCCGCGTCACCTGGAAGCCGACCGACATGCTCAACCTCTCGGTGCAGGGCAAGTTCGTCGGCGAACGCTGGACCAACCTCGAAAACACCGAGAAGGCCCCGCGCTACGCCGTGTGGAAGGCCAGCGCTCGCTACAAGTTCGACGACCTCGGCTGGCAGGGCGCCTACGCCCAGCTGAACGTCGACAACCTGTTCGACGAGAAGTACCTCGGTGCGATGTTCCTCAACATCAACGGCACCAACTCGTTCCAGCCCGGTTATCCGCGCGCTGTGACGCTCAGCCTGAGCGCCGAGTTCTAAGACCTCTCGCCCCGGCGAAAGGAAAGGGCGGCTCTTCGGAGCCGCCCTTTTTCTTTTGTCGCACCAATTTGCTAGAAGGCGCGCTTGACCCTTCGACCCCCAGGGGCCATCTGCGCCCCTCCCTCAATCCAGGTCCCCCAACCCTCGTTGACCAGGCTTTCGAAAATGACCCTCACCGTTCCCGCCGAGTGGGCTCCGCACCGCGCCATGTGGCTGGGTTTCCCGAGCCACGGCGAGCTCTGGCAGGAAGACCTCGAACTGGCCCAGCAGGAGGTCGCCGACCTCGCCCGCGCCCTGGCCGGCCCGGGCGGCGAACGCGTGCGCCTGATGGTCGTCGGCGACGAGGCCGAGGCCGCCGCCAAGGCCCTGCTCTCCGACACCAGCGTCGAGATCGTCCGCGGCCAGTTCGGCGACATCTGGCTGCGCGACACCGGCCCGATCTTCACCGCCGGCGGTGACGGCGCTTCGGCCGCCGGCTTCAAGTTCAACGGCTGGGGTGGCAAGTACGACCTGGAGGGCGACGACATCGTCGCCGAGCAGATCGCCGCCGCCTCGGGCGCGCCGCTGGTCCGCAACGACTTCATCCTCGAAGGCGGCGCCGTCGACCACGACGGCCTGGGCACCGTGCTGACCACCCGCCAGTGCGTGCTGAACGACAACCGCAACGAGGGCTGGGACGAAGCTTCCGCCACCTCGGCCCTGGCCGCGGCGCTCGGCGCCAAGAAGGTGCTGTGGCTGGGCGATGGCCTGCTCAACGACCACACCGACGGCCACGTCGACAACCTGGCCCGCTTCGTCGCGCCCGGCGTCGTCGCCTGCCCGATGGCCTTCGGCGCCGACGATCCCAACGCCGAGGTCTATGCCGAGACCGCCCGCCTGCTGGGTTCGATGACCGACAGCCGCGGCTCGCCGCTGCAGGTCGTGCGCATCCCCTCGCCGGGCAGGATCCTCGACGAGGACGGCGAGCCGATCCCGGCCTCGCACATGAACTTCCTGATCGCCAACGAGGCGGTGATCGTGCCGATCTACGCCGAAGAGTCCGGCGCCTTCGCCGTCGAGGTGATCAAGGGCCTGTTCCCCGAGCGCCAGGTCATCGGCCTGCCCTCGACCGCCATCCTGACGGGCGGCGGCTCGTTCCACTGTATCTCGCAGCAAGAACCCATGTAGTCCGATAACACAAATGGCGGAAACCCATGCGCTACAAGGGTTTCCGCCAGACAAAGGTAGAACGCCCTGCGAGCGCCGCTCGCATGTCCCGCCGCAAACCGGCGCGGCGAACCGGAACATTTAAAGAACATGTGATTTGCTACCGCCCAGGCGGGACCCTAGGAGTCCGCGCCCCAGCCGATGGCGGCTGGGTGAGGGAGACCGCCCATGGCGATCACGGGACCTCGGCCGGGCGATCAGGGCGACCTCGGCTGGAACGATGGGGTGAAGATCAAGTTTCGGCCGCCGGCGGCGCTCGGCGAGCTCTTGGTCGAGGCGATCTATAAGGAGTGGTCGTATGGCGTGCGCTGCGAGGCCTGCGACTGGACCGACCGTGTCTACAGCGATCGGCTGTTGCCGATGTTTGGCCGCTGGCCGTTCGCCTCGATGGGCGAGCTCTGGGCGCGGGCGAAGTGCCCGCGATGCGCCGAGGTCGGTCTCTTCGCCTACACAATGGGCGGCTACAGCGCCACGCCATCGCCCGACGAACAGAAGCTGACGACCTGGGAGGTCGGCGCTCAGCGCCTGCGGACCCGCGGCGCGGCCTATGGATGGGCGCCCGAGATCGCCGAGGCCTGGATCGAGGATATCGAGCGCTGGAAGGACGAGATGGGGATCGACCTCATCCGGTGGCAGCGCCAGGCCTGGTGGGCGGCGCGGCAGGCGGCCGGCGCGGACGGGTGATGCATGGCCGACATGGATCCGCGCACCGGCAAGCTGGCCTCGCTGCGGATCCTCTGCGCTTGCGGCTACCAGGTGTCCTGGCCCAGGGCGATGATCCGCCGGCGATGCGGCGATTGGATGCGGCCCTACGAGCTTCGATCGCGACTGCGGTGCACGTGCTGTGGGGCGAAGGGCGGGCGGAAGGTGTCGATCTCGGGGGAGGCGCGGTAACCGAGTCGAGGCGAAAGCGAGGGGGGGCAGCTCCGATTCGAGCCGCTAAGGCCGCCGAACTCATGAAAAAGGCGTTCGCCCCACAAGGCTGATAGTGCGACCGATTGCCGCATTCAGAAGCGCGAACTCACGACAGTGCGATCAGTTGATTTGGGTTCGCAAAAAGACGCGCGATCCTGGTCAAATAAGGGCCTACGAGCCCTGACGTCTAAGATCTACTTGTCGAACACTTGACGTTCAGTTGACCAACGTTTGCTGATTTCGCGCTCTAACCCCGCACGTTTCAACAGCCTGTTGAAAACTCTACGCAGACCGTGCGTTGACGGTAAAAAACGCCTTGTGGGATCATCCACTTGTTCGCGCCACGCAAGGTGCTGCGACGTAGGAGATCCAAACGCAAAAGCGGGCCGAAACCGAAGCTCCGACCCGCCTCCAAAAGTCCTAACCCTCTGGCCAGGCGCACCAGAGGTGCGCGTTTCCAAGGCTCAGTCTTCTGTGTTCGCCGCTCGAAGATACTGCAGCCGCCGAGACGCGCAAGGGCTCGCTTCCAGCGCCTGGAGCAACCTCGTCATGAGCACGAGCAAGAAGCCGCCCCGCGGCCCGAACTTCTGTCGTTATATCCGGCTTCGAAACGGTCGCGTGCTAGACGCGCACGACTATGGCCACAAGGCCTGGCCGATCGGCGGTGGAAGGCCGAAGTAACTTCCAAGCGCCTGCGCCCTCGGCTCGAAGTTACTTCGGCCGAGGGCGCGTGACCTAAGCAAAGAAACCGCCCCCGCCGGCCGAAGCCAGCGGGGGCGGTTTCACGAAGCCTTCGGGCACCTCCCATGCCCCTCCTCCAGCCGCCGGGCCGTGCGCCGTGCCCAGCCTGGCCACTCCTCTTCCATCCACTTCAGCCAGGCCGCGCCCTTCTCCTCGCCCAGGGCGCGGATGATGGCGGCGAACAGCGCGTCCTCGTCGATCCCGGCCGGCGGCAGGGGCTCGGCCTCGAGGGCGGCGCAGACGGCCGCCGGCGGCGGGTCAGGAGCCGGGGCGGTAGGCGTTGACGGCGCGCGCCGTCCGATAGTCCCGCACGCCGGCAGGAGCAGCAGGGCGGCCGCCAGCAGCGCCGGCAGACTGAGAAGAGGCTTTGACATTGGCGATCGCGCGGCCGACGGCCACGCCCCTTTCGAACGAGTTTGAGGAGTCGGCGCTGCAGGCCTGGTCGGCCCGGGTGCGGGCGTCGGCCTCTTCGCTGGCGCGAGCCGTGATCCGGGCGTCGCGATCGGCGACGTCGCGCCGCAGGTTGTACTCGACGGCCTGGTGGTCCTTGTCCTTCAGGCGCGCGGCGACCAGCTTGTCGTGCTGGCCGACCACGACAAGGGCCAGAACGCCCGCTAGCGCCCAGGGCATAGCGCGCAGCAGGTAGGGTGCGAGAAGGGCGAGGCTCACGATGCCACCTCGGCCGGCCAGGGCGGCAGATCGACCGTCTGGCCGGCCAGGTCATGGGTGCTGTCGCCGAGGAACTGGATGCGGCCGTCGGTGACGTACGAGTGGCAGACACCGCAGGAGAAGCCTGGGGCCTCGCCATGGCGGGCCTCATACGAGCACCAGCATTCTCCGTG
This sequence comes from Caulobacter sp. GW821-FHT09B11, assembly GCF_059418205.1. NCBI lineage: Bacteria > Pseudomonadati > Pseudomonadota > Alphaproteobacteria > Caulobacterales > Caulobacteraceae > Caulobacter > Caulobacter sp. GW821-FHT09B11. The sequence goes on along the minus strand of NZ_JBWKPK010000002.1, from coordinate 162,523 downwards.
GTGGCCCTCGATGAAGTGGCCCGATCGCACCAGCACCGAAGGCGTGAAGGTCGGTCGATGCGGGTCGCCGTTGAAGCCCCAGTTCGGGCCGGACGCCTGGCCGACACGAACCCCGTGCGAGGATTGGCAGCCGGGGCACCAAAAGCGGAACCCCATCCCTTCGACGGCGCGGAGCACGCCCGCGCCGCTCACGCCCACCCCCCGACCTTGAGCGCCCGCTCAAACACCAGCGCATAGCCCGCGACGAGCTCGGCCCGGTCCGTCCCGTTGATGATCGTCCGACCCTTGCCATAGATCTCGGCCGACGCGCCAGCGGCGGTCTTGGGCAGGAACGCGCCCAGGCTCTTGCCGGTGAACCAGCCCTCTTCCATGCCCAGGGCCAGGATTGTGGCAGCGACGTCGATCTGCAACGCCAGGTCCGGATCCTGGTCCAGCGGTCGGCCGAGCTCGCGCGTGGCGCGGATGTAGTTGCTCTTCCAGGTCAGTTGCACGAAGCCGCGGCCGTGATAGCGCGCCCCGTCTCCGGGGCGACTGTTGCCCATGGCCTTGGCCCGGGCCGGGTTGTGGCCCTCGATGTCGTACAGGCGGCGGAAATAGGCCTCCCCGCCGCGCTCGTCGATCGGCTCCATGGTGTGGGCCGTCTCGTGATAGGCCGTGGCCAGGCCGTAGGCGGTCCAGGCCGCGCCCCAGTTCCGAGCGCCCACGGCGTTGAGGATGGCGTTCAGGCCGGTCACCTCCCCCGTCGACAGGGTTGGTCCCAGCAGTTCGTTGCCCCGCAGCCAGTCGTAGAAGGCCGCAGGCTTGGCCAGCCTGGTCATGGCAGTGCTCCAATACAGATGTTGAGAGGGGATGCGAGCGCCGCTCGCACGGGGTCGGACCGGCGCGGGCCGGTTGACATTTCCGCCGGCAGGCGGGCTGCTGGCGAGATTGTAGGGGGAGGCCGTCGATGCTCGGCAAGAAGACCGGATGCGATCCGGATCTCGTCAAAGAGTACGAGATGCTCCAGGCGCGCTGGAATGCGATCGACACCTACCGTTTGCAGATCAAGCTCGCGATGCTGACCGCCTTTGGCCTGATAGTCGTCAACTACAAGAGCATCGACGCATTAGGCCTCTTCGCGGCCGGCGCGCTGCTGTCAGCCGCGTTCCTTATCGAGGCGATGATCCGCGCCCATCAGCACAACTACGGGGAGCGCATACGGTGCCTGGAGCGCTTCTTCGCTTATGGCGACGAGGCGCCGAAACCCTTCCAGATCCTCAGCGCCTACCAGGCCAAGGGTGAGGTGCGCGACGCCCTCGCCGCAATCTTCACGAAGCGGGACGGGTCGCTGATCGTGCCCGGGCCGCTCCTAATCACTGCGTGCCTGGCGCTCGGGTTCCTGAAGCTAGGCGTCCGGATCTGCATCTTCCCGGCGGGATGAGATACCAAACTTCGCCGGCCCGGCCTCGGCCGAGACCTTGCCCACCCAGGGGCTGGCCAGGGCGAAGATCAGTACGGCGATGCAGGTCATGGCGCCGCAACCGATGAAGCCCAGGAACTTGATGCGCAGAGAGGCCGTCAGCTCGGGCCAGACGCCCCACCAGGCCAGGATCCCGATCACCAGGAAGACGATGGCCATCAGCCCGCCGCCGGCGGCGAACAGCGCCCAGATCGCGCCCGTGGTCGGCCGGCTGACCTTGACCCTGTCGGGACTGCCTTCGCCCGTTACCGCGCCGGCGACCGCCTGCGCGGCCTTTTCGATGTCGGCGCTCATGCCTCGTCGCCCATGCTCACCAGGCGTTCGCCATCCTTGATTTCCAGCGCCTCGAAAGTTAGCGGCTGGGGAATGTTGTGCCTGGCCAGCACGCGTCGATAGACGTCGAGCTGCGCCTCCAGTTGCCGAACCCGCCCCCGTTCGACGGCGAGCTCGGCGTCCTTGCTGGCGATCATGCGTTGGTGCTCCTGCTGCATTTCCCGCATTTCCTTACGAACCTGGGTAACCTCCTCGGCCAAGCGCTCGACCTCTTCGCGCAGTGTGCGGATGACGTCGCCGGCGGCTTCCTGAGCGTAGCGGGCCAGGTCGAGTTTCGCGGCGGCCTCGGCGGCCGCGTTGGTCGCCGCATCGGCCCGCCGCTTGGCGCCGGCCTCAAGCAGCTTTTGCGCTACGATCCACAGGCCGCCGGCCGCTGCGGCCAACTGCGCCCAATATTTTTCCAGCGCGGTCGGAAGATCCACGGCATGCCCCCCGGGCGCAGGTTGACGAAAGCGGGCCAGGCCCAAGGTTCAGACCAGCCCCTGCAGCACCGCCACGTCGACTGGCTTTTGCTGCAGGTGCCCCCAGGTCTCCAGGTGCAGCAGGTCCAGCGCCGGCGTCAGGGCAAAGCTCGCGCCGGCCGACTGGGCCACGCCGAGCCCGGCGGCGATCGTCGTGGTGAAGAAGCCCGCCCCGTCCGAGACCGACCCGGTGACCTTGGCCTGGCCGGTCGACATCGCCGCGCCGCCGCCGGGGCTGGCCACGATCATGTCGCCATAGACCAACTGGACGCTGGTCTTGATCGAGGTCGCGGACGTCGTCGCCCCATCGGGCAGCGCGCCGGTCACTGCCGGGATCTTAAGCTTGTTGCCCACAGCCTCAACGACGGGTCGATAGTCGGCCACGGCGTCGATCGTGCCGGCCGCCTTCAACTCGTACAGCCAGTCGGCGTACTGGTCGCGCTGGCCGCCAACGACGCAGGCGGCGACCGGCGTCTGGTCTTCCAGCGTGGTGGCCTTGGTGTTGGGGCTGGTGACCGAGGTGACCGGAACCTCGACGACGATCCACGGAACGCCGGCGGCGCGCCCCCAGCCGATCAAGGTCAGCAGGGTGTCCTTCATCGTGGCCAGGCTGCGCCCGCCCACCAGCATGTCGTTGATCCCCGTACCGATCCAGAAGATCGAGAAATTCGGCAGGATGCCACGCAGCAGCGCGCCCTGGGCGGCGGCGTCGAACGACTCTCGGCCGTTGAGCGCCATGGTCGTCAGCGGAATGCCCAGGTCCTTGTGGGCGCGTCGCAGATGCCCGCCGCCGATTGCCCCGTCGGTGTCGACGAAGTCGTTGGCGCGGTTGCGGCTGTCCTGCACGGCGAGGGTCGATTTGAACCGCCGCCCCAGGAGCGCGACCAGCATCAGCGGCCCGACATACTGGTCGCTCGTCGCCCCCGCCGGGCCGCTCATCGAACCCGTCCCGTCGATGACGTTGGCCGTCGATACGCCAGGGTCATAGGTAAAGTTCTGGTCGCCCGTCTGCACGCCAGGCGACACAAAGCCCGCGCCCAGATCCGCTCGGCCGCGATAGAAGACCGTGGAGCCTGCCGACAGGGCGATGGCCGTCCTGTCGCTGCGAACCACGCTCGTCCCGTCCTGGGCCAGGGTGAACGCCGCCTGGCCGCCGATCGTCGAGGGAGCATGCGCCGCGCCGCTCTCGAAGGCGGCCGCCAGGTAGCTGATCGGATTGGGGCCGCCGGCTTCCCCGGTCAGGGTGATCATGCCGCCGGCGAACACGGCGGCGACCTCCTTGACTGTTGCGCAGACCGGAAACTGGGCGCGATGATCCACCCGGGTCTTGGGCGCGGTCGTGGCGCGCAGGCTGGTCGAGAACTCGCCCTGACGGACGATGCTGCGCCAGGTCAGCGCGTTGGCTGGGGCCCGCGCCAGCCCCAGCCCCAGTCCCATCGAAAGCCCCGCCATCGTCAGGCGCTCTTGATGGCGATCTTTTCGCCGACGTCAGAGACGGCGAAATCGCGCGTCGTGCCGTCGATGATCAGATAGCCCACGTTTTCGGCGGCGATCGGCGTGCCACCGCCAAACTTGATCCATACGTTGCCGCCCGTCGCCGTCACGCTCCAGTTGGTGTCCCGCGTGCCGGTCAGCCCCAGCAGCGCTGACGTCGCCGTGCTGTCCTTGGTTTCAGCCGAAAACTCCTGTGCGGCCGGGATCGGCAGATAGGCGAGATTGGGCGCGCGCCCGCTGATGCGGCTCAGCGTCACGTGAACCTTGGCCATGGTGGTCTCCAGTTGGAAGGGCGGGTAGGATGCGAGCGGCGCTCGCACGAATGCGGCTCAGGCCGCGGGCGTCAGCTTGTCACGCACGACGACGCTGTAGCTGCGCAGGCCCGACAGGGTGCTGCTGGGATCGCCGCCATAGAGGGGTTTGGCCACGTCGATCATGGCGATGATCTCCTCCAGCTTTGCCGCGATGGCGGCCTCGCGCTCGATCTGCCAGCCACGGATCTCGGCCAGGGCGGCCTCCTGTTCTTCGGTCAGCGACAGGCCGCCGTCTTCGGTCGCCATGGGCGTAGTCCTTTCTGGGATGAGAAGGCCGTCAGGCCTTGGGGGTGTAGGTGGCCGTGAATGACCCGGCCATCGCGGTCAGGTTGTTGGCGCCGCTGGCGCGGCATACCTGGAACGACAGAGTGATGTTTCCCGCCCCGGCCTGCTGGGGCTTCAGGCCGGCCTGGCCCGACCAGTCGGCGTCCTCGATATCCCCGCCCCCGCCCGACGGCACATTGAAGGTGCCGCTAGCCAGGACGGCGTTGGAGCCGCTTTCGAGCACGCGCCACTGGCCAAGGAAGGTCAGGCTGTTGCTGACGGCGGCCGAGGCGATCACGCCGTCGATCGACCAGAAGCCGGCGGCCGGGCGCGAAGCGAACGTCAGGCTGGAAACGGTCACCCAAGTCGTACCGCTGGTCGAGCCGCCGATCGTGGCGACGTCGGCGGCCGCGCCGCTACCGCCGCCGGACCCCAACTCACCCGTGCCGTAGTAGATCTTTCCGTCCGTCGCGAAGGCGAAATAGCCATTGGCCTTCGTCATGGTCGCCAGGGAGACCGTGTTAGGCCCGAACCACAGGATGAGGTCATCCGCCGCACCAAAGCCCGGCCCGATCGACAGACGCTTGCCGGCGACATCCACCGAGACCGGAGCGCCGAAATAGGCCTCACCGTCGATCAACCGCAGCGCCTCCACCGCCGTGCCGTCGACGATGTTGAGCAGCATCAGGGCCGTCGCAGCGATGGCCAGGGACGAGCCGCCCGAGGTGGCCAGGGCGCGCAGGTACAGCGGATCGCCACCGGCCGAGAGCACGATGTCCAGCCATGCGGCCAGCTTGGCGTCATGGCCCGCGATAGCCCCGGCTTGGATCACCGCCTCGGCCTCGACATCGTCGAGCCGCGCATTGGCCGAGGTCTCGAACGTCGCGACTGCCTCGTCGAGATCAGCCAAGGCCGCGCCCTGACTGACGATGCCAGCCTCGGCCACGTCGAGGCGCGCGTCAGCCAGGGCCTCGAAAGCCGCCAGTGCGGCAGTGTTGCTGGCCGACGACGTCAGCGCCTGCTGAGCCTTGGCGTCGGCGTTGCGGGCGTACTGATCGACTGGAGAGATCTCGGCCGCGTACCAGGTCAGCGACTTGGTCACCCCTCCGGGGAAGCCGTCCCACAGTGCGAAGGCGTAGAGCACCAGGTTGCCGGCGGCCGCGACGGTGATCGCCTTGCTGAACCGCCGAACGCCCGTACCGCCCGCGCCCGTCAGGCCGGCGTCGTCGGCGTCGGTGACGCAGTTCAGGGTCGCCACCACGGCGCCGGTAGCTGGGCTGAACAACACCAGCCCAGCGCCCCGCCACGTGCTCGAGCTGTTCAGCGCCTCAAGATGCAGGATCCAGTTGCCGGCGGTCACCGCCAAGGCGCTCGACACCATGCCAACGTTCGACGTCGTCGCCGTCACCGGCATGCCGACACCATAGTTTGCGCCCTGGCCGGTCTGGCGGGTGAAGGTCGAGCCACCGCCGGCGTCGGCCCAGCCATCGGGAACGCCAGTGGTGTTGCTATAGGCCCCGAACCGGCTGTTGGCGTTCAGCGCCGCGCCCTGCTGCATCGACACCCCGACCCGCTGCGTCAGGCCGGCGATCGTGGTGTCGGTGGCCGCCTGGGCGATTTCAGTAGTGGTGACCCGGGCGCGCAGCAGGCGGTCGCTGTAGCCGTCACTCCACGGCAAGGCGACCGAACCGTTGTTGACCATGATCCGGCTGATCGCGCCGGCCAGGAAGCCGTTGGGCATGGCCACGACGAAGCGAAACTGGTTTGCGCCGGTGGCGGGCGCCGTGCGGGTGATCGGGGCCCGCAGGTTGCTCCAGTTCAGCGTCGAGGCGTCGAGGAACACCACGCCGCCCGCCGCTGTCTGGATGCTCGATCCGTTCTGGCTCCATTGGATGAAGATATAGGCCCGGGCCGCGCCGGTGCTGGGCCCTGGGTCGCCGCTCATGGCCAGACTGATCGTCTCGTTCGGATCGACGTAGTACCAGTCCGAGATCATGTTGCGCAGCGCGCCAGACGCGTTGGCCGCCAACACCCAGACCGACCCCTGCGAGGCGGTGTACGCCGTGGAGATCGCCCCGGCCGACGAGGCGTCGAAATGTTTGCGCGGCTCGGCGCTCGTGCTCAGCGAGCCGTCGCCGTTGGCGATCAGATTCGGATAGGCGACGTTCTTGGCTTCCAGCACGTCCAGCCGGCCAGCCGCTACCGTCCCGTTCGCATTCAGCACTGCGATCTGCGAGGTGAAGACCGCATCTTGGCCCTCCAACTCGTCGATGCGGATGATCGCGCCGTTGGCCGGATCGAACAGCGCATTCGTCGCGTCCGCCAGATCCGCGTCCAGGGCGTCTAGCTGCGGCTGCACCAGGGCCTTGGCGTCTAGCGCGATCTGGCCGGGCGTCTTGCCCCCGGTCGTCTGGCTGTCGTTGGCCACCAGCGATCCGGCCGGCACCGCCACGGCGGGCTTGATCACGCGCGGCGAAAGCCAGCCGTCCGACGTGCGCCATTGCCCGCTGACGTCATAGCTGGCGCCGCCGGCGACCTCGAGGTCTCCATAGGGCGCCTTGGCCGGCAGGGCCGCGCCGGCGCTCACCCAGTCGTCGTCGTCGCCGCCGGCGGGGCGGCGCTCGACGACCAGATCCTGCACAAGGCCCGTGGTGATCGGCGCGGCCGAAATCGACAGCACCGGCCGCGCCGAACCGTCGGCCGCCGCCCGCTTGATCCCGCCGACATTGAAGTTGACCGGCGTCGGCACGCCGCGGTCGATCAGCAGGCCGGAGACTACCCCCGGATCGGAGATGTCCCCATTGGCCAGGACGGTGCGGATCTCGATGTCGATCCGGTATTCGGCGTCGATCTCGCCGGCGGTGTTCTGGGCGTCGGAGAAAGCCGGCGTCACCAGCTGGCGCTGATCGGGATCCAGGGGCTGCAGGCTGGACCAGGACGGCGCGGGGTCGGGGTCGGTGGGGGTCGATCGCCAGCGGGCAGTGAAGGCCTGCACGGGCGAAGTGCGCTGGCCCGAAACGCTGAAGATCACGGTCGCGCCCGACGGATCGCCGACCGCCTGCAGGATGGTCGGCGTCGGCGCCCGGGCTCGGGCTGACAGCTTGGTCTGCAACGGCGGGATGGGGCCGTTCTCGGCGGCCTGCAGGTCGGCGAAGCGATAGGGCTGGGCCTTGAGGGTGACCGAACGCGCCGACGAGGGCGCGTAGTCGATCAGTTCGACGTCCTCCGTGATGATGTCGAGCTCGCCGAAGCTGACGAAATCCCCTTTGCCGGGCGCGGCGTCAATCGCCAGCGGGACAGGGAAAATCAGGTTGCGCGTGGTTCCGGCCACGGTGTTGACCACCACACCGCGCAGGGCGTCCTGGTCGACCAGCCGCGCGTCCAGGGCGTAGGTCTTGCCAGCCGCCATGCTGACGGCCTTTTCCAGACGGACGCCGGCCACGGCGCCGCCGCTCCAGATCCGGTTCTGAACATGGCAGTCGATCTGGCCGAAAAGGGAGCCGGGATGGCGCACCAGCACGCGGTCGCCAAAGGTCGAGACCAAGCTGTCGACGCCCGCCGTCCAGGTATGCGATTCCGACTGGTAGAGCCGCTTGGCCAGCCAGACCCGCCCCTCCTTGTAGGCGCGCACCTGCTTGGCGCGGAAAGGCAGGCTCCAGCGCTCGATGATCGTGGCGGGCAGGGTCTCCACCCCCTCGACCAGGCCGCCGTGCTCGCTGTAGCCGTCCATCGGCACGAACAGCTGGTCGGCCTTGCCGTCCTGCGACAGGTTGTAGAACTCGACCATCACGCCGTGGATCGGCTTGGAGAACGCCCGCGCGTAGCGGTAGTCGCGACCGTTGGTGACGCCGAACATCTGCTTGGGCGCGGGCTTCTCCCAGTCGCTGACCGCGCACATCGCCTGGCCGTTGTGGTAGAAGGCGCACCGCCCCATGAAGCCCAGTTGGTCGAGGGCTTCCTGCTGGCTGGCGTCCTGCTGCAGGATCACCGAGCCCGTCCAGTCGTACTCTTCCACCAGCTGGTAGGCGGACTTGAACGACTCGTCGATCTGGTCGGCGCGCAGCGGCCGGGCCGCCGGATAGCCGGTCAGCATGTAGCGGGCATGGGCCAGGGCGTTCGAGGTCGGCTGCCAGGCCGACGAATAGACTGCCGGGTCGCCGGTCCACTCGCCCTCGACGTCCAGCACGGGACAGATCGGCGTGACCACGCCCGTGAACGTCGGCACCTGGCCGTTGACGGTCTTGGACCCCTTCCAGCGCGCCACGATGATCGACAGCACCTCGTCGACGATGGCGGGACGATTCTCGATCGTCCGCATCGCCGCCCAGACGGTCACGTAGGTCGAGTTGTTGGCGTCGTCGCTGTCCGGATCCCAGGCCCGGACGCGCACGTCGTATTCGCCCTTGGCCGGCGGACTGAAGCGGATGGTTCGACGCAGCGCCTTTTTCGACTTGGCCTGCACGTACCAGTCGCCGGCCGGCAGCAGGACGCCGTTGCGATCGCGATAGGTCCCGATCGGGGCCGGCAGCCAGATATTGGCCCCGGCGACCGAATACTGCACCTGGCCGCGCACCTCCTGGCTGACGAAGCTCTGGCTGTTGGACTTGGTGTAGCCCAGGCCGCTGGGAAAGCTGATGTCGATCTCGACCGTTTCGGCGTTCTCGGCCGTGGTGTGGGTGGCCCAGGCGCTGGGGGTCGAGCTGTCGAAATCCAGGGTGTCGGTATAGTCGCTTTCGACTACTCGCATTGGATAGAGCCGCGTGTCGCGCGGCCCGGGCGTGAGGAAATATTCGAGTTCGACCTCGCCGTCGGTGAGGGTCGAGACCAGCGTCTCGCCAAACTTCAGGTCGGCGACGGCGCTGGGACCATAGTGGCCGCCATAGATCGCCGTGATGTAGGTCTCGTCACCGACCACGGTGGTGTAGGCGCTGGACGCCAGGTCGAAAGTGAACCGCGCCTCGCCGAACACCAGGGCCATGGACTGGCCGGGCCGCGCCTGGTTCGATTGCCCAGACAGCGAATAGGTCTGGTCCTCGGCCTTGTCGGCCTTGGGGCCGAACAGCGACGAGAGGGCGGCGGCGCCGCCCAGGGCGACCGCCGTCGCCGCCGCCTTCAGCCCCAACTGCATGATCAGGCTGGTCGCCCGGCTGGCCAGGGGGCCGCCGATATAGGCCGCCGCCACCATCACCGCCAGTTGCAGCACCGTCTGCATCGGGTTCTTGCGGCCGTTGCCGCCGCCGCCGCCGTGCAGGGTCACGGCGATGTTCACGACGTCGCGGTCTTCCAACACCCGGTCCAGGCCTTCCGCCCGGTCGTGCAGCGGCAGGCCGTTGACCAGCACCTCGGTGCGCGACAGGTCGGCCATGGCCAGGTGGCCTTCGGCGACGGCGCGCGTCAGCAGTTGGGCCACCGTGCCGCCGGCGGCGAAGGCCAGCCGCACGACGCGCGGCGTCATCGGCTCGGAAGCGATCAGCGCCGTTAGCTCGGTGCGAGCGGCGCTCGCATCGTCACGCGTCATAGAAACCTCGGACATTGCGCGCCCAGCGCGGCTTGCGCACGCTTTCGATCGCCGTGCCCACGCCTTCCCAGGCGTGGATGAACTCGTGGTCGTTCAGCATCAGGCCGACGTGAGCGCGACGCTGCAGGACGGCCAGCAACACCACATGCCCGGCCGTTGGCCGGGCATGTGGCCGCCAGGCCGACAACCGCTCCAGGATCAGCGCTTCAGCCTTGTCGAGCAGCTGCCGATAGCCGGCGAAGTCGTCCAGGCCGTAGGCGTCGGCCCAGGAGGGCGTTTCGCGGCCGAAGATCGCCAGTCGGCACCAGCGCACGCAGCCCCAGCAATCCCAGCCTTCCGGCGTCCTGCCGAGGGGGAGGTAGGGCGCGCCCACGAACGGGGCCGCCGACGCCAGCGGGGTCATCAGTAGACGGCCGGCGTCCGCGACGGCGTGTAGCAGGCAAAGCACGCCGGCTCGGTGGAGAAGTCGTTGGGCGTCAGCGTCGCCGAGGCGCGCAGGTGGTCGATCTCGATCGCCTCGATCCCCGACTCCAGCATGGCCAGCTCGACGTCGTCGGGCGCCTCAACCCGCACGGCTTCGATGTCGACTACGGGCTGCCCGGTGGCTGTGCGCACGCCCTCGCTGATGGCCCGATCGAAATTGGCGATCTCCAGTTTCGCCGCACGCAGCACCTCGCCCGCGCCCGCGCCCGGCCAGCTGAAGCTCAAGGGGAAGAAATCGTAGGTGTCACCTTTGCTGACGATCCCGCGACGGCGCGAACCGTCGATCCGGCCCGGCCAGCTGGTGGCGCGGAGAGGTGCGTCCAGACCGTCCGCGGTCAGGGTCACCAGCAGCGCGATGTCGGGCGCCGTGCGGGCATAGGCGGCCCGCACCATGTCTTCGGAGACGTCTGCGGTCATGTCAGGCGATCCAGATATGCAGGCTGACTTCGGTGATCACGTTCACGCCGCTGTAGCCCGCCGGCGTCGGCGCGCCGTCGGCCAGCCATTCGGCCAGGCACAGCTGGTCGGTGTCGGGCCGCACGACGTAGAAGGTATCCGTGCGGGTGGCGCGAAAGAACTGGTCCAGGGCGTCGGCCTCGATCGGGCTCAGGCTCATGCGGCCGGTCAGGGCAGCGTCCTCGCCGCCGTTGATGCTGGCGTTGCCGGGCACGCCAGTCGCTCCCGCGAAGGCCTCGAGGCTGGCGTAGGGCTTGATCTTAACATCGCGCCGAAACGCCGGCAGCAGCGCCGGCCACGCCGCGGCCTGCAGGTCGATGTTGGTGTGCGGGCCAGGATCGAACCGCGCCGGCCAGCGCCCGGCGGGGCGGCCCAGAAAGGGCTTTACCAGCGCCAGCTTGTGCGCCCCGGCCGTCGCCGCCGTCGATGTCGCCACCAGCCGTGCGAAGCCGCTCGCCGGGGCCGCGACCTGCGTGCGAACCATGCGATAGGTGTCGGTCAGCCCGCGAGAGGGCCCGCCGGAATAGCCGGCCGGGGCGGTGGCGATATCGCTGATGGCGATCCGCGCGCCGCCCCCGTTCAGGATCTCCAGCTGCAGGAGAGGTGCGCCGCCGGCCGAGTTCCCCAAGGCGACGATGATGTTCAGCGGCTCGCCGGCGGTGACCACCGTGGTGTTCGACCAGGCCGACACCGTAGCGCCCGCCGTCAGGGTCTTGGCGGCGACGATGGCGTTGCGGCCCGGACCGCCCAGGATGCTGTCGTCGATCGACAGCACCGCCCCGGCGCTGACGGTCCAGCCGGTCACCCCGTCCAGGCCGCCGGCGTTCTCGATCAGGTTGGCCATCAGCCGTACTGCTTGATCTTCGGAGCGCCCTTGGCCGCGCGCCCCAGGTCGCCCCGGCGTCCGGCCTCGTAGATCATCTCGCGACCGGCCGCCTCGTAGAGATCCATCCGCATGCCGCCGTCGGCGTCGCGGCTTACCTCGGCCTCCATTGGCGGGCCGTGGTTGTGAAGGGCGATCTTGGGAATCGCGGGGGGCGCGGCGGCCTGCATCGAGCGAGCGTTGGCCTGCTGCACCATGGCCATCGACGCCTGGTGGCTCTTGATCTTGTCGCCCGACCGCAGCTTGCGAAGCTCCGGTCCTTCCTCGCCGACCCACGCCCAGCCCTCGGGCGCGCTGTCGGTGCCTGCGGCGAAGCCGGGGATCGAGCGAATGCCGTCCAGCCACGGCGGCAGGCTGCCGGCTTGGGCGGCCACCAGGCTGTTGCCGCTTGCGGCGCTCGACTTGCCGCCGAACAGGCCCGACAGCAGGCCCGACTTGCTGCCGTCGGCCGAACCGAAGACGCTGTTGGTCAGGCCGTCGGCCAGGCCGGTGGCGGCGGCGTACTTCAGCCGATCGCGGAAGGTGTCCCAGAAGTCGCCGCCGGTCATGCCCGACACCAGCCCGTCGCGGAACGCATCGCCCGTGCCCAGGCGCAACTCCTCGAGGAAGGCCGTCTTGGTGTTGTAGAGGGCAATGTCCTTGGGCTCGACGCGCTTCAAGCGGTCGGCGGTACTGAGATAGCCGTCCTCGGGCTTGTTCAGGGCCTTGCGATAGGCGGCGGCCTCGGCTTGAAGCTCGTCGCTGATCTGCTTGCGCGCCCAATATTCGGCCTGGCTCAGATCCAGCCCCTCGCGCTTGAAGCGGTTGACCTCGGCCAGCAGGCGGCTTTCGCGGTCCAGCAGGTCAAGGGTGCTGGCGTCGCCGCCCAGGTCGGCCAGCCGGCGCGAATTGTCGTTCAGGTGGTCCAGCAGCGAGGCTTTCCGGCGCGCGGCCTCCTCGGCCTCGCGGGCCGCGTCGCGGGCGTCCTTGGCCGCCTCGCGCGTCGCCCGGTTGCCCGCCGTGATCGCCTTGCGGTGGGCGGTTTCCAGAGCGCGCGCCTGCTCGGCCGCCGAGGAGTATCCGGCCTTCAGCGCCGAGATCTCCTTGTCCATGTTCTTGACGGCGGTGTCGGCCTCTTTGCCGCCCAACGTCAGATACTTTGCGCGATCCTGCTGCAGGGTGCGCAGCTTCTTGACGTCGGGATCCTCGTAGGTCGAGGCGATGGAAGCGCGGTCGGTCGATGATTGATTGCCTGGCGCGCCCGCGATCCGCTTGGCCTCGGCCTCGATGTCTGCGCGGATTTTCCGAACCTCGGCCGCGCGCTTGGCGATTTCGCCAGGATCCTTGAATACAGCGCCCTGAGCGAAGGCCAGACGCGTTTGCGCCTCCTTCAGCCGATCGGCAAGCGCGCCGCCGCCCGCCGAGACGGCAAGCCAGCGACCGAGCTCACTGGTTGCGTTTGCGATCGAATTCTTGAGGCCGTCGAAAATATAGGCCCAGCCGGCCGTGGCGTCGGCGGCGGGGGCAATCGCCTTCTTCAGCCCGTCGATGATCGCGATCTGCGCCTCGGCCGTGCGGCCAGAGCGCGCCATGCTGACGATCTGCTCCTCCTGGGCGGCCGTCAGGAAGTCAAACTTGTCGTTGAGTTCGACCACGCCCTTGGCCGGGTCGGCCAGGTATTTGGCCAGATCCTTGGTAGCACCCTGCAGGTCCTGATGTGTGGCGACCGCGTAGCTCTTGGTCAGGTCCACCAGGCCGCCCAACACCGTGTCGCCGATCCGGCCGGTTTCGGCATAGGCGACGGCCATTTCGCGGGCGGCGCTGTTGCTGACCTTGCCGGCGTCGGCATGGGCGCGCGCCAGGGCGTCGATCTGGCTGCTGCTCATGCCCGAGGCGGCCGCCAGGCCGCGCACCGAGCCCTCCAGGTCGTTGATCGCCTTCTCGTAGCTGGCGGTCGCCGCTCCGGCTGTCAGCAGGCCCGCGCCGACGGCGACCACTCCAGCCCCGAGCGCGATCATGCTTGCGTTGGCCTTCAAGCCAGAAGTGGCGAGGGCGTCGAGGATCTGCGGTCCTTGCTGAATCGCGATCATCATCGGATCCATGCCCATCGAGGCCGTCGTGAACACGTCCGCCCCTTGGCGGACCAAGCTCAGCCGACCTGCCCGTTGCCCCCTCGTGAGATCGCCGTTCTTGCTGCTGACCTCGTCTTCGGTGAGGAAGTCGCTCTTGCGTAGGCCCGTGCCTGTCCCCACGCCCAACCGCGCGTTGATCGCCGCCTGGCTCGCCTGGGCGCGCTCTTCGGCCCGCGCCGCCTCGGCCAACTTCTTGAACTGGGCGATCTGGCGTTCCGTATAGGCCGTCGTCTGCTCGACGGCCTGACCGGCCTTCTTCCAGCCGTCAGCCACGGCCTGCCCCGAGGCTTGGCCGGCCTCGCCGACCTCGGCCAGGTCGCGCTTGACCTCGGCCTTGCCGTCGCTCTTCAGGCGATAGCTGACCTGACGGGTAAGGTTGCTCATGGCTCTTCAGGCCTCCAGGCATAGATGACGAAGGGTTCGATCGACGGCAGCAGTTCGGAGATCAGGGTCAGGTCCGCCCCGCGCGCGCCGGCCGTCAGCAGCACGGCGGTGAAGTCCAGGCCGACCACCCCGCCCATCGGCGCGACGCGCACCTGGTGGAAACAGCCCTGCAGCACGTCCCAGGCGACTAGGCCGGCGTCGGATTGGCAGGCATGGACGCGCTCGGGGCATTCGTCGCACTGGCCGGGGCAGGCGGCGCAATAGTCGCGTCCGCCCCAGGGGCCTGCGAGCTCTCCGTCATCGCCCCCGCCGGCGAGCCGCCAGCGAGCGAGGGCGCAGATCCGTTTTTTTCCTGTTCTCGCAGCAGACCGGGGATCACGTACTGCTGATCGACCGCGATATAGGCGGGAGGATCAAGAATGAGCGTCTCATGCAGTAGATCTTTGTCGAACGGGATCTCGACAAGAGTCTCCGGATCATCCGGAGACGGCCCGCCGACACCTTCCCACCCTGTGGCTGCGCTCAGCACGGCGGCGAGCGTGAATGCGACGTCGGCCGCGTCCGGTTCGCCGCTCTCATTGAGCATGCGACGATAGCTCTTTTGGCCAGAGACGCTGGCCACCGTCGCCCAGGGCTTCAGGAACAACTTGGCCCCGCCTGGCAGGACGACAACCTCGCGATGATCGGGGGCGGGGGCGCGGCTTAGAACATACATGTGGTGTCTCACATCTAGGCCCCATGCGAGCGGCGCTCGCACAGGGGATGGTGGATCAGTAGGAAGGGACGTCGTTGACCAGGGTGACGATCAGGCTCTTGCCCGACACGACCTCCTTCTGGCCCTTGCCGCTGTAGGTGCGCTGGATCCCGCCCGGCCCCGAGATCTGGCCGCGGGCCTTGGGCAGGCGAACGGCCATGTGGCGGAACGTCAGGCGTTGGACGGCGCTGCGCTTCCAGCCGTACGACAGCTCGATCGGCAGCTTGCTGGCGATGATCCCGTCCAGCAGCAGGTCGATCAGGCGAACCGTCAGGGTCGGAGTGACGGTCAGCTTGCCCGGGTCGGCGCCGTCGATGCGGCCGTCGCTGCGGATGTTCTCGGCCTTCTCGAAGTTGTTGTTGTAGTTGATCTGCCCCGACACCACCTCGGCCAGGGGCACGCCGGCATAGACGATCTCGCCGGCGAACTGGCTGAAGCGCTCGGCGACCAGGTCGGCCAACGCGCCCGTACCGGCGCTCGTCGTGGTGGTCGCATCCCGCTCGCCCTGGGCGATCAGGCCGAAGGTGGCGTTCAGCAGGCCCGAGCGCTGCAACGGCAGGGCCAGGGTGTTCCAGTAGACACCGTAGTTCATCCGGTAGAGCGGCACGTCCGGATTGCCGATCTCGATCGCCGCGTCGGGAAGGCCGATCGCGCCCGAGGTGAAGACGTGGTTATAGGGGCCGGTGGCGCTGCCGCCCGCCAGGGTCGCGGCCGAGACGGTGGCCGCCGAGGCCGCCAGGGCGAAGGCGTTGCCCGCCGTGCCGACCGTGTCGTGCGTGATCGTGATCGCCGCCGCATCGCGATCGGTCGAGTAGCTGGCGGCGGTCACCGCGGCCACGGCGCTGGCGTTCAGCGCCCACACCGCGTTGCGCACGCTTTCGGCGCGGGTCGCGCCGATCTTGATGTCGTTGGCCAGGGTGGCGCTGGCCTTGAAGGTGAAGACCTGGCCGGCGATCGTGATGGTGTCGTTGGCCGCCGGGTTGGCGGCGAAGGTGATCGTTCCCGTCGCCGCCAAGCCCTGCGTCGTGGTCGGTTGCCCCAGCAGGCCCTTGAGGTGGATGCCGATGTTGCGCACGTCGACCATCACCGTGATGTCGCCGTCGTTGTTGACCACGTCGTCGTCGGCGGCGATGGGCTCGCGACCGGTGCCGCTCGAGTCGTCGTCGATCAGCCCCTGCTCCTCGCCCAGGTTCAGGGTCGAGAACGGGATCTTGCGATAGCCGCTGGCGGGGACGGCCCCGTACGAGGCGGCAAAGGCGAGCGCCGCGACGGCGTTCGAACCACGGGCGCGAGCCATGGATAGTCTCCTAGAGCAGGGGGTTGGAGGTGGTGTAGGTGGCGAGCAGGCCGACTTCGGCCCAGTCGATCTGCAGGGCGCCTTCGACGTCGCGGGCCGCCACGTCGGGCGCGGTCGGCTCGATCCAGTCGGCCAGGCCGCCCAGGGTGGGATCGGCCTGCAGGGCCGCGCCGATCGGGGTCAGCAAGCCGTCCAGGCCGGAGGCGGGCGGCAGGATCTCCAGCCCGACCCGGTGGGTGTAGGTGTAGAGCACGGGGGAAAGGCTGACCTCCGGCTCGCCGGGATCGCCGGCAATGATGTTGATGCGGCCGTGCTGGCCGGCCTCGCCGATCTCCAGGCTGTCGCGCACGACCTCGGCGTCCGGCAGGGCCGCCTGCAGCAGGGCCTTGATCGCCTCGAGCACCTGCTCGCGCTTGCTGGCCATCAGCCGCTCCAATTCTGCGTCAGAAGGGTTTCCCACCGCGCGTCGGCGGCCTTGGCGAGGGCGTCCAGGTCCAGGCGCTTCTTCAGCCGCACCTGGCGCAGCAGGATGAACACCACGATGGTGCGGCCGGCGGGGCCATAGAGTTTGCTGCCCCGGCCCTTGGGCTGATAGCGGGCCGCCCGCTTCAGGCCGTCCAGCTTGGCGTTATCGACCACCAGCAAGCTGGGCTTGTTGCCCTGATAGACGAACCGCAACTTCAGCCCGGTGCGGCGCTCGAAGCCGCCGGGCGTGATGCGCGCGCCTTGCCGGGCGCCGCGTGCGCCGAAGGGTGCAGCGTTGGCCGTCGGGGCGCGCTTGCCCGCTTCCTTGGTCGGGATCGCCAGCCACAGCCCGCCCTTGGCCTTGATGGTCACCCCGCGATCGAAGGCGTCGATGATGACTGGGGCCTTGGTCCACACCCAGCCGGCCGGCTCCAGGCTGTCGGCGCCTTGCGGATAGGTCCGCTTGCGCCAAGCCTTGGCCAGGCGATTGCCCAGGCCGCCGCCGACCGTGGCGTCGAAGGCGTCCTGTTGGGCCAGCGCCGTGGCCTGGCGCATGGTCCGCGTCTGGATGCGGGCCAGGTCTTCTTCCAGGCCGCGATTGATCGGGCCGAAGTCGTCGACCGTGCAACCGAGTTTCACGGGACGATCTCGGCCTCGCACCGCCATTCCAGGCCAAAGCGAAGACGCTGGGGCTTATCGATGACGCGGTAGGTTTCGAGGATCGCGCCGGTGGCCAGGTCCAGCATCCCGACAGTGTCGTTCTTGGCCGCCAGGGCCTGCTGGCTGGTGCGCACGCGGATCCAGACGCTGGTCGCCGAGGTCCGGCTGCTCTGACCGAACTCGACCAGGTTGTCCTCTTCCGCGCGTCGCACCGTCACGGCCACGGAATCGCCCGCGGGGGGCGTCCAGAGGGCGGGCTCGCCGAAGGCGCGGTACTGCGCCTCCAGCAGCCGCAGGCGACGGGCGACGGCGGTCGACATAGCCTTACAGGCCCGACAGTTCGATGGCGTCTTCGCCGCCGGCCTCGACCTCGGCTTCCGAGGCGTAGCGGGCGCGGCCGGCGCTGCGCAGGGCCTCGGCCTCATAGGCCGGAACCTTCAGCAGCGTGCCGATCGCCACCAGCTCGTGGCCCGGCATCGCCCAGACGATGAAGGCGCGGCCGGCGTCGGTATGAGCCGTCTCGGCCGAGGTCGGGGCGTCGACTTCGGCGCCGGGCGCCGGACCGACCGGCGCAAGGGCCGGCTCGGGCGCGGGCTCGGCCGGGGCGACCTGGTCAGCCGTCAGCGGGGTCGGCGCCGGATCGGCCTTGGCGACCGGATCGACGGCTGGCGGCGCGGCGGCGGCTTTCTTGGCCGCGGCGGTCGGCTTCTTCTCGGCCTTTTCGGCCTTTTCGGCGGCGGCCTTTTCGGCGGCGGCCTTTTCGGCGGCGGCCTTTTCGGCGGCGGCGTCGCCATCGCCTTGCGAGGCTACGCCGCCGGAGCCGGAGCCGGTTTCAGCGTTCATCAAGGCCACAGCCGAGCAAGCGGCCAGCAGGCCGGACGTCATGAGGTACGAGCGCATCTGGCTCTCCTGTCTTCAGGGAAGGGATGGGGATCCGGCCGTTTAGGCCGGCTGGCGGATCACGAAGGTGCCAGTCGTCGCCGCCGTGGCGGCGGCGGCCGTGGCCTTGCCGACCTTCGTGTTGCCGCTGGCAGTGGCGGTCAGGCGCTTGTTGGTGGCGTCGAAATAGACGCCCATGCCCTGGGTCCAAGCCTGGCCAGAGCCGGCCCCCTCCTTGGTGTGGTCGAACTCGCCGGTCAGCTTGCCGGCCACGGTGTCGCCGGCGACGTTGCTGGTCACCGGGATCACGAACAGTTCGCCGATCAGCAGGCCAACACCCGAGACGGTGCCGCCGGCCGGGGCCGTGAAGTGAAGGATCTCGCCTTCGGAGATCTGGGTCTTCATGGGGAAGTTCCTTTCTGGAGGGAGCGCCGGAGGCCGGCGAAGACGTCGGAGACCGCCGCGCGCGGCGGGCTCGGAGATCGTCGCGGGAAAGACGAAGGGCCGCCCTTTCGGAGCGGCCCTTCGTGAGGTGCAGGGGGAGATCGGCGGCTTAGTTCGTGCCGGGGTTCTGATAGAGGCCGCGGCTGTCGATGGCCTTCACGGCGAAGTCCAGGCGGGCTTTCCACTCCATGCCGTCGACCTCGAAGCCGGAGCGCTCGTCGAGGAACACCCCGTCCTCGCCCTCGAGGTAGGCGTACTCGATGGTGTCGATCTGCGAGTGGTCGGCGGCGGCGAACCACGGCGTGGCGCCCGACACGCGGTTCAGGCGCGACTCGACCACCAGGTCGAAGCCGTTCTCGAACACGTTGACCGTGCCCGGCGTGGCCCCGGCCGCCTGCGAGACGGTCGAGCCGCGCAGTTTCATGGCCGGCACCCGGTCCTTGGTGGCCACGATCATCCAGCGCGGCTGCACGCTGATCGGGCGCCCCTCGATGCCGACCTGCTTGCCGAAGGCGATGTCGACATCGGCCCAGCTGCTTTCGCTGATCGCCGACCCGCTGGCCGCCAGGTTGCCGTGGGTGGCGTGGAACAGCGGCACGCCGTCTCCCATGTTGGGATTGGCGATCAGCGGGGCGTAGGCGGCGTCGCTCTCGAAGTCGGCGGCAGCCCGGCCGAACATGGTCGGGACGCGGGTGAAGGCGTCGACGTCGTCGTTCACCAGCGTCTGCCGGGTCACCGCGAAGCGGCGGCCGTAGGTGGCCAGCGAGTAGACTTCCTTGGCCTCGCCGACCGTGCCGAACTTGAAGGTGCCGCCTTCCGGCACCAGCAGGAACGACGGCGCGCCGCCCAGCTGCAGGCGGCTGACCGGTTTGAAGTCGGCGATCGTGGCGCGGCGCATCCAGGCCCGGAAGGTCTGGTTGGCGGCCTCGTAGCCGGCCCGCAGGGTGGCCCGCGAGACGTTGCTCAGCACGACGGGGAAGTCCGACGTGGAATGCTGGCGCAGCGCCAGGTCGGCCAACTGCATGCGCGACAGGCCCGACACGCGCTCGCCGTTGGCCTCGAGGTTGCGGCGGGCGATCTCCATCAGCGACATGCCGCGATATTCCCGGCCGGGCTCCGACAGTTCGTTAGCCGGGTTGTGGCGGTTGAGCAGGGCCGAGGTCATGGCCGAACGGTAGGTATCACGTTCGTCCTGGGTGATCCGGGCGCCCGACATCGCCGGCGTGGTCGGGGCGGCGGCGCGCTGGCGCTCGGCGGCGGCCGACAGCAGGGCGCTACGGGCCGCGTCGGGCGACAGGCCCGTCACCCAGGTGCGGATCTGGGCGTCCTCGATCCCGAAGGCCCGGGCCGATTCCGAAAAGGCCAGGGCGTCGCCGGCGTCCATGCGAACGGCGCTCGCATCGATGGGAGCGGCGGCCGGCGCGGCGGGAGCGGCGCGCTGTTCCGGCGCGGCCGGAGCCGGCTGGGCAGGAGCCGCCGGGGCGGCGGGCGCAGTCCGTTGTTCGGGGGCAGTTTGGGCCGCCGGAGCGGCCGGGGCGGCCGGCGCAGCGGCAGGCGCGCCCGGGGCGTTACGGGTCATCGTCATTTCGTCTTCCTCTTGGGTGACCTGGGGGGCGCCGGGGGCAGGGACCGCGGACCGAACCCCGGCGTTCGGGTCGGCGGGTACGGAGACCAGGCTGACTTCCAGCAGCTCCCAGCTGCTGGCTTGCCAGATCTCATGGTCGTTCTGATCGATCTCGACGAGCCGCCAGGCGCGCACGCCATAGCCGATCGAGATACCGGTGAGCTCGCCGCGCTGGACCATGCCTTCGGCGTTGCGGGCGCGCTCGGTGTCGGCGAAGCGCAGCGTGCCGATCAACTGGCCCTCGACGACCCGCGCTTCGGTGACGACACCGAGCACGGCGTCGATCTCAAATTGGTTGTGGGTGTCGAGCAGGCGCACCTGGCCCTGGACGACGCGGGCCAGATCGATGGCGCCCGGCTCCATCGCCAGTTCTTCCCAGCCGAACCAGCGTCGTACCCGGGCCCCGACCGAAAGGACGGCTTCGACCGTGCGCGTCGTGGCGTTGTAGGACTGGCCGTTGAAAGTGGCCAGGCGCGTGCCGTTGAAGTCCGGCGGTCCTCGCCGCTCTTGCGGCGCGACCGGCAGAGCCGCTCGTGTCATCGATGTCTCCTAGATGAGGCGCCCGACGCGCCTATTCCTCGGTGTCGTCGGCCCCGTCGTCGGCGTCGTCGTCCGTCGACGGGTTCGCCCCCTTCGGCGCGATGTAACCGGCCGGCGGTTGCAGGCCGCCCGAGCCGTCGATGCGGCGAGCGTCGGTATCGAACACCAGCCCGGCGTCGTCCGTTGCCAAGATCCAGGCCTTCACCTCTGCCACGTGATCGGGCCAGTTACGCCCCCGCTCCGCCAGGGATTGAGGCATGCTCTTGAAGCCGGCGCGCACTTCCATCTTCTCGCCGGCGATGTCCTTGACGGGATCGACGACCCGGCGAACCGGCGGCGACCAGGCCGCCTTCACCTCCAGGAAGCGGCGGTCGCCGGTTTCGGCGAACAGGCGACGCATGCGCCGGTCCCAGGCGCGCTGACACATGCGCGGGATCATCAAATGCTGCTGGCGGCTGTCGAGCATCTGCAGCTCGCCCAGGCGCGCGGCGCGCTGGCTGGTGTAGTTGGCCTGGCTGACGTCGCCGGTCACCAGATGGTAGGGCGCGAGCGAAGCGGTGGAGGCGGCGACCTGCTGCTTGATGAAGGCCGTCGTGTCGCCGGCTCCGGGCGGATTGACGGTCTCGGCCTTCTCGCCCGGGCGGGCCCGTAAGATCATGCCTGGGCGCAGCGTATCGGGACCGCGTTCCTCCTTCGGCGCGCTCGCCGCATTGGCTTCTTCGAACGGGCCGGTCGGGCCGCTCCCATCGGGCGGGCTCAGCACCAGGGCTAGGCAGGAGGTGATCTTCTCCTTCAGCAGGCGCGACTGCTCAAGATCGGCGATGTCGCGCAGATCCATCGCCACCGGGGCGAACCAGGAGATCCCGCGGGTCTGGCCGGCGCGCTTCTGGACGAAGACGTGGTCGACATGGGCGGCGTCGTAGCGCACCGACGGCGCCCAGAGGCCCGAAGCGTCGCCCGGGTGATGCGGATAGATCCAGTAGCCGACGCGTCGCCCGCGCGCATCGAACTCGACGCCCTGGACGATGCGGCTGCCGTCGCGGTGATCGACGTTCTTGGTCTCGTCGAGATAGTCGCCTTCCAGGATCCGGATCTCGCCGTCCGGGCCGGTGTCGTCCGGGCTCCAGACGATCAGCATCTCGCCGCCTTCGGCCGTGCCGCGGAACACCAGTTCCTGGGCGCCGTAGAAGTCCTGCCAGCCATCGACCGGGCTGTTGGCCCAGTTGTCCCAGCTGTCCTGGGCGCGACGCTGGACAGCGACATCGGCATGCACGGCGCGGGCCGAGATCCCATCGCCGATGGTGGCGGCGACCATGTGCTCCAGGGCGTTGGCCGCGTACTTGCTGTTGCGCACGAGCTCGCGGGCGCCGTTGCGGGCGCCGCGCAGGCCCTGGCGGATTTCGCGATCGGCGCTGCCGTTCGACCGGCGCCAGCCGCGCGTGCGGCGACCATGGCCGGCCGCGTCATAGTCCCGCTGCAGCTGCAGTGCGCTGCGCTCGGCCAGGCGCGAACGCGCCAGGCGCGGCGCGAACGGCTCGATGCAGCGGTCGATCAATTCGCCAAGGTTCATCACCGCCTACTCCCGGCAGAAAGCGACGGCGGAGAACCCGAACGACGAGCGGGCGCTGACGGGCGTCGCCGGCTTGGCCGCTTCGGCTTCCAGGATCGTGATCGCCTTCTGGATTTCGGCGACCGAACGCCAGGTCACGCGCCCTTCGGCGACGGTCTCGATCGTCAGTTCCCCGGAACCCAGCGCCCCGCGCAGGGCGGCCAGTTCTTCGGCGTAGTCGGGTGCGGGCATCAGAGGCTCCAGCCGGAAGTGTCGATGTACGGTTCGTCGGCCGGCGCGAGCTCGGCGGTGCGGGGTGCGTCCGCCACCGCCCCGGAGGGGGACACGGCGGCGGCGGACGCGGCCGGCGTCGCGGCCTCGGCGGGAGGCGCGGCGTCGGCGTGGGGGCGGCTGGCCAGGGCGATCAGGTCGCCCTGCAGCGGATCCTTGGCGGCGTAGCGTTGAGCCTGCAGCGCCAGCCAGTCGGCGTCGCTACGGCTGTCGAGCGCCATCGCCTCGGCGGCGGCGCGGTTATAGATCCGGCAGTCCAGCCAGTGGTTCTCCCGGCCCGGCAGCACGGCCCAGACGCGGCGCGCCTGGTCGCCGTCGCCTTCGGTGACCACGCATTCGGACGTCAGCATCTCGAAGTAGCCGGGCTTGATGTCCCGGCCGAAGTGGATCCGCCCGCGCATGGGCGGCGGGTTCTCGCCGGCCTTGGAGGCCTGCGCCCACTCGATGGAATTTCGCAGGAAGCCGAACCAGCTGAACTTGGCGCCGAAGGTTCCGACCAGATAGGCGTCGTCGCCGGCCAGCTTGCGTTTCTTGCCGCGGTTGTTGCGGCCGATCTCGTAGGCGATCGCCTGGCCGCGACCCAGGATGGGCAGCGTCCAGCCGGGCCGGCCGAACACCGGCAGCCGCTTGGCCGACTTGCGACAGAAGGCCTTGGCCGCCTCGGTGTTGTAGCCGGCGTCGACGCAGATCTGGTCGTAACCGAAGCTCTTGCCGCCCGGCAGCGTGAACAGCCGGTTGGCCACTTCCTCGAGCAACCGCCAGGCCCCCTCCCCCGGCACGTCGGTGGCACCGGGCAGGAAGCCGTGGTCCAGCGCCCAATTCTCCAGGCCGGCGCCCCACCCCAGGCCCTCGTAGTAGATCCCGTCGCCCTGGACGTCGCAGCCCAACGTGAAGACCGCCGGCCCCCACGGCACCTGGCCCGCGCCCCAGTCCTGCTCGCGCAGGATTTCCAGGCTGTCGGCCTCCGGCGCGTCGCCCCGAACCTCGTATTCGTTGCCCTCGTCTAGGTTGGTCCAGGTCCGCAGCTTGTTGGCGTCGCCCAGCGAGGCCACGAAGGCCACGGCCAGCTGCGCCCAGGTCATGAACGCGGTGATGTAGCCGGTGATGTGATAGCCGGGCTGACGGCCCTGCACGTCGCGGCGACGCCAGGCCTGGAACTCCTCTTCCGTCATCACCCGGGGCGCGGTTCCGACCACGCCGTCGGCGTCGACCGTCTCGGCCGTCGGGCACCAGCCGTCCGCCCGCGACATCCGTTCCTTCTGCCAGTGCTCGACCCGCTTCTCGCAGCAGGGCGTATGGAGGTACGCCAGGTCGGCACGCTTCGAGGGCCACTTCAGGTCATCGAAGATCGGATCGAAGCGCGATCCACAGTGCGGGCACTTCAGATAGAACCGCCGGCGATCGCTGTCCTTGTAGCGGCGCCCGATCTTCGACGTGCCCTTCGTGGTCGGCGTCGAGATCCCCAGCCGCTTTGACTGCCCTCGGCGCGTGTAGGTCCGCAGGCGGGCGGTGACCATCCCCTCCGGCGAGCCCTGCTTGTCCAAGTTGTTGGGCCACTGGTCGAGGTCGTCCTCGATGGCGTAGCGGATCGAGTGCTGGCGCAGGGTGGCGGCCGAGTTGGCCCCCGCCAGCAGCATCCAGCCGCCGCGCGCGAACCGCACCCGGTCGCCCGTCGAGCCGCCGCCCCGCGCCCGGTTGGCCATCACCGTGCCGCCCTTGTCCGGGTTGAGGCGCTTGGAGGCCTCGACCATCGGCCAGAACTTTTCGGTCACCCACTCCTTGGCCGCCGTCTTGGTGGCCTGGACGTACATCATCGGCCCGGGGGCGACGTCGCTGATGTAGCCGATCCAGTTTTCGCCCGAGGCCGAGCCGCCCGACTGGGCGCACTTCATGATGTCGACCTGGCTGCACGGATCGTGCGGCGACAGCTTGTCCATGATCTCGACGAGGTAGGGCGCAACGTCGTGCGACCAGTCCCCCTCGATGGGCGCGCCCTCCGGAAACTTCCGATACTTCCGCGCCCAGTCCGAGACCGAGATCTTCGCCGGCGCGCGGATCCCGTGGGCGAAGGCCTTGGTGATGCGAGCGGCGTTCGCATCCAGGACCCGAGCGGCCTCGAGCGACGGGACGACGAACGGCTCTGCGGTCATCACCCCTCCAATTCGACGTCGGCCTCTTCCTCCGGCAGGGCCTCGAGCTCGGCGTCGACCGCCCGCTCAGTCGCCAGGTCGGCTTCGATCTCGTCGGCCACCCGGTTGAACACCGCGTCCAGGGCGTCGCCCATCAGCTGCACGATCACCCGGGGGTCGCCCTCGGCCGCCAGGCGCTCCGACATGTTGCGGATGGCGCCGTGCGAGCGCTCGCGAAGCTTTCGCCCCATCTCGCCGGCCCGACGCTCGTACTCGGCGATCGACACCAGCTGGCCGAGCAACTGGCCGTTCTCGATGCGGCGGCGCGTCGAGCGCTCCCGCATCTCGTCCAGCCTCGCCTGCTCCATCAGGCTCAGCGCCCCCGCACCCCGGGAGGTGGAGGAAGGTTGTTCGGCCGCCGTGTCCGGCTGGACCTCGGCCCGTGCCGTTTCGGCCGAACGCGGGCGGCCCCGGGTCGGGTCGATCGTGCCCCGGATCAGCAACATCGACTTGTCGCTGTCGACCTTCTCTTTGCCCGGCTTGTCCGGGTCGGCGGCGTAGACCAGCAGGCCCTTCTTCGCCCAGTTCGACACCGCCGAAGCGCCGACGTTCATGAGGGCGGCGAACTCGCCCTTGGTCACCAGGGGCATGAATTCACGACCTTCATAATGAATTTCAGCCCGTCACCTGTGAAAGGTCGCGCTCAGCCCCACCGCATAGGGGTGGGGGAGGCGGGGGAGGACCCGAGGTCGTGGGGTCGAGGGCCGCAAAGCCTTGTGGCGTAAGGGGTTGCGCGAGGTGGCGGGCAAAGGAAAGCCCGCCTCGACGGGGTCGGGCGGGCTTCGTGGCGCAGTTCAACGCCTGTTCTTCTTATGAAGTTATTGGCCCCCGATTCGCAAGCCCCCATTCCCTTGAAGGGCGGCGAGGGCGATGCGGAGGGCGAGGTGAAGGGCCTTCAGGTTGGCGTCGCGGGTGTTGCCGCCTCCGCCCAGCGACCGGATCGTCCGGCCTTCGCCGGCCACAGCCCGCAGGACGGCGAGGGCGCGGCCACTGCGATCGGCGCTCGCGACGGCGGTCTCGACGCCGGTCAGGCGCAGGCCTGCATAGGCCCGGAAGAGGCCAGCAGCCACGGCGCCATGGCTGCTGTCACGCACCGACCTGGGCCGGTCTTCCAGCTGCGAGCCCAGGCCAGCGCCCTTGCCCGCCTGTTCGAACAGCAGGCGGTAGGCGCGGGCCACCTGGTCTTCGGTGCGGTTCAGCGCGCCGCTCTCGACCAGGGTGAACAGGCCGTCCCTGGACTTGATCCGCTTGGCCCCGACGTTGTTGAAGTCGCAGCCCTTGCCGTTGCCGCCTTCGGCCGCCCGGATCTCGCGGTCCAGGGCGCGGGCCGCCAGCAGGGCCGGCTCGCTCATCTGACCGGCCAGGCGCTGGCGGTCGGCCTTGAGGCCGGCGAGATGAGCGGCGGCGTCGTCGGCGACCGAAGCGGCGGCGGCCGAGGAGATCTCGGCGTCGACCTGGGCGACCAGGGTGCGGGCCTGGCGCAAGGCGGCGGCGTAGGCGGCCTTGGTGGCGAACGGCCCGATGGTGGTGCGGTAGGCGGCCAGCAGGCGGGAGACCTGATCGTCCGACAGGGCCAGGCGGCCTGCATGGCGCAGCAGGTGCTCGACCTGGGCTTCGCCCGGCTGGCGTTCCAGGGCCAGGGAGACCTGTTCCACCGCGTTCCGGGCAGCGTTCCATTCTTTCTCTTTGATCTTGTTCAAGAAAGAAGAAGGTGGAACGGCCGGAACGGGTGGAACGGACACACTCATGCCCGCCCCTGCATGCTCATGCAGGAGAGGGGCGGCCGTTCCAGGCGTTCCACCCGTTCCGGGTGGCGGATTATGCTTCCCAGTCAACGGCTTCTCCTGGAACGGTGGGTGGAACGCTGGTGGAACGCTGCCCGCCCGCGCGGTCGGAGAGGCTGTCCAACAAGGGGGTGAGGGGGACGGCGAGGCCGCGCTGCTTGCGGCCCGCGCCATAGCGCAGAGGTTCGGTCGGCCAGGTCTTGTGGTCGTCGCCGAGCTCGTCGAGGTAGGACAGCGACAGCCGCCAGTTGCCCCACTGGGTGCCGGTGAAGATCTTGTCCAACGACGGATGGTGGTTGGAGACGATCAACCAGGGGCCGGGCCGGCCGTCAGGGCCGACGCCCTCATAGACCCGCAGGCCATAGCCCTTGAGCGACTCGATATAGTCGCGCTCGCCGGCCACCAGGCGCTCGACCATGATCCCCAGCGTCAAGCGACGGTCGGATCGGTACTGGCTGGTCTCGGCCGCCATCAGGTGGGCGAAGGCGTCGGCGCCGGGATTGGTCACCACTTCGGTGGCCTCGCGCTGGCTGATCAGCGGCCGCCAGAAGGCGACCTCGGCGTCGGCCCCCGCCGCGTCGAGCGGCTTGTCGTGCAGCAGCATCCGCCGGCCGGCCGCGATCATGGCGATCAGGTCGGCGGCGCGCGGTTCCTGGCCGGCCCGGCGCAGGGCGGCCTTGATCTCGGCCACGTCCGACTTGTAGCGTCTGGCCCCCAGCATCGCGCGGCCCAGCAGCCTGGGCGCCAGCTTCTCGGCCTCCAGGCGCGCGGCCTCGATGTCGTCGTCGGTGACTGCGCCCCCGGGGCGCGGGGGGCCGCCGCCCAGGCGCAGCAGGCGAACCTCGACCATCCGCGTGCCGTCCTGGCTGGTCAGCTTGGGCGGGTTGATGGCGGCCAGCAGGGCCGCTCCCACCGCCGTCTGGGTCATGGCCCCGCCGTCGCCGCCCCCCTGCTTGCGGGTGCTGCCCGCGCCGGTCGCCATCCGCCGCAAGAGGGCCAGGGCCTGTTCCACCACGCCCGGCCCGAAGGCGCTGGCCGAGGACTCGGCCTCGTCGAGCAGCACGGGGCGGGCGTTGCCCGACAGGTCGCTGCGCAGGCCCGCCTCGGTGAAGCTGTCCAGCACGGGCCCGGCCAGGGCCGACAGCAGGGCGTGGATGAAGTGCACCAGGGTGGTCTTCCCTGACCCCGCCAGGGCGTTGATGATCACGTGCCCCCGGAAGGGCGCGACCGCCCCCAGCAGCGAGGCCATCAGCCAGCCGGCCAGCACGTCGGCCCCGGTCAGGCCGTCCAGGCCGATCGCCTCGAACCGCCACATGTCCAGCCAGGCGCGCACCTTGGCCCCGTCCTCGATCGTCGAGGGCTTGCCGGGGGCCGGGGCGGCGGGCTTCAGCTGATAGATCGCCGAGGTGCGCTCGCGCATCATCTCGGCGATGGTCTTGCGCTCGACCTTCTGACCGCTCTGGAATTTCCAGACCTCGCCGCCCCGATGCAGCATCAGCGCCCCGGCCTCGCCGGGCCAGACGCCCAGGCCGCGCACCGGCCGGCCGGCATCCCATAGGCCGGCCTCCCGGCACTTGCGCACGAAATAGATCGCCGCGGCCTCGCGCTGGAACTTGTCGGCCTCGTCGCGCCAATAGGCCAGGAACGCCGCGCCGGCCGCGCAGGCATAGATATCCGTGCGCAGCATCTGGCCCACCTTGCTGGCCTGCTCGGTGCGCAGCGTCCCCTCCGGCATGGCGAACACCACCTTGCTGTCGTAGTGGCCCAGCGGCACCACGGGGCTTTCCTTGACGTCGGGATTGGGAAAGCCCTTCAGCAGGCGCTCGGTCCCTTCCGGCGCGTCTTCCATCCCGGCCACGGTGATGGGCTCGTAGCTGACCGCCTCGGCCGGCTTTGCGTCCATGCCGTCGTCCAGGATCTCGTCGCCGAACGCGCCGCCGTCCATATCGTCGTCCACGTCGTTACTCACGCACGCACCCCCAGGCGCGCCAGGTCGGCTTTGACCTGGCGCTGCAATTCGTCGTTCCAGTCGCTGTTCACCGGCGGGAAGAAAGGCCGCACGGCCTGGTGGCCGGCCGCTCGCCACTGCTGGCGCACCAGGCGGCCGCACAGGATCGCGCGGGCCTCGCCGGCCAGCTTCATCGGCACGGGCTTGCCCCGGCCCGTGCGGGCCTTGATCGGCGTCTCAAGCATGTCGCGATCGACGGCGACGAGCACTTCCGGCCACGGCTGCTCGGGCAGGCAGGGCCAGGTGAAGGCGCTGGGCGTGGGGCCAAAGACATCGGGGCGCACCAGCGCGGCCTGGGGGCGCGCCAGGTCGAGGCACTGATCGGTGTCCAGCGCCGGGCCGCCCTGCAGGCGATCCAGCGACAGCGCCGCCGCCGCCCGGGCGCGCCGGCCCTGCAGGCGGATGATCGACACCAGCGACAGCACCGTCTCCAGCCCCTCGCCGATCACCAGCGGGGTATGGTCATAGCCCTCGCGCACCGGCCCGATCAGCCAGGCCCCGCCCGTCACGCCATCCAGGCGTTGCGGGCCCCACATGCGCTTGCCCAGGGCCTTGTCGCGGCCCGAACCGTCGCGCAGCAGATAGGTGGCGTGAACCCCGCCCGTCTCGCCCGCCGGGGTCACGATCCGCAGCAACAAGGCTGGGGCGCGCACCCAATCGCCGCGCTTTGCGTCCCACCCATGCCGGGCGGCGGGGTGAAAGCGCATGGCCGGCGCGGCGTCAGCGATCACCGCCGGATGGATCCGCCGCGACAGCAGATACCGCTCGGCCAGGCTGCCCAGCACCGCCGCGCCGCCGGCCCACATTTCCTGGGCGTAGCGCAGCTTGCGGGCCTCGGCGTTATCGGCCGCCTTGTCGGTCTCCGCCTGGGGGCGTGGGGGCGGGGCGTCGGGGCGCACCTCGCCCAGCAATCGCCGGGCGGCAGTCACCGGATCGTCGCCGCGCAGCAGCTGCTCGAGCTCAATGACGTCGCCGCGATTGCCGCAGCTGAAGCACTTGAAGCGCTGGTCCTTGGTGTCGATCAGGAACGGCCGATGGCCCTTCTTCTTCCCACAGTCCCCGATCGGGCAAATGCTACGCTTGGTGACGCCGCCGACCAGCTTGATGCCCTTGGCCGCCACCAGTTGCTCGACGCTGACGGCTTCCTTTGCGCGCTTGAACAGGTCGCTGTCCATCAGCCGACCCCAGGAATGCGAGCGCCGCTCGCACGCTCGGCCTCGTCCAGCCCCTCGACGGTCACCTCAAAGGCAACGCGGCCACCCCGGCGCACCCGAAGGGCCAGGTCGAACTGGACCAGCGCCGCCAGCGTGCCGCCGCCGACATCCGCGCCCGGCGCCAGCGCCAGGGGGTAGGCCGCTGCCAGCGCCTTCAGGGCCGCCAGGTGATGCGCCGACAGCCTGTGGCCGCGCGCGGTGACGTGGACGGTCTTGGGCGACTTGGGCAGTTTCATGCCTCGCCTCCAGCAAACCGGGCCACGTCCGCGTCGCGATGCAGGTGGTCGCGCGTGCCCGGCGGGATCAAGGTCGACCACCAGCCGCCGGCCGCCCGACAGGCGGCCATGACGCCGCCATAGGGGCTCTCGCCTTCGGCCTCCGGGCGCATCCAGACGAACAGCGAATAGGGCGTGGCGGTGGAAAGCTCGGGATCCCAGCGCCCCAGCCGCATCGAGGGCCGCTCGCAGAACGTCGCCTGCGCCGACAGCCGCATCAGCTGGGGATAGCGCTCGCCGCCCTGCTCGAAGCTCAGGCGGCACAGCAGGGCCACGCCCCGCCGCGCCCGCTTCAGCCCCAGCTGGGCGAAGGTCTCGGCCAGGCGGAAGGGCGGGTTGGTGATGATCCAGTCGCACAGGCGCGGATCCTCGCCGCGCATCTCCGGCTCGCTCGGCGCCAGGAAGTCGCGCACCTGGCCATAGCCGTAGTCGTGAATGTCGCTGGCCCGCACCTCGAAGGTCTCGGCCAGCGGTGCGGCCATGTGGCCCTGGCCGCAGGCCGGCTCCCACACCGTGCGGGCGCCCGGATCCAGCCGCTGGATGAACGCCGCGATGGACCGGCCCGTCCAGGGCGGGGTCGGATAGAACTCCAGGCGCCGGTGCAGG
This sequence comes from Caulobacter sp. GW821-FHT09B11, assembly GCF_059418205.1. Lineage (NCBI taxonomy): Bacteria > Pseudomonadati > Pseudomonadota > Alphaproteobacteria > Caulobacterales > Caulobacteraceae > Caulobacter > Caulobacter sp. GW821-FHT09B11. Next base: position 131,784 of record NZ_JBWKPK010000002.1, on the reverse strand, counting down.
GCGGTGGCCGCGTCGTCGGCGGCCACGAGGCCACGCACGCTGCGCTCGACCACGGCGCGGTTGTCGCGGCGGGTCATGCGGGCGCCTGCAGCGCCCGGGCCAGGTCGCCGGCGTCGACGCCAAACAGCCTGGCCACCGGCTCCAGCGGCCACCGCGCGGCCAGGAACCAGCCCGCCCAGCGGGCGATGTCGGCCGAGACCGGCTTGATCCGCACCCCTCGCGTCGGCGGACTCAGCCGAGCGAAATCGATCCGGGCCAGCGCGGCCAGCGCCCGCGCCGCGACCGGCCGCCAGTCGCGAACCTCGATCTCGATGCGGTCGCCCGCCACGTCCACACCCGAAGGGGCCAGCGGCGCGCCAGCCGGCGCGAGCGGCGCAGACGGATACGCCGAGCCTGCCGTTTCGGCGGCGGCGGGCTCGCGATCGACTTCGGGCGGCGGCGGATCTTGATCATGGATGGCCTCTTCAGCGGAAACGGCGGCCTGCTGCTCGAGCACGGCGAGGCGGCGCTCGACGCGCGCCGGCGTCCAGCCGAGCAGCGCTGCGATAGAGGGGGTCGACATCCGAGCCTTCTTGAAGGTCAGCAAGTCGCGGTCGTCGCGGGTCATGTGCGGTCTCGCTCCAGCAGGTCGGCTAGCAATTCGGCCGCCACCTTCAGCGGCGCGGCGGCCGCGCGGCGATCGTCCGGCCCGGCGGCGACGAAGGCGCGCGCGGCGTGGCGAAACAGCTCCAGCACCGCCGTGCGATAGGGCGTGGGGCGCGCGAACGGCGGCTCGATGGCCACGGCGTTGGCGCCGGCGAAGGCGATCAGGTCCCAGCGCTTGACGCCGCTGGGGTCGGGCTGGGCGCCGGTGATCTCGCCCAGGGCCTCGCCGGCCATCTGCTGGGCGTGATGGGCCAGCTTGCGCCAGCGCTTGGCGGGCGACAGGTCGGCCTGGCGGCGCACCTGCTCGACGGCGAAGGGGCGGGCGCGCATCAGTCGTCCAGGTCCGCGCGCCGGCGGCCGGCGGCCGTCAGGGCCAGCACGGCCGCCAGGCGCTCGCACGACACCACCAGGTCGGCGGCGTGGCGCCGGCGATCGGCGACCGGCAGATCCGCGTCGACCAGGCCCTGGGCCAGCCAGACGAATTCCTTGCCGTCTTCCCAGGCCGGGAACGGCAGGCGGGTATAGTCCACGCCCCGCACCTGGCCGCGCAGGGCCGCCATCCGCAGGTCCAGCCGCGCATGGTCGGCGTCGACGATGAAGGCGGCCTGCCAGTCGGCGGCCAGGGCGCCGGCCTCTTCGATCAGGGCCGTCCAGCGCTCGAGGCGCTCGGCGGGGGTCATCGGTCGCCCCCGGGTTGGCCTGCCGAGCCAGACTCACGCGACTCGGCAGGCCGTGCTTCCATGGCGATTACCACACCAACCACGGAGCAACTGAAATGAAGGACGGGATCAGCGATGATGCGCGCGCGGAAGCTTTTCTCCATGCCATCGCCTTCGTCATGGCGCGTCAGGTGAAAGACCTCGGCCATGCCGACGCCGTCGAGAGCATGATGGCGGTAGTTGACGACTACGCGCCGAGCCAAGCTGTTGATCGCGCCCAGGCCCAGCACCGGGCCGCTGTCTGTCAGGTGCTCGATCGCATCTTTGCCCGCGCCAGTGATCTGCACGCCGGCATCATCGAGCCCTAGCAGGCGTCGGTTCTCCGCGACCCTGGCCGCCGTCTGTTCGCGCATTTTCGCAAGGCGCTGCGCATCGCGATCAGCCGAGGCCGGGCGCGGGCGCTCGGCCATCATACCGGGGCGATAGGCGGTGAGGTAGGCGGGGGTCATTGGTCGCCCGCCGGATCGGCGGGCTTGTCGGCATCCGCCGCGGGCGCCGCGAAGAACCAGTCGCCGCTGAAGTTAAGCCCGCGCGCCAGGGCCTCAGCCCTCAGCCGCTGCATGAACCGGAAAGAGGGCTGGTCCTTGCCGCCCTCGTATCGCGACACGCGGGGGCGGCTCACGCCCCCGATGGCGGCGATCTCTTCCTGGCCGGTCTGGAAAACCTGCCTACGGATCCAGCGAAGCGGCGAATCATCGGACATGTCCGCATAATGTGCGTGAAACGAACATCAATCAAAGCTATGACGTTCGAATTATGCACGTGCGCCACGCGAACATTGTGGACATACGTCTGGGCATGCCCGCAGCCCGACGCGCTCCACGACAGGCCCGAGAGGTCATCGACGAGACGACCCTGGCGGGTCGCTTGAAGGCGCTGCGCATGGCCGCTGCGGCCACCCAGGACGAGCTCGCCGAGATCGCGGGCGTCAGCCGCAGCCAATACACCAAGTACGAGGCGGCCGGGCACGATCCGCCCGAATACGTGCTGACCCGCCTGGCGTCGCACTTCGGCGTGTCGCCGGCCTTCCTGCGCTACGGCCCGTCGGACTCGCGCATGGTTCGCGTGTCCGGCCTGGTCGGCGCCGGCGCCCAGATCGAGGCGGGTGAGATCTACAGCGACCGCGTTGTCGAGATCCCGGCCTCATGGCTGGACGCCACGGCTTATGAGGTGCGCGGCCAGTCGTGCTGGCCGATCTATGACGAGGGCGACGTCATCGTCATCAGGGGCGAGCAGCGCCTGAACGAGCATGAGTTCCTCGGCCGCATGTGCCTGGTCGAAACCGCTGATGGCGTTGGCCTGGTCAAGCGCCTGCGCAAGGGAACGCGCGAGGGCCTGTTCACGCTGGAAAGCCCGAACGCGCCGCCGATCGACGATGTGCTCATCACGAGCGCGCGGCCCGTCCGGCTCCACCTGCAGCGTTAATCGAAGCGCTGGCCCGGCTTGAGGGGCGGCATTTCATCGACTGAAAGCTGACGTGCAGGTCCGCCGCCGACAGGCTCAGCAGGCCCCGCCGCGCCGCCAGGCATGCGACGCTCGATGTCGATCAGTCGGCGCTCGACCAGGCCGAACAGCTTTACCCAAAACCCGACGACGATCAGCCCCGCGCCGACGGCCAGCAATAAGCTCGCGAAGGTCGCCCCGACGCCGGCGTCGACCGAACTGGACGAGCCGACGCCGACAAAGACGCCGATGCCGATCGCTATCCATCCGGCGATGAAATAGCCGCCCCCGGTGCCGATGCGGGGCGCGGCCGCCCCTCCAAGTTCCGCCATATTCGGTCCCCCTTCCGCTGGTGAGCCCTTTGCTCCGGCTCAGCCTATGGGCGCATCAGCACGCGGCGCAACGGTCATATCAGCTTGATTTCGCTCGTTCTCCGCACGTTTCTAAGCGCGGCACCGGCGTGGAAGCGTGACAAAAAGTGCGGTAAACGAACATTAGCGCTTGACCGAAGGTGCGCAAAACGAACATCTAATCTCAACCCCGCGCCGACCCAGGACGCTCGCTCGCGTCTTCGGAAGGTCCGACCGGCGGCGCGCCTCCAGCCAAGGGCGTGACGCGACAGGCGGTCGGCGCGGCGGTGTGAGGATCCGTCCATGACGACCAGTCAAGCTCAGCCTTACGACAGCAGCGGTCGCACCCCCAACCCGATCGACCTGCATGTCGGCGCCAAGATCCGCCTGCGCCGCAAGCTGGTCGGCATGAGCCAGGAGCAGCTGGCGGCCGCCCTGGGCATCACCTTCCAGCAGATCCAGAAGTACGAGCGCGGCGCCAACCGCATCAGCGCCAGCAAGATGGTCGAGGCCGCCCGCGCCCTGAAGGTGACGCCGGCCTTCTTCTTCGAGGGCCTGTCGTTCGACGCCGACGCCGGCGAGGCGGACGACGCGCCCAACCCGGCGGACCTGCTGGCGGGCGTGGCCGGCGGCGTGGAACTGGCGCGCGGGTTCGTGAATCTGCCCCATGGCGATCGCCGTCTGCTTCTCGACCTGACCGAGCGCCTGACCGTGCTGCGCCAGCGCCTCCCCCTCGGCGGCGTCGAGCTGCAGTCCGTCGTCATGACTACGGACGAGGTCAACGGCGTGCCGATCCGCGAGCGCCGCCTGATCCCCCGCCGGGTCGCCTGACCATGGCCAGCCCCGCCGAGCTCGCCCAGGACGACCGCGTCGCCGAGGTGCTGATGGCCATCGACGCCGCCGGCGACGGCGCGGTCGATGCGCTGGCTTCCATCAGGTTCCTGCCCTTCGCCGTGCTCGCCGGCGCGGCCCCGGCCCGGCCGGTGATCGGCCTGCAGGCCGGCGGCCGTCGCTTCGTGCTCGAGCGCCACGACGCCGTCATCCTCGCCCACGCCCTGCGCCTGCAGGGCGACCGCGGCTCGATCCGGCGGTCTGACGTGCTGTGGCAATATATCGGCTGCGCGGATCTGCTGGTGCTGCAGGACCGCATGCGCCGGGCGGCCCGGCCATGAGCAACCTTCTTTCCTTCGCCGACGCCGGTCGAAGGCTGGCGCCCTTCCAAGGCCAGATCACTTCGGTATCAGGCCCTGGCGACGCCCTGGCCGAGGATCCGGGCCAGGACCTGCCGTTCCGCAAAGGCCCGGTGGTGCAGGTCATCTATCGGGCCGCGCCGGGGCAACCTCAACTGCGCACGGTCAGCTATGGCCCAACCCCGCTGAGCGTCGCCGGCAAGCTGCTGCGAGAGTTGGGTCTGAAACTGGGCGACCTAGTCGCCCAGCCCTGCGGCGAGCCCTACCCTGAAGACCTGCTGTGGATCTGCCGCCGCGTCGACGGCCGCGCCGGTGATCGGCTAGCCCGCCTGCGGGGCCTCAGCGCTGACGACGTCAACGAAGCCCTGGGCCTGCGGGACATCGTCGAGATCTTCTACCCCGGCGCGGATGGCAAGGCCGACCACCGGGTCACGCACTACGCCCCCACAGCAGCGGAGATCGCCGCGGATCTCTGCTCGGCCCTCCAGGTCGAGCCGGCGACCTTGATCGCCATCGAGGCAGGCGACCCGCGCCCGTTCGATTGGGCCTGGGTCTGCGCCTGCGATGGCCTGGGAGCGGCCGAGCGGCTGGCCCAGGTGCGAGGCCTCTCGGCGACCTGGATCAACTTCGGCCTCGGCCGCCGGCCCTACGTCCGCGTCGACCTGTCCCGCCACTCGCCCGCCGCGCCCAGCCCGATGACCTGGAGCGACGACGAAAACCCCTTCCTGTCTCCCGGAGACGACGAATGAGCATCCTGACCGCCACCGACCTGGCCTTCGCCGATGTGCTGCGCTTCATCGCCAAGCGCGAGGCGCCGGTGACCCATCGCGACGTCGCCCAGGCCCTGGCCCGCGACAACTCCAACACCCGCCGCGACCTCCTGAAACTGGCCGACGCCGAGCGCCTGACCGACACCGGCGAGGGCTACGCGATCACCGAGACGGGCCGCGCCATCGTCGCCGCCCTGGACCGCGCCGAGGGCGCGGCCGCCGGCGCGGCGGGCTCCGACACCTGGCCGCACGACAGGATCGCGGCCAACCCGGCCAACCCGCGCAAACGCTTCGCCCAGACCGATCTCGACGGCCTGGCCGACACCATCGTCGAGGCCGGCGGCCTGCTGCAGAACCTGGTGCTCTATCCGCCCGATGCGAGCGGCGTTCGCATGCTGCACGCCGGCGAGCGCCGCTGGCGCGCCTGCGCCCAACTGATCGCCGAGGGCCGCCTGCCCGCCAGCCTCGAGGCGGGCCTGCCGTTCGTCGAGCGCGAGGGTTCGCTGTCCGAAGCCTTGTTCATCGGCCTGGTCGAGAACGCCCAGCGCGCCGACCTCAGCCCCTGGGAAGACGCCAAGGCCCTGGCCGCCTATCGCGACGAGACGCGCCTGTCGGCCCGCGCCATCGCCTTCAAGCTGGGACGCGCCCGCGAGGGCAGCGAGACGGGCGTGCGCGCCGTGCAGGAGAAGATCCGCACCGTCGACAAGGCCGGCCCGGCGCAGATCGAGGCGCACGAAAGCGGCCTGTGGACCTGGGAGCAGCTGCGCGACAGCGTCACCCAGGCCAAGCCGGCCGACGCGGTGACGCCGCCCGCTGAAGCCGAGCCCGAGCAGGTCGAGCTCGAGGACGCCGTCGGCGCGGCCCTCGCGACCGAGGAGGAGGAGCCCAGCGACCACCAGGCGCTGATGCTGGTCGAGATCGCCGCGGCGATCCGCGCGCGGCCCTTCAGCCACCCGCTGGCCGTCGGGCGCACCACCCGCATCAACGAAATGCCGACCTACAATGACAATCAGCACCCGGCCGAACTGGGCTTGGTGCAGGGCGGCTACATCGCCTTCAACTACTTCAACGGCGGGTCGGCCGTGTCGCTGCTGCGCCGGGGCGAGCAGTTCGTCAGCCGCATGGTCTACAGCATGACCGACGATCACGGTCTGCTGTTCGCTCGCAACACGGCCTTCGGCGATGACGGCGAGGAGCATGCTCGCCTGCAGGCCGAGGACGAATACTGGACCTACTGGCTGAACCTGCCCAAGCGGCCAGCGCCCGGTCCTCCGCCGACGGTCGCCGCGGCCGACGCGCTCACCCTGCTCGAGATCTACGACGCCACTCGCCGCCTGCCCAACAACCACAACGACAACTATCTGGGCGTAGCGATGCGCTGGAACGCGCCGCCCCTGGTGGTCCAGCGACTGCGTAACGAGGACCTCGTCGTCGGCGGCGATCCTGAAAAGCCCGCGTCGGGCGATGGCAGCATCCGCATCAAGATCACCAACAAGGCCGAGCGCGCCCTGATGGGTTTGGGCAAGGCCGAGGTCCTGACCTCGCAGGCCCATCGCAACAAGATCCTGATGCACCTTCGCGAGGACCTGATCGGGGCCGACGCGACCAAGGCCGTGCAGAAGGCCAAGGCCTACGCCACCGAGTGGCTGAACGGCCCCTTCGAGCTCTCGCCGGCCGGCAAGCAGATGCTCGAGCGGCGCGCCCAGTCCGAGCGTGACAGGGCGGCCGCCCAGGCGAAGGAGAAGGCCGAGGCCGAGGTCAGGGAACGCCAGCTGGCGGACTTCGAGGCTCAGGCGCCGGACATGCCGCTGGAACTGGTCGGCAAGCGCCTGCGGCAATTGCTGCTGGAGGGCAAGGCCTCGCCCCCGTGGTCGGCCGGCGTCAATTCCTGGGAATGGGCGCGCACCGCCGACGAAAGCTACATCACCGGAAATTCCCAGAGGGCGCTGCGCCTGGCCATGGTCGCGGTCAACGCCCTGACCGGTTGCTGGCCCAAGAGCGAACTTAACGACAGCGGAGACGCCGCCGACTGGGCCCAGTTCACCTTCTGGATCAGCGAACACCTGCTCGACGCGCACGCGGTCGCACCGTCCGACGCTCCCCTCTACGCCGAACGCGTCCGCGTCCGCCTGCAGGAAGACGCCGAGGGCGAGCTCGACTTCACCCGGGACGGCGCCCGCGAGGCCGCCGACCTGTGGGCGGAAGACCACCTCGAGGACGGCCAGCTGGTCGACCCCGACCACCAGGATCTCGAACAAAACCAAGGGGAGGAAGCCGATGCGGCCTGACGTCATCGCGCCCGCGAGCATCGACGAGACGATCGTTTACCTGAAAGGCGAGGCCCAGCGCTACGTGGCCATCGCCCAGGCCCACGCCGAGCGCGCCGAGATCCTCGGCGCCGGCACCGATCGGATCCCGCCCTCGCCGCTGCGCGCCCAACAGTTCCTGGTCTGCGCCCAGGCCGCCCGCCTGCTGGCCGAGCGGCACCTGACCTGGGGCCTCACCCTGGCGGCGATGCGGCCCAACCCCGCCATGCGGGCCGGCGACCTGGCTCTGCTGCCCGTCACCTTCCTGCGCGCCTGCAGCGTCGAGGACTTCCCCGGCGAGGGCCTCTTTCGCCTGTCGACCGGCCAGGTCGTGCGAGCGCCGCTCGCACCGCCGCCCAGCGCCGCCGACCCCGCCCAGGGCGCCGCCTGATGGCGCTCGACTTCTACGACACCGCCGCCGACCTGGCGGCCGCCTACCGCCCCCGCGACCCGGCCCTGGCCGAGGCGCTCACCTATTTTCGGAGGATCCGCATGCCCGGCGACACCCGCTACGCCCTGGTGCGCTACCCGCATAACCCGCTCTGCAAGCCCGTCGCCTTCAGCACGGCGATGGACCTGGCCCGCGCCATCCACCGCCATCGCGGCGAGGCGGCGATCGAGCTCGTCGACGACCAGCCGCTGAACATCCGCGACTGGGGCGAGGTGCGCGGCGTGGCCGTCTACACCCTGGCCGACGGCGCCCGCCGCGACTGGATCGGCTGGGTCTGGCTCGACGGCGCCGGCCGCGCCGTGCTCGAGGCGGCCCTGGCCGCCACCCACAGCACCGCGCCGATGATCGGCCGCGGTCGCCAGACGGGGCGCGCGGCATGAGCAGCAAACCCGCCCGCCTCTACATCGAGGCCGCCGAGGTCGCCGGCTACGTCGTGGTGATCGAGGACTTTTCGCCCGGGTCCCGCGACCTGAGTTACGCGCGCGGCGTCCGGATCGCCTTTGCCGGCGACCTCTGGCGCGTCTGCAGCTTCATCGACCAGCATTTCGAGCCGGCGTCGAAAGAGGCCGATGATGTGTCTGGACCGTTCGATTACGAGCCGGTCGACTACGAACCGGACGCGACCGACCTGGTCGCCGGCGAACTGGCGGGCGAGCACCGCCGGCAGATGACCGACAAGGGCCACACGCCCGGCCAGGACGACACCTACCAGAACAACGAACTGGTGACGGCCGCCACCGCCTACGCGCTCGATAGCGTGGAGCTCTGGCCGTTCCCGCCCGAGACCTTCAAGCGCGGCTCCGTGCGCCGCCAGCTGGTCAAGGCCGGCGCCCTGATCATCGCGGCGATCAAGAGCCTCGATCGCAAGGCCGCGCGCGGGGAGACGGGGCAATGAAGCGCGTCCTCGTCTGGACCTGCGGCGTGTTCACATGCGCCTTCGGCTGCCTTCTTGCCCTCAACACCGCGATCGCCGCGGTCACTGCCGAGCAGCCGCCCCTCAACATCGCCATCAGCGCGGGCTTGAGCGTCGCGACGATTGTCGCCGGCTACGTGACCTTCAGCGGGAAGACAGGGGCGGGTGGACTCGTGACCACCGACGAGACACGGGCGAAACTGCCCGCCGACGTGGCCCGCTTGGTCATCGCGGGCCGCCAGGCATTCGAAGAGCTGTTTGCGGCGAGCGAAGAAGAGAAGGCGGCGATGCGCGAGCTCGACCAGGCGCTCGAGGCCTTTGCTGACCGCGTGCCGTACGATGGTGACCGATGACGCGCCGACGCCCCAAGCTTCCGCCGTCGCCCTTCGACAGCCCGCGCGCCCTGCGCAAACGGCAGACCATGGCGATCGTCTCGATCCGCCAAGCCTTCGCCACCCTCGCCGAGATCCACGGCGACGTCATCCAGGCCGACCTGGACAACGGCGCCGGGCCGTCGACCGTCTACCTCGACGCCGCGCGCCAGGCCCGCGAGACGCTGACCAAGCACCTGGTCGACATCGACGCCTATCTCGCCGCGGCGACGGCCGAGGCCGCGCGCCTCGACACCCTGACCGCCGAGGTGCGGGCGCGCAGCAGGAGGGCGGCCAACCATGGCTGAGACCCCCTCCGCGAGCCTCGGCGAGAAGCTGGCCGCCGCTGTCTACGCCCACCTCCCGCGCCTTGCGGTGCGATGGGACCTCATCAACGCCGAGGCTAAGGCCGCCTATGAGCACGCGGCCTTAGCGTTCGCCGCGAGCCTCACCTACGACGCGACGGCGCGGGCCGTGCTGACCGCGCAGGCTACGGCGATCGGCCGCCTATCGCCAGCGCTCCGCCTGGCGGTCGGCCACATCGAGCACCTGGCCGCCTGGATTGGGCGGGACAATCGCGGCTACTCGTTCGAGGCCCTGGGCGAAGACATGCCCGCCATCAAGGCGGCGCTCGCCGGCCGCGAAACACCGCTCGGCCCGGAGGAACTGGTCAGGGAGATCAACGGCGTCCTGATCAACGTCTTCAACGAAACGCACGCCCTGCGCCACGGCCATAGTCACGCGGCGATCCAGACCAAGGCCCGCGAGGCGATCTTTGCGGCGTTCGCGCGCCAGGCCGCATCGGCCGCGACCGTCGGAGACCTTCGACCGGGTGTGATGCGGTGCGCCAAATGCAACTTCCGGCTAATCAGAAAGGTCTTGTTCGTTCGGAACGGCACGGTAGGCGCGGGCGACAGCAAGTCGGAGCCCTGCCCGAACGGTTGCGGCCCGCTCTGGCCGGTCACTTGGAAGGAAGAATGCCAGTCGGCTGAAGCGCTCGCCGAGGAATGCTTTCTAAAGGCGCAGTCTCTTGAGGCCGTCGCCGCGCCCACGCCTCCCGCCGTCTCCCATGAGGGGGTGAAGGGCGAGCGCGATCCGATCACGCACGAACTGAAATGCTGGCCGGCCTACTTCCAGAAGGTGAAGTCGGGCGAAAAGCGGTTCGAGGTCCGCAGGAACGACCGGGATTTCCGTGTCGGCGACACGCTTCGTCAGCGCGAGTACGACCCCGAGGCCGACGCCTACAGCGGCGACGAGTGCTCCCTGGCGGTAACCTACGTCCTGTACGGCGGCGAGTTCGGACTACCCGCTGACGTCGCGGTCATGAGCCTCGCCGCCCCTGACGAGAAGGCTGCGCTGGTGGAGGCTGCCAAGGTGGCCCAAGGCAAGCTCTCGGCCTTCCCTGATTTCGGCGCGGCCGATCCCGCCGTGCGCCACACCATCAGCCTGACCGGCGAGCAGCTTCAGGCCTTGGCTTCGCTCTCTCCTCAAGGGGAGGGCGAGCAGTGAGCCAAGAAGCCTTCTATGCGTGGCGCAAGGCGGGCGGATACCTGCCCGAGTTCATGCGCGACTTTCATGACCAGAAGGAGCTGTTCAAGGCCCTGCAAGAGATCGTGGAGCGGCGGAACGCCAAGGACGGCGGGCTGTCGTGCACGAAGGACGTCACATGGATCGCCGCCCACGTCTACACGGTGGACGTCTTCCTGTGGGTTCTGGCGGGCCACGGCTACACGCTCCAACGCTCACGGAAGCCGTTCCGATTTCCTGACATAGCCGACTTCGTCAGCGCTTCCACCAAGCGCTGGAAGGAAGCCGCCGCGTCGGCGCTCGGACTCCGCGCCCCTCAGTCCGAGGGAGAAGGCTGATGCGCTTCCCCTGGATGAAGAACCTGAACCGAGCCCTCACCCAGGGGCTCGACGCGGGCTTCGAGAAGGCTGCGCCCCGCATGGCACAGGCGGTCACCGAAGGCGTCACGTCAGGGCTGGAGAAGGCCATGCCGTCGATAGTGGACACCGTGATCGACGTGTTCATGAACAACCCGGCCTATCCGGTGATCGTCGGCGGTCAGGTCGAACTGATGAAACACGGCGTGAAGCCGCGCGAGGCCTGGGAGCAATCCCGCGCCGCTGTGGCCGAGTTCCTGAAGGACGAGGGCGTGAAGGTCGGCGACCCCGACTACGACTGGTCTCCTGCCGGCGGCGCGATCCTCGTGCAGGAATACGTCATCGCCTTCTTCGAACCCGTCGAGGGAGAAGGCTGATGGCGAAGCTGACCAAGGCGCAGCGCTTCCTTCTGGAGTGGCTGAGCAAAGAAGACTGGAGCGCCTATGGGGAGTGCAAGGGCTCGGATCTCGACTTCCTGGTCGATAACCACTTTGCCGCCCTCGCCAGCAACCCTCCGAACGACAGAACCGGCGTCTGCCTGACCGACGTCGGCCGCGCCGCTCTCAGCGACAAGCCGGCCTGACCATGGCCGCCCGTCGCTCCCGTTCACCTGAGGCCAAAGCGCCTCCGCCGGCCGACCCGCTGTCGCCGGCGGAGCTCGCCTTTGCGCGGGCGCTTGCCCGGGTGATCGTGGAGCGTCATGGTTCGGCGCAACTCGACTCCAAGGGGTAAGGCGTGCGCGCCGTCATCTACGCCCGATACAGCGACCCCCGGCAGAACCCGGCCTCGATCCGCGACCAGATCGCGGTGTGCCGGGCGCTGGCCGCGCGCCTGGGCTATGAGGTCGTCGAGATCTATGCCGACGCCGGGATTTCCGGCGCCAACACCGTCAACCGCCCCGCCTTCCTGCAGCTGATGGACGACGCCCGCCGCGGGCGCTTCGACGTGGTGCTGATGGAGGCGCTCGACCGCTTCTCGCGCGGCCAGGCCGACGTCGCCGGCGCGTTCGAGGATCTGGCGTCCTGGGGCGTGGCCCTGCACACGCTCTCCGAGGGGCGGATCGACGAACTGCACATCGGCCTCAAGGGCACGATGAACGCCCTGCACCTCAAGGAGCTCGGCGCCAAGACCCGGCGCGGCCTGGCCGGCGTGATCGGCGAGGGGCGGGCGGTGGCCACGCCCTACGGCTACCGGGTGGTGCGCAGGATCGGCCCGGCCGGCGAGATCCTGGTCGGCCTTCGCGAGATCGACGAGGTCAAGGCCGCCGTCGTCCGCCGCATCTTCGCCGAATACGTCGCCGGCCGCTCGCCCCAGCAGATCTGCAACGACCTCAACTTCGAGGGCGTGCCCAGCGCACGCGGCTCGACCTGGCTGGTCCCGCGCCTCAACCAGCCCCTCAAGGGCATGTTGCGCAACGAGGTCTATCGCGGCGTGCTGGTCTGGGGACGCACGACGTTGCGCAAGGACCGCGCCACCGGCCAGCGCAAGGCCACGGCAGCCCCGGCCGACGGCGTCGTGCGTTCCGAGCGGCCCGACCTGCGCATCGTCGACGACGCCACCTGGTACAAGGCCCAGGAAATCCTGGCCGATCGCGCAGCCGAGGTTCCGGCCCGCGCCCATGCCCAGCGCCGGCCCAAGCGTCTGCTGTCGGGCATCGTGGTGTGCGGGGTGTGCGGCTACAACATGGTGCTGTCGGCCGGCCAGGCCGTCGGCGGCGCCCATGCGGCCCGCTTCCGCTGCAACAGCCGGATCGGCCGGGGCGCATCGACCTGCAGTAACAGCCGCACCGTGCCGATGGTCGACGCCGAGCGCCGCGTCCTGGCGGCGGTGCGCGACCGGCTGCTGCGCCCAGAGATGATCGACGCCGTCGTGCGCGAGATCCATCGCCTGTCGGCCGAGCAGGGCCGCACCGCCGGCGTCGATCGCGACCGCCTGCAACGCGAGCTCGCCGACGCCCAGCGCAAGGCCGAGCGCCTGGTCGACCAGGTGGCCGAGGGCGTGCTGGCGGGCGCCACGGTCGCCGGCAAGATCCGCGATCTGGAGGCCCGCGCCGCCGTCCTGCAGCGCGACCTGGCGCGCCTCGACGACGCCGGCAAGGTCGTCGCCATCCACCCGGCCGCCGCTGGCCACTATCGCCAGATGATCGAGGATCTCGGCCAGCAGCTGGACGGCGACGGCGCAGCCGAGACCGCCGCCCGCGAGGCCTTCCGCCAGCTGGTCGGCCAGGTGCGCGTCACGCCCCTGGAAAAGCGCGGCGAGTACGAGCTCGAGGTCGTCGGCCAGATGCAGGCCGTCATGTCGATGATCGCCGGCCGGCCGATCGGCGGGGCATCTGCCCAGGGCGAGGGCCTGGGCGAGTATCGGATCCGGGGCTGACCCCGCCATCGCGGCGCGATTGAAGCCCGCCGGGCGATAGGCTAAACGCCGCAGCCACTTGAACGGCAGGCCATGAAGGGCGACTTGCATGAGCCATTTGTGTCAACGCACCCAGCAAGAACCGCAGGAGTAGTCCGCATGCCCCGCACGCTCAGCGTCGCCGCCATCCAGACCTCCTACGGCATGGACCTGGCCGCCAACATCAAGAAGACCGAGGGCTTCATCCGCGAAGCCGCCTCCAAGGGCGCGCAGGTCATCCTGCCGTCGGAGCTGTTCCAGGGGCCGTACTTCTGCGTGGCCCAGGAAGAGCGCTGGTTCGCGCAGGCGCATCCGTGGCGCGAGCACCCGGTGGTCAAGGCCATCGCCCCCCTGGCCGGCGAGCTGGGCGTGGTCATCCCGATCTCGATCTTCGAGCGCGAGGGCCCGCACTATTTCAACAGCCTGGTGATGGCCGATGCCGATGGCAGCCTGCTGGGCGTCTACCGCAAGAGCCACATCCCCGACGGCCCCGGCTACATGGAGAAGTACTACTTCCGGCCGGGCGACACGGGCTTCAAGGTCTGGGACACGCGCTTCGGCCGCCTTGGCGTCGGCATCTGCTGGGACCAGTGGTACCCCGAGGCCGCTCGCGCCATGGCCCTGATGGGCGCCGAGGCCCTGTTCTACCCCACCGCCATCGGCAGCGAGCCGCATGACGCCAGCCTCGACACGGCCCTGCCGTGGCGGCGGGCCATGCAGGGCCACGCGGTCAGCAACGTGATCCCGGTGATCGGCGCCAACCGCATCGGCTTCGAGCCCTGGGACGGCTATCCCAACGGCGGCCAGACCTTCTACGGCTCGTCGTTCATCGCCGACCATCGCGGCGACCTGGTCAGCGAACTCGGCCGCGCCGACGAGGGCCTGGTCCAGGCCAGCTTCGACCTCGATTTCCTCACCACCCACCGCGCCGCCTGGGGCTTCTTCCGCGACCGCCGGCCGGAGTTCTACGCCAGCCTGGCCGGGCCGCGGCCGAGCGTTTGATCAAACGGACGCCTCCCCAAACTCCCGTCATTCCCGCCCTTGTGGCGGGAACCCCTGGGTCCGCCCGCACGTGAGACGCCAGCGGACCGCCGGCGGTCCGCCCCCTTCGCCCTTGCGGCCGATAGAGGGTTTCCCGCCACGAGGGCGGGAATGACGAGCGGATAGGGCGGGTGATCGAGCCCCGAAAATGCAACGCCCCCTCCGCCCGCCGGAGGGGGCGTTTTTCATGCCTGCTTGACTCATCAATAACTCTGTAGTTATCAATAACCCATAGCCAACCGGTTATCGATAAGCGCATGATCCCCGCCCCCGACGACCTCTTCCGCACCCTCGCAGACCCCACCCGCCGGGCGCTGTTCGAGCGGCTGTGCCGCGAGGGCGAGCAGACGGTGGGGGCGCTGACGGCCCAGGCCGGCGTCTCGCAGCCGGCGGTGTCCAAGCACCTGGCCGTGCTCAAGCAGGCGGGCCTGGTCACCGACCGCCACGCCGGCCGTCAGACCCACTACAGCGCCCGGCTCGAGGCCCTGTCGCCCCTGGTCGACTGGACCCGCCGCATGGCCGGTTTCTGGGAGAGCCGCTTCGACCGGCTGGAAGACCTCTTGAACAGGATGGACCAATGATCGACCAGACCGCCGACCTGCGCTCCGTCGTCGTCGAGCGCGACCTGCCGTTCCCGGCCGACAAGCTGTGGCGCGCCCTGACCCAGCCGCATCTGATCGAGGAATGGCTGATGAAGTCCGACTTCGCCCCCGTGGTCGGCCACCGCTTCACCCTGCGCGGCGAGTGGGGCGGGGTGCTGGACTGCGAGGTGCTGGAGGTCGATCCCCCGAAGTCGCTGTCCTACACCTGGAACCACGCCCACCCCGACCCTGCCTACGCCCTGACCAGCGTGGTCACCTTCACCCTCACCCCCACGGCGGCGGGCACGCACCTGCGCATGGAGCAGTCCGGCTTCCGCCCCGACCAGAAACAGGCCTACGGCGGCGCCCACGCCGGCTGGAAGGGCTTCCTCGAGAAGCTGGAAGCGGTGCTGGGCCGGGATTGAGGGAGGGATGCGGTTCGTGCGTTCCTAGCTCGTCATCCCGGGCGAAGGCGCGAAGCGCCGCAGACCCGGGACCCAGGGGCGACCGCACTGCGCCGGCCCCTGGGTCCCGGCTCTCCGCTTCGCTGCGGCCGGGATGACGATGGGTTTTGGTCATTGGAGGTAACATCATGGCCCCCAAACTGCTCTCGGGCGGCAACCCCCAGATCGCCAAGGGCGACGGCGAGGCCCCGATCCAGGCCTATATCGCGGCCATGCCCGGCTGGAAGAGTGCCGTCGGCGCCCGGCTCGACGCCCTGGTCGCCGCCGCCGTCCCCGGCGTGCGCAAGGCCGTGAAGTGGAACTCGCCGTTCTACGGCGCGCCCGATCAGGACAAGACCTGGTTCCTCAGCTTCCATGTCTTCGCCCGCTACGTGAAGATCGCCTTCTTCCGCGGCCAGGCTCTCGACCCGGTCCCGCCCGAGCCGTCCAAGAGCGGCGACACCCGCTATTTCCACATCCACGAAGGCGAGCCCCTCGACGAGGCCCGCCTGACCGCCTGGATCAAGCAGGCCGCCGCCCTGCCCGGCGAGCGGCTCTAGAAAAGAAACGAACGAGGAAACCATGCCCGCCGCCGAAGTCCCGACTGTCGAAGACGCGACCAAGTACATCGACGACCGCATCGCCGCTCTCGCCGACTGGCGCGGCGAGGCCCTGGCCCGCATGCGCGGCCTGATCCACGAGGCCGATCCGCAGGTGCTCGAAGAGGTGAAGTGGCGGGGCACGCCCGTCTGGTCGCACGCCGGCATCCTCTGCACCGGCGAGACCTACAAGGCCTACATCAAGCTGACGTTTGCGAAAGGGGCGTCGCTGCCCGACCCCGCCGGCCTGTTCAATTCCAGCCTCGACGGCAACACCCGCCGCGCCATCGACATCCGCGAAGGCGAGGCGGTGGATGCTGCGGCTTTCAAGGCGCTGATCCGCGCGGCGGTCGAGCTCAACACGGCGAAGAAGAAGCGCTAGGCCTTTCCATTCTCCCGTCATTCCCGCCCTTGTGGCGGGAACCCCTCTGTCAGCCGCAAGGGCAGTAGGGGCGGATCGCCGGCGATCCGCTTGCGCCCCACGTGTCAGCGGAACCAGGGGTTCCCGCCACAAGGGCGGGAATGACGGGAGAGGGGAGGGCTCAGGGCCTGCGGATCATCCGCAGCCCCACATACGCCGCGCCCGCGACCACCACGGCCGGCAGGGTCGCTCCCACCTCCGGCGCCAGGCGGCTCACCGCCTGATAGGCCGCGATGCCTATCGCCCAGGCCGCAAGGCCCGAAACGCTCACCGCCCCGCTCGCCGCGCCCTCGGCCTTGCGGCGACGCACGATAAAGTGGTCGGCCAGCAGCACCCCGAACAGCGGCGCGAACACCGAGCCGATCAGCAGCAGGAAGCCCTCGTAGCGGCCCATCGGGGCCAGCAGGGCCGCCGCCGTGCACACCGCGCCGAACGCCAGCGCCAGCCGCGCCGGCCGCACCGGCACCAGGGTGGCGGTCGAGACCGCGGCCGAGTGCAGGTCGGCGAAGGCGTTGTCGGTCTCGTCGATGATGATCAGCAGCAGGGCGATCCCGCCGCCGGCCGCCGCCAGGGCGCTCAGCAGCAGCCCCTCGCCGCCCGACGCCAGGGCGTAGGCCGCGCCCAGCCCCATGAACCAGATGTTGGCCAGCACATAGCCGGCGACGCTGCCCCGGAACATGCCGCCCGGGGTGCGGCCAAAGCGGGTGTAGTCGGCGATCAGCGGCAGCCACGACAGCGGCATGGCCGCTACCAGGTCGACCCCGGCGCCGAAGCTGGTCTCACCCGTCCCCGCGCGCGCCATCAGCGCGGCCAGGTCGTGCTGGGCCAGCAGCCGCCAGGTCAGCCAGCCGGCCCCGCCCAGCAGCAGCCACAGGCCCCAGGCCCGCAGGAAGCGCCGCACGAACGACACCGGCCCCAGCACCGCCAGGGCCGTGGCCAGCACGCCGAACAGCAGGGTCCAGGCGACGGGATTGGAGAAGCCGAAATTCTGCCTGGCCAGGGCGTCGGCGGCGTCGCGCATGGCGATGATCTCGAACGCGCCCCAGCCGGCCAGCTGCACCGCGTTCAGCACCGCCGGAACCGCCGCCCCGCGCCGGCCCAGGGTCAGCCGCAGCGTCCCCATGGCCGACAGCCCGGTGTCGGCCCCGACCACCCCGGCCGCCGCCAGCAGCAGCGCCCCCAGCACCGAGCCGACCACGATCGCCGCCAGCGCCATCGGCAGGCTGAGCCCCGGCACGAGGAAGGCCCCGGCCTGCAGCACCAGCAGGCCGATCCCCAGGCTGAACCACAGCGAAAAGGCGTCCCGCGCCCCGAACACCCGGCGCTCGGCCGGCACGGGGGTCAACGGATCATATGCATCGTCGAGCTTGGCCATGCCGCCAGCCTTAGCAGGTCAGGGCGGCCCTTGAACCTTTTCTCATCGAGGGAGGGGCCCGCGCCGAAGGCGCCTGTAAGGCCAAGTCATGGCGCGCCATCGTTTAGGGGAGAGGGCTCGGCCGGTTTGGCGCCGCAGATGAAGGCGAGGGGCAGGACCAGAGGCAGTATGGAGGCGCCGCCTTTTCGAGCGGCCCCTATGTGCCGCTGCGCCTGGGCGCAATCGCGTGGCAGGCCGCCGATTCCGTTGATGTACACTCCCGCCAGCTCGACGTGGGCGTCGGGGTCACCCGCGTCCGCGGCTTTCAGGAACAGTTTCACTGCGTCGTAGGGATCCTTCGCAACGCCCTCGCCATTGAGCTTGGCCGAACCGAGCGCCGTCATGGCGCGAGGCAGGCCGGCGTCTGCGGCCTTCGCGAACAGCCGCGCCGCCTCTGCCGGATTCCTGGCCACGCGCGAGCTGTAGAGATAGTCCCTGCCGAGCATCCATTGGGCGAGGGGCTCGTCGAGCTCAGCCGCGCGATTCAGCATGCGCCAGGCTTGGTCCGCGCCGCTGGGGGACGAGATTGAGGAGCATGAATAGTCCAAGGCCGCGGCGGTGGCTGCGCGCGCCGAGCCGCGGGCGGCGTTGGCGATGGTCTCTTCGGTCTCGCCCGCCAAGGCGATGGTCTGGATGTATCTGCAGTCGGCGAAGAACCAGATCCGCTCTTCGACAGCGTCGAGCCTCGCCGCGAGCTTGGCCGCAGCGGGATCCAGGTGGGGCGAGCGGGGCCAGAAGATCCACGTCGCGAAGCCGAACATCATCAGGATGACCAGGGCCAGGGTGGCGTAGGCGCCTTGTTCCTTGGACGGCAGCGGCTCTGCGCCGAGCCTCGGCTGTCCACGCAGATGCTCGCGCCGCCGCTGTATGACCTTGATCACCGCGCTGGCGATCAAGGTGACGACGGCCGAGGAGCAGAACAGCTTGTAGAGGAAGTACAGCGAGGAGATTTCGCGAGACTGGGGGTCGTAGGCCATGGAGGTCAGCGAGCAACCGAACGCCTGGGGGGCGTCAAAACTGGCGGCCTGGATCGTCGTGTCCAGCCAGAACAGCAGAGTTTCGTTCAAGTCCTGGCTGAGCGGGAGCGATGACGGCGTCGGCGTCAGCGCGACCGCGCATCGGCTGGGTTCGGCGACCCGCTCAAACATCGCAGGGGGATTGAAGGTCGTCCCCGCCACGGGCGCTTTGGCGGTGGCCAGGACGAGCATGCCCTGCGCCACGGTGGCCGCCAGTGGAAGGCCGGCGAATGCGGCCGAGATGATAAAAGCCCGCCACGCATGGCGCAGCCGCGATCGCGAGGCGGTGAAGTACTCTCGGAGGATGAGAGCCAGGCTGACGCCGCTACAGGCGATGAAACCGATCGCCGGGGCGATAGTTTGTTCGTGCACGCGAAGGAAGTCGCCCGGCTTGGTCTGGAATTGCTGGGTGACGACGAGAAAGATAACGCCGAACGCCAGGAGGTTGACGATCGAAAAAATGATCAGCACCCAGGCCGGTCGCGCGGGGCGGCCCTGGCCCCAGGATCGCCAGGCCATCATCGTTAGGTGGGCCAGCAACTGGGCGTACCAGGCCGCGATCGCAATGACGTAGCCGAACGCGGTCACGCGCAACAACGCTAATTTCAGATCCACGGTCATTCGCCCCCGAGCCCGCCACGGCAGGCTAGCTGGAAGCTGCAACCCTGGCTAGCGCCGCTCCGAGGCGCTTCGTCCTAGAACTCCACCCCCACCCGCAGGATCGCCACCACGGCGTTCTTCACCGCCCGGTCGCCGCCGGGGCTGATCACGTACTGCAGGTCCGGCTGCAGGGTCAGCGGGCCGACGGTGTCGGCATAGGTGACCTCGATGGCCGACTCCGCCTGGCCCAGGTCCTGGCCGGCGTCGGCGGCGTTGGCCCGGTGCTTCTGGGTCAGATAGGCCTGGTTGACGCCGATCGAGAAGGCGCTGCCGGGCCGGCTCGCAAACACCCGGTCGACCTTGATCCCGGCCTGCCAGCCGCCCTGGAACGGGGTGGTGTCGCCGTCCGAGACGCCCAGGCGCGCGAAGGCCGTCGTGCGGCGCACGGCGTCTTCGCTCTCGGCCCCCGTCAGCGCCCGCTCCAGCAGCACATAGGCCCCCTGGGCCTTGCGCCTGGCCGGATCGCCGGTGGGGCCAAGATCACGGATGTCGTCCTGCTTGCGGGTGTAGCGCCAGGCGCCGAAGGCCACCTTGCCCGCGCCCGTCCAGCCGCCCTCGGCGATCAGCAGCGCCCCGTCGTCCATATGGAAGTCGATCCCGCCCGGATCGCCCAGCACCCCGGCGTGGGCGTTGAGCGCCGCCGCCTGCGCATAGACATGCTCCGACGGCGTCCAGGCCAGACGCACCGCGAGACTCGTGGAGGGAAAGATCGACGGCCCGTTCGGTCCCGTCGCCGCCAGCTCCGAGCCGATGCCGAAAGCCGGCGCGATCAGCAGGCCGGCGCTGTCGTTGGCGTAGAACTCGCTGTTCAGGTCATAGAGGCCGGCCCGCACCGAGCCCTTGCCGCCGGCCAGGTCCTGCTCGATCCAGGCCTCGTACAGCCGCAGCCGATGGCGCGAGACCTCGATGTTGTCGACGCCCTGGATCGAGCCGGAATCCTCGCCCGGCGCGCCGCCGGTGTTGTTCAGCACCAGGGCATGGGCGCGCGCGCCCGTCCAGCCGACCGCCTTTTCCAGGTCCAGGTCGGCCCCGATCGTCAGGTTGTCGAGCACCCGCCCGCGCCTGGCCGCGCCGCCGTCGACCGTCGCCGCCAGGTCGGCCTTGTAGCCGAAAGAGAGATCCAGCGCTCCGGAGGCTTCCGCCTCCCGCGCCTGCGCCTGGCCAAAACAGGCCAGGCCGGCCGTCAGGGCCGTTCCGATGATCAGGGTCCGCATTCTGCCGCCGCTTGATGAAGTGGCGGCCAGCATCGCGGCCCAAGGCTCAGAAACCCTTTATTCCCAGCCCTTTACGCCGCGACGCAACGTCGCGGCGCCCAAGGTGGAGCACTGGCGAGCGCACAGCCGCGAGGCGCGAGGCGGCGCTCCGGCGGCGGCTCGCAGGCGACTATGACGATGTCCGGAAAGGTCCTTGGTGGAGCCGAGGGGAATCGAACCCCTGACCTCCTCATTGCGAACGAGGCGCTCTACCATCTGAGCTACGGCCCCAAGGAAGCGCGGAGATACGGTGGCCGGCGGCGTCCGTCAAGCGGCAGTTGCGCGGGTTTCGGCGGAAGCTCGGGCGGAAGCCCAAGGCAGCGCGGCCTTGCCAGGGGGGACGGGGCGCGGCAAGAAGCTTGCGACTTCGCATGGAACGCACATGGCCCCGCTGATCTACTTCGTCTTCTTCATTCTCGGTTCGCTGCTGAAGCTGCTGCAGTGGGTGGTGGTCATCAGCGCCATCCTCAGCTGGCTGGTGGCCTTCGACGTCATCAACCTGCGCAACCGGGCGATCTATTCGATCAGCCGCTTCCTCGACGCGGTGACCACGCCGCTGCTGGCCCCGCTGCGCCGGGTGATCCCGCCGCTGGGCGGCGTCGACATCACGCCGATCATCCTGTTCCTGATCATCGTCGGGGTGCAGTCGTTCCTGCTCTATCCGCTGCGCGACACCCTGCTGCGGATCTTCGGCTGAGCCAGGCCCGGCCCGTCGCTACCACCGGGGCTCCCGTCGCCCTGCTCGCCGTACGCCTGACGCCGCGCGGCGGGCGCGACGCGATCGACGGCTGGGCGGCCGACGCCGACGGCCGTCCCTATCTGAAGGTGCGGGTCAGCGCCCCGCCGGTCGAGGGCGAGGCCAACGCCGCCCTCGTCGCCCTTTTGGCCAAGCGCCTCTCCGCGCCGCGTTCGGCCGTGCGGGTGGCCTCGGGCGCGACCGCCCGCCTCAAGCGCATCGAGGTCGAGGGCCTGGCCCAGGACGCGCTCGACCGCCTGCTGGACCGTCCGGACTGATCCCTTCCCCGCCGGGGTGCGACAAATGGGCCGGCCGTCCGGCGGCGCCCTCGCAAGCGCGGCTGGGCTGTGCCATTGAGAGAATTGTGTTCTTTCACATCCTCTTAGAGTTCGCTCGTCCATAGTCGGGGCGAAAAATAGCGTCGAACAGGCCAGCGGGGGCCATGCCCATGAGCGCCAAGGACAGGCAGGCAGCGATCGTTCGCGCCGCCGCAGCGCGGCGGGGCAATATCTACCTGCGCCTGACCGCCACCATCGCCATGGCCGCCATCCTGCACGTCTTCATCGGCCTGCGCTGGGTCTGGCTGTGGGCGGCGGCCTACGCCATCGCCCAGCTGTTCGAGCTGTGGCTGTTCCAGGCGCTGAAGGCCGCCCCCGAAAAGGCCCTGGCCGGCTGGCGGCGCTGGGCGCTGGCGATCATGCCGGCTGTCACCTCGATCATCTTCGGGGCCCTGTCGCTGCCGTTGTTCGCCTCGAACCAGCGCTTCGCCCCCACCCTGGGCGGCATGCTGCTGGCCGGCGCCCTGCTCAACGTCATCGTCGTCAATGTCAGCCTCAGGTCGGCCACCCTGGCGGCGGCCGCGCCGCACATCGTCTACCTGCTGATCGTGCCGTTCATCGGCCGGGCGGCCAATCCCGACGCGCCCCTGGCCAACGCCCTGTGGTTCGGGGTGCTGCTGCTGATCTTCTCGGTCGCCGTGGCCGCCCGCACCCTGGAGACCGCCCTGCGCGCCGAGGAGGCCGCCAAGGCCGAGGCCGAGCGCCGCCGCCACGAGGCCGAGGAGGCCGTCGCCGCCAAGAGCGCCTTCGTGGCCATGATCAGCCACGAGCTGCGCACCCCGATCAGCGCCATCATGGCCGGCGCCGCGCGCCTGCACAGCGAGGTCCCCGAGGCCTCCTCGAAGGTCCACGCCCAGCTGATCGCCGACGCCGGGAGCATGATGCGCACCCTGCTCAACGACCTGCTCGACTTCTCGCGGCTGGAGGCCGGGCGCATGGCCGTCGAGCGCGCGCCGTTCGACCTGCGCCAGGCCCTGGCCGACACCCTGCGCCTGTGGCGGCCCGAGGCCCAGAAGAAGGGGCTCAGGCTGCGGGTCGAGGGGGCGGTCGGCCTGCCGCGCTGGGTGTCGGGCGACGCCCTGCGCCTGCGCCAGGTGCTCAACAACCTGCTGTCCAATTCCATCAAGTTCACCGAGCGCGGCGGCATCACCGCCGTGCTCGCCGCCCACCGCCAAGGCGACGGCTGGACCCTGGAGATCCGGGTGTCCGACACCGGCCGCGGCATCGAGCCCGAGGCCATGCCGCGCCTCTTCACCCCCTTCGACCAGCTCAGCGCCGAGGTCGTGCGCCGGCACGGCGGCTCGGGCCTGGGCCTGGTGATCAGCCGCGAGCTGGCCCGGCTGATGGGCGGCGACCTGGTGGCCTCCAGCGAGGGGCTGGGCCACGGGGCGACCATGCGCTTCACCCTGCGCCTCGACGAGGCCCAGGCCCCCGTCGCCCTGGGCGACGCCGCCTCGATCGCCGGGGCGCGGGTGCTGGTGGTCGACGACCATGCGGTCAACCGCCGGGCGGTCGAGCTGGTGCTGCAGACCTTCGGCGTCACGCCCGTCCTGGCCGAGTCCGGCGAGCAGGCGCTCGAGATCCTGGCCTCCACCGTCTTCGACGCTGTGCTGATGGACGTCTACATGCCGGGCCTGGGCGGGCGCGAGACCACCCGCCTGCTGCGCGCCGAGCCGGGCCCCAACCGCGACGCGCCGGTGATCGCGGTCACCGCCTCCTCGACCGCCAAGGACTGGGACGCCTGCCGCGCCGCCGGCATGAACGCCCACGTCGCCAAGCCCATCGACCCGGCCCAGCTGCACGCCGCCCTGGTCGAGGTGCTGCCGGTGATCCCCGCGCGGACCGTGGCGGCCTGATCTCACCCTCTCCCAGAGGGAGAGGGAGGGGCCCAGGCGAAGCCTGGGAGGGTGAGGGGTTACAAACTATCCGGACAGGGCAGAGGGGATGGGACCGCCGACGGCGTACCCCCTCACCCTCCCACGCCTACGGCGCGGGCCCCTCCCTCTCCCCATGGGAGAGGTGAGCCTGGTTTGGGGAGAGGTTGCTTTTCAGCCGCTCCGTCAGCGCCGCTTCGTCCTTCATCTGGCATTCCCAGATCGTCTCGACCCGCCAGCCGGCCTCGACCAGCGCGGCTTCGTTCCTGACGTCGCGGGCCTTGTTGCGGGCCACCTTGGCCAGCCAGTAGTCGCGGTTGGCCTTGGGGACGCGCGAGCCCCGCGCGCAGTCGTGGCCGTGCCAGAAGCAGCCATGCACGAAGAACACCAGCCCGCGCCCCGGCATGACGACGTCGGGCGAGCCGGGCAGATCCTTGCGGTGCAGGCGGTAGCGCGCGCCGAGGGCGGTCAGCAGCCGCCGCAGGGTCTTTTCGGGCGTGGTGCCCTTGCTCTTCACCCGGGCCATGACGGCCGAGCGCTTGGCCGGATCGAAGACGTCGGTGGTCATGGCGGGGTAACGCGGGAGGGGCGTTCCGACGCCTCATCCAAATCAGTCGTCATCCCGGCCGCAGCGAAGCGGAGAGCCGGGACCCAGGGGCAGCCGCAGTGCGCCGGCCCCTGGGTCCCGGATAAGCCCTTCGGGCTTTCCGGGATGACGAGCATGAGGCGGCCTTACAGCCCCTCGAACAGGGCCGTCGACAGGTAGCGTTCGGCGAAGCTGGGGATGATCGCCACGATTAGCTTGCCGGCGTATTCGTCGCGCAGGGCCAGGTCGAAGGCGGCGGTCAGGGCCGCGCCCGAGCTGATGCCGACGGTCAGGCCCTCGGTCGAGGCGGCCTTGCGGGCCATGGCGAAGGCGTCGTCGTTGCTGACCTGGACGATGTCGTCGATGACGCCGCGATCCAGGATCCCCGGCACGAAGCCGGCGCCGATGCCCTGGATCTTGTGCGGGCCGGGCTGGCCGCCCGACAGCACGGCCGAGGCTTCCGGCTCGACGGCCACCATCTTCAGGCCCGGCTTGCGGGCCTTCAGCACCTGGCCGACGCCGCTGATCGTGCCGCCGGTGCCGACGCCCGAGACCACGGCGTCCACGGCGCCGGCCGTGTCGTTCCAGATCTCTTCGGCGGTCGAAACCCTGTGGATCAGCGGGTTGGCGGTATTCTCGAACTGCTGGGGCATCACCGCGCCGGGGGTGGCCTCGACGATCTCCTGGGCGCGGGCGACGGCGCCGCGCATGCCCTTCTCGGCCGGGGTCAGCTCCAGCTTGGCGCCCAGCAGCAGCAGCATCTTGCGGCGCTCGATCGACATGCTCTCGGGCATCACCAGGGTCAGCTTGTAGCCCTTGGCCGCGGCGACGAAGGCGAGCGCGATGCCGGTGTTGCCGCTGGTCGGCTCGACGATCGAGCCGCCGGGCTTCAGCACGCCCTTGGCTTCCAGGTACTCGACCATGGCCACGCCGATGCGGTCCTTGACCGAGGCCAGCGGGTTGAAGAACTCGAGCTTGGCCACGACCTCGCCCTTGGGCTTCAGCTCGGCCGTCAGGCGCGGCAGGCGGATGATCGGGGTGTCGCCGACGGTGTCGAGGATGGAGTCGTAGATCTTGCCCCGGCCGGCGCGCTTGAAGCGAGCGGCGTCGTACAGGCTGGAAGCGTCGTCCATGATGGTCTCTCGGAGCGTTGAATTGCGGCCCTAGGGTCGATCTCCACCTTAGGCCGTAGGCTTTTGCGTGTCAGCGACCTATTCGGCCGCCAGGGCCGCAGATTTCCTGGTCGCGAGCGGAGTCAGCAGGTGCGCGGCCAGCCAGCGCACGGCCGGGGCCGCCACGCCGTCGCCGATCACGTGCAGGCCGGCCGTGGCGCTCTTGGGCAGGGCGTAGCTGTCGGGCAGGCCCATCAGCCTGGCCCCCTCGCGCGGCGTGACCAGGCGCGAGCGCACCACGCCCTTGTCGATCACCAGCAGGGTCTGCCGCGAGGAGCCGCCGCGCGGGGTGCGCAGGCAGCCGGCCAGGCCGTCGAACCGCACCTCGGCCCGCTGTTCGCCGCCGCGCATCCGCCGGAACACGCCGCCGACCGCCCGTTCTCCCGACGCGATCCGGGCGTCGACCGAGGCGCGGTGGGCGGGGGCCATCAGGTCCAGCAGGGCGGCGGTGGCCGCCTCGCTGCGCCATTCGACGGCGTCGTCGGGCTCCAGCACGGTGGACAGGTCGGTGTTGCGGGCCGGCGGGGCGGGCAGGGCCCACCACAGCCAGCGGTCCTTCAGGGCCTGCGGCAGGCGGGCGGCCGCCTCGCGCACCGCGCGGCTGTGGAACGGGCCCTGGCCGGTCAGGCCCTCGGTCGGGGCGCGGGTGGCGACCACGAACACGCGGGGGCGCGACTGCGGGGTGAAGCTGGCCGCGTCGATCTCCAGCGCCCCGAAGTGGTAACCCTGATCAGCCAGGGCCTGGCACAGGGCCGTGAAGTCCTCGCCGCGGTGCGAGGTCAGAAGGCCGACCACGTTCTCGATGACGATGGTGGTCGGGGCGCGGCCCTCGTCCTCCAGCGCCTCGACCAGCCGCCAGAAGCCGAAGAACGCCGACGAGCGCCCGCCGTGCAGGCCCGCCCGCGCGCCGGCCAGGCTGAAGTCCTGGCAGGGGCTCGACGCCCAGGCCAGGTCCGCCTGTCCGGGCAGGTCGGCCGCCTCCAGCTTGAAGACGTCGCCGGTGTGGAAGTGATCGTCCGCGTCGGCGAAGTTGGCGCGGTAGGTGGCCGCCTTCACCGGGTCGAAATCGTTGGCGAAGGCGCAGGTCCAGCCTTCGCCGAGGCCGATGCGGGCCATGCCGCCGCCGGCGAAGAATTCGTAGAAGACGGGGGCGGCGTTGTGATTCATCGTGGCCTGACTCTAGCTTGAGCCGCCGCTTCGAGGATAGCGCCGCATGATGCGTTTCACCGTCATCGCTGTCGTGGGGGCCGCCGCCTGCGTGCTGCTGGCCGGATGCGGCGACGGACCGATGGGCCAGTCCGAGGGCGCCAGCGCCGCGCCGGCCGACGCCCCGACGGGCGTGGGTCCCGACTATGGCGGCGACTTCGACCTGGTGGGGACCGAACCGTTCTGGAGCGGCCGCATCCGCGAGGGCGGCCTTCTGCTCGACCGCATGGACGGGGGCGCGGTCACCCTGCCCAATCCCGGCGCGCGCATCGACGGCGAACAGGGCGTCTGGGACGCCGAGCAGCCGGGAGAGGCCGGCGCGGGCCACCGCCTGGTCTTCCGCCTGACGCCCCAGCCCTGCTCCGACGGCATGTCCGACCGCGCCTTCAGCCATGCGGCCGAAGTCTGGATCGACGGCGCGACCCTGAAGGGCTGCGCTGGAAGGGTGGAGGAACTGGAGAAGCAGGGGCGGCCGTGAGAGCGTTCCCCTTCCGCCGTCATCCCGGGCGAAGGACCGCATAGCGGTCCGCAGACCCGGGACCCAGGGGACTGGGCGCCGCGGTCAGGTTCGCCGCCCTGTGGGTAGCAGCCGCCTTGCGCCGGCCCCTGGGTCCCGGCTCTCCGCGCTGCGCGCTACGGCCGGGATGACGAAAGAGGGGAGGGCGGCCTCAGCCGCCCTTGATGTCGCCAAGGCAGCCTTAGCTGCCTTTGATATCAATCGTCTCGATCTGCGACTGGCTGGCCTGCGCCTTGTGCTGGCGGCCGGGGGTGGGCAGCAGCAGGCCAAGGGCGATGGCCGCGACGATGGCGAGAGCGATGAGGGCCTTGGCGGCCATGGTGGTTCGGGTCCGTTGCGGGTCTGAAAATCCAGCGCCCGTGACCGTCATATGGTTCCGCCGGCGCCG
Source organism: Caulobacter sp. GW821-FHT09B11 (assembly GCF_059418205.1). NCBI lineage: Bacteria > Pseudomonadati > Pseudomonadota > Alphaproteobacteria > Caulobacterales > Caulobacteraceae > Caulobacter > Caulobacter sp. GW821-FHT09B11. Next base: position 104,104 of record NZ_JBWKPK010000002.1, on the reverse strand, counting down.
CTTGCAAGGGATGCGGAGAACGCCGGTATCGCCCTGGAAAACCTCTCCCATAGGGAGAGGGAGGGGCCCGCGCCGAAGGCGTGGGAGGGTGAGGGGTTACAAGGTCGGCCAGCCTTGGCGGCGGCTGAAACCGCCCCCCCTCCGGCCCTTCGGGCCACCTCCCCCAGAGGGGGAGGATCTCACAGCCGCCCCCGCGCACCGCCCTTCAGGGCGTCGATCTTGCGCTCAGGCCTCGGCGTCGCGGCCTCGGGCTCCAGCGCCGACAGCCAGCCGCCCGCCGGCCGCGCCGCGCGCTCCGGCGGCAGGGCGACGACGATCTTGCGCACCGTCGCGGCCATCTGGCCCAGCAGCCGCACCTTCTCGGACGCCTTGCGGAAGGCCTCGCGGTCGAGACCGTCCTCCATCGCCGTCCACAGGTCATCCATCGCCGCCATCAGCCGCTGCTGGATCTTCGCGCACCAGGCGCGGGAGGTCTGTTCGCTCATGACCAACAGCATGAGGCCGGTCCGAAGGCCGGGGACGGGAAACGTGTGTTTTCTTCTAGGGCGTTGAATTCGTTGGGGGCGGAGCGGCCAGGTACGGGGATAAGTCACCCGCGCCCACCCAATCTCCCGTCATTCCCGCCCTTGTGGCGGGAACCCCTGGTTCCGCTTGCACGTGAAGCGCCAGCGGCGTGCCGAGCACGCCGCCCCATCCGCACCTGCGGCTGACAGAGGGGTTCCCGCCACAAGGGCGGGAATGACGGGAGAGAAGAGGTGAGCCCTGTGGATAACTCTGCCCCCTACTTCGTCGCCTCGTGCACTTCCTTCTTGGCCGCCGTACCCGCTTCCTTGCTCTCGCGGGTGATGTCCTTGCCGGCTTCCTGGGCCTTGTCGCCGGCCTTGGCGCCGGCTTCCTTGGCGGCGTCCACCGCGTCGCCGGCGGCGACCTTGAGGTCGGCGGCGGTTTCCTTGGTGCTTTCCTTCAGGGCCGTGCCGGCTTCCTTGACGTCGGGATCGTTCTTGATCTCGTTGGCGGCCTCCTTGATGTCCTGACCGGCGGCGGCGGCGCCTTCCTTGATCTGCTGGGCGTGCTGGTCCGAGCAGGCGGCGGCCGACAGGGCCAGGGCGGAAACGGCGATCAGGGCGAGGGTGCGCATGGGTCTTCCTCCAACGGTCGTGGTTGCAAAGAGTCCGGCAAACAACGATGCGCGAACGGTCGAGGTTCCGACTCTCAAGCGCCCTCTGGCGCGGCCTCGCCGTCCGCGCGGCTTTCCCCCGAGCCTTTCGGGGGCTAAACCCCCGCCATGCGCATCGCCTTCCTCGGAACCCCCGATTTCGCCGTCGCCTGCCTGGCCGAACTGGTCGCCAGCGGCCACGAGATCGCCTGTGTCTACAGCCAGCCGCCCGCCCCGCGCGGCCGCGGCCAGGAACTGAAGCCCTCGCCGGTCCACGCCTTCGCCGAAGGGCTTGGCCTGCCCGTGCGCACCCCGGTCTCGATGAAGACCCCCGAGGAGATCGAGGCCTTCCAGGCGCTCGATCTCGACGCCGCCGTCGTGGTCGCCTTCGGCCAGATCCTGGTCAGGGACGTGCTGGAGGCCCCCCGTCTGGGCTGCTTCAACCTGCACGCCAGCCTGCTGCCCCGCTGGCGCGGCGCGGCCCCCATCCAGCGGGCGATCATGGCCGGCGATCCCGTCACCGGCGTCCAGGTGATGCGGATGAGCGAGGGCCTCGACGAGGGCCCCGTCCTGCTGTCGGAGAGCGTGCGCATCGACGCGCTCGACACCGTGGCCAGCCTGCACGACCGCCTGGCCGCCGTCGGCGCCCGCATCCTGCCCGTGGCCCTGGGCGCCATCGAGCGCGGCCAGGCCGTCGAGACCCCGCAGAGCGAAGAGGGCGTCACCTACGCCAGGAAGATCAAGCCGGCCGAGGCCCGCATCGACTGGACCCGCCCCGCCGCCGAGGTCGACCGTCACATCCGCGGCCTGTCGCCCTTCCCCGGCGCCTGGTTCGAAGCCCCGTCCGACAAGGGCCCGGTGCGCGTGAAGGCCCTGCTGTCGACGGTGGACGACGCCGAAGGCGCGCCCGGAACCGTGCTCGACGACGAGTTGCTGATCGCCTGCGGTGAGGGCGCGGTGCGCCTGCTCAAGGCCCAGCGCGAGGGCAAGGGCGCCCAGGACGCCGAGGTCTTCCTGCGCGGCTTCCCGCTGGCCGCCGGAACGGTCCTGGCCTGATGCCCCGCTACCGCCTCCTCGTCGAGTACGACGGCCGTCCCTATGCCGGCTTCCAGGCCCAGGCGACCCTGCCCAGCGTGCAGGGGGCGATCGAGGCGGCGGTGAAGGCCTTCAGCGGCCAGGAACTGCGCATCGCCGCCGCCGGCCGCACCGACACCGGCGTCCATGCGACGGGCCAGGTCGTCCATGTCGACCTCGAGCGCGACTGGCCGGCCCAGACGGTCATGAACGCCCTCAACGCCCACCTGATGCGCGAGGCCGTCTCGATCCTCGACGCCGAAGTGGCCCCGGAAGACTGGCACGCGCGCTTCTCGGCGAACGAGCGCCGCTACCTCTACCGCATCCTCAACCGCCGCGCCCCGCCGGCCCTCGACAAGGGCAAGGTCTGGCACATGAAGAAGCCGCTGGACGCCGACGCCATGCACGCGGCGGCCCAGCATCTGGTGGGCCTGCACGACTTCACCACCTTCCGCGACACCCACTGCCAGGCCAAGTCGCCGCTCAAGACCCTGGACGTCGCCCGCGTGCGCCAGGTCGGCGAAGAGATCCACCTCGACTTCGAGGCGCGATCGTTCCTGCATCGCCAGGTGCGCTCGATGACCGGGGCCCTGGTCGAGGTCGGCGCCGGCCGCTGGGAGCCCGCCGACGTCAAGGCCGCCCTGGAGGCCAGGGACCGCACCCAATGCGGCCCCGTGGCCCCGGCCGACGGGCTCTATCTGGTGGGCGTGGGGTACGGGGACTGAAGGCGGCAAGAAAATGGGCCTGCCCGCGCCGACGGCGACCCCGGGCGGACAGGCCCGAGGGCGGAAACCCCGGGGAAGTCAGGGAAGGGGCTTCCGGTGGGGAGGTCAGTCCGGCTTGCGATCCGACATGCGCTCGGCGATCCAGACCGTACCCAAGGCCAGGATGAACACGCCGAAACCGGCGAGCACGAAACCGAGATAGGCGATCTGACCGAGCGACATGGCGGGCTCCGTTGGAGGTCGCCCGGACGTTGCACGGCCCGCGCGAGCTTCGCCTTGATCTGGGTCAAACAGACAATAAAGCCCCCTCTCTCTTCGAGAGAGGGAGGGGCCCGCGCCGCAGGCGTGGGAGGGTGAGAGGTTTCACCGTCGGCCGGTTTGCAGCACGGCAAGGATATCTTCGCAGGCTCCGCCAGGATCGGTTAGCACCCGTTCGTTGGGAAGCCTCAGGACCATGTAGCCGAACAGCTCCAGCACCCGCGTGCGGTGTTCATCGTAGTCTTCGCGTCCTTCGTGGACGACGCCGTCAAGTTCGACGATCAATTTGCCGGCCTCGCAGACGAAATCGGCGAAGTAGCGGTCTATCGGGGCCTGTCGCAGGAACCTGAAACCGCCCAGCCGGCGGTTGCGCACGAGCTGCCAGAGCGTTTTCTCGGCCAGGGTCTGGTTCTGGCGAAGACGGCGGGCGTTGGCGGTGGTGTCCATGGCGAAAGCCGGTCACCGCCCACGGGGATACGCAACGGAAGGAATCGAGATTTTACCGCCAAGGGTGAAACCTCTCACCCTCCCACGCCTGCGGCGTGGGCCCCTCCCTCTCTCAAAGAGAGAGGGTTTTTTAAAGCACCGAGCAGTTCGTCAGCTGCGCGAACGCCTCCAGCGCCGCCGCGCCCACCACCGAGGTCCCGAACCGGTCCAGCTCCGGCGACCACACCGCCACCGTCGCCTTGCCGGGCACGACCGCCACGATGCCGCCGCCGACGCCGCTCTTGGCGGGCAGGCCGACGCGGTACGCGAAGCTGCCGACGCTGTCGTAGATGCCGCAGGTCAGCAGCAGGGAATTGAGCCGCCGGGTCAGGCGCTCGGCGAAGATCGTCTCCTCGACCACCGGCGAGAAGCCGCCCGCCGCCAGCGGCAGGAAGGCCCGGGCCAGCTGCCGGCAGCTCAGGGTCAGGGCGCACTGGCGGCAATAGGCGGCGACCACGGCCTCGGGGTCGTGGGTGATCGTCTCCTTGCCGCGCATCAGGTTGGCGATCGCCCGGTTCTGCCAGGCGTTGGCCAGCTCGGATGCCGCCACCGCCTCGTCGATCTCGACCGGGCTGTCGCTCAGGAACCCCGCGAAGCCGCGCACCAGGGCGGCCGGGTCCTTCACCTTGTCGAGCAGGATGTCGGTCACGGCCAGGGCGCCGGCGTTGATGAACGGGTTGCGCGGGAAGCCGCCCTCGGACTCCAGCTGCGACAGGTGGTTGAACGGCGTGCCCGACGGCTCCTTGCCGACCCGCACCCACACCTCGTCGCCGATACGGTTCAAGGCCAGACCCAGGCTCAGCACCTTGGTGATGCTCTGCACCGAGAAGCCCTCGTCGGCGTCGCCGATCACGTGCTCGCCGCCGTCGACCGTGCGCACGGCCATGCCGAACTTCGTCCCCGGCACGGTGGCCAGCTGCGGGATGTAGTCGGGCACCCGCCCCTTGCCGAAGTGCGGCTTCACCAGCACGGCGACCTCGGCGAGGACTTCGTCGATGGAGAGCTCGTTCATCGCGCCGTCGTCCCCTCCATCAGCGCCCCCTTGCTCGTCATCCCGGCCGCAGCGCAGCGGAGAGCCGGGACCCAGGGGCGGCCGCACTGCGCTTGGCCCCTGGGTCCCGGATAAGCCCTTCGGGCTTTCCGGGATGACGACCTTTTCGAGCGCGAAAACCTACCCCGAAAACGCCTCGAAATACCGCCGGATCAGCGCGGTGTAGGCCACCGCCAGCTGGCGCACCTCCTCGACCGGCACGCGCTCGTCCACCTGGTGCATGGTCGAGCCCACCAGGCCGAACTCCACCACCGGGCAGATGGCGCGGATGAAGCGGGCGTCGCTGGTGCCGCCGGTGGTCGACAGTTCCGGCACGCGGCCGGTGGCGTCGCCCACGGCGCCGACGATCACGTCGGTGAAGGCGCCCGGCTGGGTCAAGAAGGCCTCGCCGCTGATCTTGCACAGCGCCTCGACCCGGCCCGAAAAGCCCTCGGCCGCCTCGCGGCACTCGTGCTCGATCCAGGCGGCCAGGTCCTTGCCCTTGTGGGCCGGGTTGAAGCGGATGTTGATCCGGGCCTTCGCCGAGGCCGGAATGACGTTCGTCGCCGGGTTGCCGACGTCGACCGTGGTGATCTCCAGGTTCGACGGCTGGAAGCCAGTATAGCCCTCGTCCAGCACCCGGCTCTGCAGGCGGCTGAGGATATCGACCAGCACCGGGATCGGGTTGGCCGCCCGGTGCGGATAGGCCACGTGGCCCTGGCGGCCATCGACGGCGATCCAGGCGTTGATGCTGCCGCGCCGGCCGATCTTGACCATGTCGCCCAGCAGGCTGGCCGAGGTGGGCTCGCCGACGATGCAGTGGTCGATGATCTCGCCCTCGGCCGCAAGGGCCTGGACCACCTTGACCGTGCCGTCCTCGGCCACGCCCTCCTCGTCGCCGGTGATCAGGAAGCTGATCGAGCCGGGAACCTCGTCCGTATTGGCCACCGCCGCGACGAAGGCGGCGATCGCCGACTTCATGTCGACCGCGCCGCGGCCGTACAGCACCCCGTCCTTGATCTCTGCCTCGAACGGCCCGGCCGTCCAGGCCGCGTCGTCGCCCACCGGCACCACGTCGGTGTGGCCGGCGAAGCAGAGGTTGGGCCGCGCCGCGCCGCGCCTGGCGTAGAGGTTCTCGATCTCGCCGAACTTCATGCGCCGGCAATCGAAGCCCAGCGCTTCCAGCTGGCGCTGCAGCACGTCCATCGCGCCCTCGTCGGCGGGCGTGACGGAGGGGCGGCGGATCAGGGCTTGGGCCAGCTCGACGGCGTCGATGCTGACGGAAACGGGCGCGGGACTGGTCATGGTGCAGGCTTTAGGCTTCCCTTCGGCGGGACGCAAACCGCGCACGAACTTGCCAAGGCCGACCATGCCCAAGATCGATATCGACCAGGCCCCCACCCGCCACGGCACGGCCTATCCGCCGCCGTTCGACGCGCCCTGCAAGGCCCGCCAGCGCTGGAAGCTGGGCGACGCCGTCGGCCTCACCCAGTTCGGCGTCAATCTGATGAGGCTCGAGCCCGGAACCTGGTCCAGCCAGCGCCACTGGCACACGGCGGAAGACGAGTTCGTCTGGGTGGTCGAGGGCGAGGTCGTGCTGGTCGAGGAGGACGGCGAGACCATCCTGCGGGCCGGCGACTGCGCGGGCTTCAAGGCCGGGGTTCCCAACGGCCACCAGATCCAGAACCGCTCGAACGCGGTCGCCGTGCTGCTGGAAATGGGCTCGCGAAAGCCCGACGAAGACGGCTGCGACTATCCCGACCTCGACCTGATCATCCGCCCGGGCGAGGAGACGTATAGGCACCGCGACGGAACGCCGTACGAGGTCGAGAGCGGGCGCAAGCGGTGAGGGCGTTGCTCTCCCGCCACCCCCCCAAACTCCCGTCATTCCCGCCCTTGTGGCGGGAAACCCTGGTTCCGCTCGCACGTGAAGTTCAAGCGGACTGCTCAGCAGTCCGCCTCTGCCGCCCTTGCGGCTGACAGAGGGTTTCCCGCCACAAGGGCGGGAATGACGGGCGAAAAGGGGAGCGCTCCCTATCGCCGCTCCGCCCCGTACCGGTTGTCGCCCCTCGTCCCGCGCAGGAAGCCCAGCTCCACCCAGGCCCAGATCGACAGGGCGAAGGCGGCCAGGCCGAGCAGGGGTGAGGCGAGTTCGGCGCCGGTGGGGCCGCCGCCTTCGTAGAGGCCGGCGGCCAGGGCGGTCAGGGCGTAGGGGCCGACGGCGAAGATCAGGATCCACCAGGCGGCCTTGCCCCGGTCGTGCAGCCGGCGCACGGCCACGCAGACCCCGGCCGCCAGGATCGGCGCGAACAGCAGGCAGGGCAGCGCCCCCAGCCAGCCGCCGATCCGGGTGGCGATCACCACCAGGCTCATGACCACGGCGGCCAGGGCGATCTGGGCGACCTGCACCCGCCAGTATTCCAGCCGGGCGGCCCGGCCCTTGAGCGAGAAGAACGGCTTCAGCTTTTCGACCAGGCTCGGCATGGCCGCCACTAGAGCTTGATCCGCCCCATTCGGAAAGGGTTCAGGACAGGGCGGCGAGCGCCTCGTCCATCGACGGCCGCATCGCGCCGTCCGGCTGCATGCAGGCGGCCTCCAGGGCGCGCAGGGCGGCCGGGACCTCGCCGTCGACATGGTCGAGGATTTCGCCCAGCAGCAGGCCGAAGGCGCGGACATCCAGCGCCGACCAGCGGCGTTCCTCGCCGGCCGGCAGGAACGAGGCGGCGCCGAAGTCGCTGAGCACCGCCGCGCCGTCGGTCCCGTCCCACAGCAGGTTGTGGCCGTAGAGGTCGCCGTGGCTGATGCCCCGCGCGTGCAGCCATGCGGCCCCCGCCGCCGCATCGCGCGCCAGACGCCGGGCGACCTCGATGGAAAGGCCCAGGTCCGGCGCATAGACGTCGCGGCTGCAGCTTTCGCGGCTGGGCGGGCCGGCCAGGGCGCGCCAGCCGTCCGGCAGCCGCGGCATCAGCAGGCCCTCGGCGCCGTCCGGATGGCCGACCACGCGGCCCAGGGCGCCGGTCAGGTTCGGATGCGCGCCGGCGGCCAGGCAGGCGGCCATCTCGCGCTCGGGCAAGCCATCGCTGGTCATGGTCCCGCGGAACAGCTTCAGCGCCGTCGGGCGGCCGGCCCACGCGGCCTCGAACACGTCGCCCGAGGCGCCGCGGCCCAGGGCCTTGCCGATGGCCAGGTCGCGCCAGGCGACGGGCGGAACGGCCGCATCAGGGACGGCGGTGTCGAACGGATTGCCCGCCCAGGCCAGCCAGGCCAGCGCCGGCAGGTCGGCCAGCCAGCCGGGCAGGGCCTCGAACCGGTTGGCGGCGATGCGCAGCAGCTCCAGGCTCCGCGACCCCGCCAGGCTTTCGGGCAGGGCCGACAGCCGGTTGCCGGCGAGCATGACCTTCTGAAGCGCCGGGCGCTCGCCCAGGGCCTCGGGCAGGGCCGCGATGCGGTTGTCGGTCAGGGTCAGCCAGCGCAGGGCCGGCGACAGCGCGTCGGCGGGGATCTCCTCGATCCCGCAGCCCCGGAAGCCGACCTGGCTCAGGGCCGGGCAGTCGCCGAGAGCCTCGGGCAGCCGGCGGAACGGCGCGCCGGAGGCGAACAGCACCTCCAGCTTCTTCAGGCGGGAAAAGTCGTGGGGAAGGTCCGAAATCCGGGTGGCGCCGATGTCCAGCACCTCCAGCGTCTCGCAAAGGCCGAAGATCTCCGGCGGAACCTCGGAAAGGTCCGCGCCGGAGAGGTCCAGTCTCGTCGCCCCGGCCAGGTCGCCGGCGCGCAGGGCGGCCAGTGTGTCGTTCACGGCCGCCCCCATCACGCGGATCAGTCGCGCAGCAGGTCGTTGATCGAGGTCTTCGAGCGGGTCTGGGCGTCGACCGTCTTGACGATCACGGCGCAGTAGAGGCTCGGGCCGCCGTTCTTGTCGGGCAGGCTGCCCGGCACCACGACGCTGTAAGGCGGCACCTTGCCGATGTGGATCTCGCCGGTCTTGCGGTCGACGATCTTGGTCGAGGCCGACAGGTAGACGCCCATCGAAAGCACGCTGCCCTCGCCGACGATCACGCCTTCCACCACTTCCGAACGGGCGCCGATGAAGCAGTTGTCCTCGATCACGGTCGGGTTGGCCTGCAGGGGTTCCAGCACGCCGCCGATGCCCACGCCGCCCGACAGGTGGACGTGCTTGCCGATCTGGGCGCACGAGCCGACCGTCACCCAGGTGTCGACCATGGTGCCCTCGTCGACGAAGGCGCCGATGTTCACGAACGACGGCATCAGGATGACGTTCTTGGCCACGTGCGAGCCGCGACGCACGATGGCGCCCGGCACGGCGCGGAAGCCGCCGGCCTCGAACTGCGGGGCGTCCCAGCCGTCGAACTTGTTCGGAACCTTGTCCCACCACGGGCCGACGCCGCCGCCCAGCGTGCCGGCGCGCATGACGGTGTTGGGGTTCAGGCGGAACGACAGCAGCACGGCCTTCTTCAGCCACTGGTGCGTGGTCCACTCGCCGTCGATCTTCTCCGAGACGCGGGCCTTGCCGCTGTCGAGCAGCAGCAGGGCCTCTTCCACGGCGGTGCGGACCGGGCCGGTGGTGGCGGTCGAGACGCCGTCGCGGGCCTCCCAGGCGGCTTCGATCTCGGTCTGCAGATCGGCGAAGGTCAGGGCGGTCATGTCAGGCTTCCTTCAGGCGCGCCGAGCTCAGGAACCCGGCGAGGTCGTTGGTGCGATGGTGGACGTATTCTGAGGTCGAGGCGGCCGCGTGGGCGCCGACCAGCACGGTGGTCATGCCGATGCGCGCGGCCGGGACGAGGTTCTTCTCGCTGTCCTCGAAGAAGGCGGTCATCGGCGGATCGATGGCGTGCAGCTTGGTGATCTTGTCGAAGGTCGCCAGCGACGGCTTGGGGATGTAGTCGGCCGTCTCGATGGCGAAGATCTCGCTGAACAGGTCGCGCAGGCCCAGATGCCCCAGCACCCGCTCGGCGTGGCCCAGCGAGCCGTTGGTGAACACCAGCCGCCGGCCGGGCAGGGCGTCGATCGCCGCGTGCAGGGCCGGGTCGTGCACCAGGTTGTCCAGCGACACGTCATGCACCTCCTCCAGGAACTGGGCGGGGTCCATGCCGTGATAGGTCATCAGCCCGGCCAGGGTGGTGCCGTGCTCCAGGTAGTATTTCTTCTGCAGCGCCCGGGCTTCCTCGCGGGGCAGGCCCGTGAAGCGCTCGACGAAGTCGGTCATCCGGCCCTCGATCAGGCCCATGAACTCGGTCTCGGCCGGGTAGAGGGTGTTGTCGAGGTCGAACAGCCAGGTGTCGACGTGGGTGAGGTCGGCGCTCATAGCTGGAACCTCCCCCCGTGGGGGAGGTGTCCGCGCAGCGGACGGAGGGGGGAGGGGCCTTGGCGCGGCGGAAGCTGAGAACGGCCCCCCTCCGGCCCTGCGGGCCACCTCCCCCAGGGGGGGAGGATCGCGACGATCATTTCGAGATCAGCGTGCCCGCGCCGTGTTCGCTGAACAGTTCGACCAGCATGGCGTGCGGGCGGCGGCCGTCGAGGATGACCACGGCTTCGACGCCGCTCTCCACGGCGTGGATGGCGTTCTCGAGCTTGGGGATCATGCCGCCGGTGGCCACGCCGTCGGCGATCAGCTGGCGGGCCTGGTCCAGGGTCATCTCGCGGATCAGCTCGCCATTGGCGTCGAGCACGCCCTTGATGTCGGTCAGCATCAGCATCCGCTTGGCCTTCAGGGCGCCCGCGAGCGCTCCAGCCACGGTGTCGGCGTTGATGTTGAAGGTCTCGCCCTGTTCGGACACGCCGATCGGGGCGATCACCGGGATGTAGTCGGTTTCCGAGCTCAGCAGGGCCTGGATCAGGTGCGGATCGACCTTGGTCGGCTCGCCCACGAAGCCCAGGTCGACGACCTGCTCGATGTTGCTGTCCGGATCCTTCTTGGTCCGGGTCACCTTCTCGGCGGTGATCAGGCGGGCGTCCTTGCCCGACAGGCCCACGCCGCGCACGTCGGCCTCGGCGCCGGCGAGCGTGATCCAGTTGGCGATTTCCTTGTTGATGGCGCCCGACAGCACCATCTCGGCCACTTCCATCGTCGCCTCGTCGGTGACGCGCAGGCCGTCGATGAAGGTCGACTTGACGCCGGCCTTGTCGAGCATGCGGCTGATCTGCGGACCGCCGCCATGCACCACGACCGGATGGACGCCCAGCAGCTTCAGCAGCACCGCGTCGGCGGCGAACAGCTTGGCCACCTCTTCCTGGCCCATGGCGTGGCCGCCGTATTTGATCACCACCGTCTCGCGGTCGTAGATCTGGATGTAGGGCAGGGCTTCGGCCAGAGTCTTGGCGGTGGCCCAGCCAGCTTCCTCGGCGACTTCGGTCAAGGCGGTGGTCCTGGTGCGCGAAATTAGGCGGGCCTCGATAGCGGACCCCGCCCCCCCTGTCACCCTTTGACGTCTTTCCCGTCCTCCTGCCGGCCGTAGCGCCATTTCAAGGCGAGCACGGCGGCCGACATCGCAAGGCACGCCAGGTTCGACGCCGCCACCGGCCAGGCCTTGATCATCAGCCCATAGGCCAGCCAGCACGAGAAGCCCGCCACGGTGACCACATAGGTCCGCAGCGACACCGACGAGGCGTCCTTCTCCTTCCAGATCTTGACGATCTGCGGGGCGAAGCTGGTGATCGACAGCAGGGCCGCTGCGGTGCCGACGAAGACGGCGAGCGGCGAGGCGGCCATCAGGCCGAGCGCGGCATTTCGGTCAGGCCCCAGCGCTCGGCGAAGGACGGCGCCAGCTCCAGCCCCACCGGCGGCAGGCCCGGCGCCTGGCCTTGCTCCAGGCAGACGGCCAGATAGGCCAGGGCGGTCTTCACCCCGTGCTCGGAATAGGGCTTGCCGATCACCCCGCAGGCGCCGGCGAAGTCGTCGGGCAGGCGCTTGACGTTGGCGGTCATGAACAGGGCCACGCAGCCGCAGTCGTCATGGATCCTGCGCACCACCTCGACGCCGGTCGGGCCGTCCTGCAGGTGCACGTCCACGAGGGCGAGGTCGGGATGCAGGGCCTTGGCCAGGTCGACGGCCTCGTCCGAACTCATGGCCAGGCCGACGGAGTGGTAACCCACTTCCTGCGCGAGGAACTCCAGCTCGGTGGCCAGCAGGACCTCGTCCTCGACGATCAACACATCCAACGCACGCCCGGCCATGGGTAAAACTCAGTCCTCAGTGGTGCGCGCCGTTGACTGGCAGATGCACGACGACACGCGTTCCGGGGTCGGCCGCCGTGGTTTCGGACCGCGCCTTCAGCTGCTGGCACAGCAGCTGGACGATGGTCAGTCCGAAGCCCGAAGTCCGGGTCCCTTCAGCTGTTCCAACGCCGTCATCGGTGATTTCGATCCGGAAGTCGCCGTTTTGGCGAGTGATCGATACCGAAATCTCGCCGGCGCGACCGTCGGGGAAGGCGTGGCGCAGGGCGTTGGAGAACAGTTCGCTGATCACCAGGGCCAGGGGCGCGGCCTTCGAGGCGGCCACGTCCACCCGCTCCAGGTCCAGCCGCACGCGGATCTCCTCGCGATTGGCCGAGCCGGTCATGTCCGACACCAGGTCGCGCACGAAGGCCGAGACGTCGAAGCGCTCGACGTCCTCGCTCTGGAACAGCCGGCGGTGGACGGTGGCGATGGCGTTCACCCGCTCCAGCATGCCGCGCAGGCTGTGCTTGAGGGCCGGGTCCTTCTCGCGGCGGTTCTGCAGCAGCAGCAGGGACGAGATGAGCTGCAGGTTGTTCTTCACCCGGTGGTCGACCTCGTGCAGCAGCGCGGTCTTCTGCTCCAGGGCCTGGGTCAGTTCGCGGGTGCGGGCCTCGACGGCCAGCTCCAGGTCGCTGCGGGTCTCGCGCAGGTGCTGCTCGGTCTGCTTCTTGTCGCTGACGTCCAGCTGCGAGCCGAAGAAGTAGATGATCTGGCCCTGCTTGTTGCGCACGGGGCTCAGGTACAGCGCGTTCCAGAAGCTGCTGCCGTCCTTGCGATAGTTGAGGATGTCCATGGCGATGTCGTCGCCGTCGGCGATCGCCCCGCGCAGCTCGCCGATCGAGGCCGGATTGGTGTCGGGCCCCTGCAGGAAGCGGCAGTTGCGGCCGATCACCTCCGAGCGCGCATAGCCGGTCAGCCGCAGGAAGGCGTCGTTGGCGAAGATGATCGGATTGTCGGCCTGGGTCGCGTCGGTAACGATCATCGCCATCCGGGTGGCGCGGATGGCCGCGGCGAAGGGGTCGTCGATGCCATGCTCGGCCGCGAGCTGGTCGCCCGCCCGTTGCGACTTCAGATAATCCGTCATTCCTGAGCCCGACCCCGGCTTTTGTTATTGGTATGCCCCATCACGCCTCAACGCCGCTCGCAGGGTCGGGTTCCCGACCAAGCTCAGGCGGAAAACGCAAAACGCGGCGGCCCATGGGGACCGCCGCGCCTTGGAAAGGTCAAGCTTCCAGACCCTCGCGGGTCCGGCGCCGTCACTTCGGCTGGTAGATCTTGTCGAACACGCCGCCGTCGGCGAAGTGCGTGGCCTGGGCCTTGCGCCAGCCGCCGAAGGTGTTGTCGATCGTCACCAGCGGGATCTTCTTGTACTTGGCGGCGTACTTGGCCGCCACCTTGGCGTCGCGCGGCCGGTAGTGGTTCTGGGCGATGATGTCCTGGGCCAGCGGGCTGTAGAGGAAGCGCAGATAGCCCTCGGCCGCCAGGCGGGTCTTGTGGCGGTCGACGTTCTTGTCGACCACGGCCACCGGCGGTTCGGCCAGGATCGAGATCGACGGCACGACGATCTCGAACTGACCCGGAATTTCTTCCAGCGCCAGGAAGGCCTCGTTTTCCCAGGCCAGCAGCACGTCGCCGATGCCGCGCTGGGTGAAGGTGGTGGTGGCGCCGCGGGCGCCGGTGTCGAGCACCGGCACGTGCTTGAACAGGTCGGTGATGTAGGCTTGGGCCTTGGCGGCGTTGCCGCCCTTCTGCTTCAGCGCCCAGGCCCAGGCGGCCAGGTAGTTCCAGCGCGCCCCGCCCGAGGTCTTCGGGTTCGGCGTGATGACCTCGACGCCCGGCTTCACCAGGTCGCCCCAGTCCTTGATCTTCTTGGGGTTGCCCTTGCGGACCAGGAACACGATGGTCGAGGTGTAGGGCGTGGAGTTCTGCGGCAGGCGCGACTGCCAGTTGGCCGGCAGCAGCTTGGCCTTGTCCGAGATCTCGTCGATGTCATAGGCCAGGGCCAGGGTGACGACGTCGGCTTCCAGGCCGTCGATCACCGAGCGGGCCTGCTTGCCCGAGCCGCCGTGGCTCTGGTTGATGGTCAGGGTCTGGCCGACCTTCTTCTTCCAGTAGCCGGCATAGGCGACGTTGATCGCCTTGTAGAGCTCGCGGGTCGGGTCGTAGCTGACGTTCAGCAGGGTCAGCGGCTTGGCCTGGGCGAAAGCCTGGCCGGCCGTGAGGGTCGAACCCCCGAGGGCGGCGGCGCCGCCGGCCGCGCCCAGCAGGCCGCGCCGGGTGGGAGACTTCAAGGCGTTTTTCATGGCTCTGTCGCTCTGTCTCGGGTGATGTCTGAGGCGGTGTCGTGCGGGATAACGCACGAACCTGACGCAAGGCGCTATATCCTATTGTCTAGGTAGGCTTCACGCCCAAGAAGACTCTCAGGGCCGGTAGATTTGGTCGAAGACGCCGCCGTCGGCGAAGTGGCGGGCCTGGGCCTTGGCCCAGCCGCCGAACTCGCGGTCGATGGTCACCAGCGGGATGTCGGGGAACTTGGCGGCGTACCTGGCCGCGGCCTTGGGCTCGCGCGGGCGGTAGTGGTGCTTGCCGATGATGTCCTGGGCCAGCGGGCTGTAGAGGAAGTTCAGATAGCCCTCGGCGACCAGCCGCGTGCCGCGCCGCTGCACCACCTTGTCGACCACGGCCACCGACGGCTCGGCCAGGATCGAGCGCGAGGGATAGACGATCTCGAACCTGTCGGCCCCGAACTCCTCGCGGGCCAGGTGGGCCTCGTTCTCCCAGGTCAGCAGCACGTCGCCGACGCCCCGCTGGGCGAAGGTGGTCATCGAGCCGCGCGCCCCGCTGTCGAGCACCGGCACCTGGCGATAGAGCTGCTGGACGAAGGCGCGTGCCTTGGCGTCGTCGCCGCCCTTCTGCTTCAGCGCCCACGACCAGGCGGCCAGATAGGCCCAGCGCGGCGCGCCGCCGGTCTTGGGATTGGGGGTGATGATCTCGACGCCGGGTTTGACCAGGTCGCCCCAGTCCTTGATCCCCTTGGGGTTGCCCTTGCGGACCAGGAAGATGATCGTCGAGGCGTAGGGGGCCGAGTTCCGGGGCAGGCGCGACTGCCAGTTCCTGGCGATCAGGCCTCGGGCGGCGATCTGGTCGATGTCGTCCGCCAGGGCCAGCGTGACGACGTCGGCCTGCAGTCCGTCGATCACCGAGCGGGCCTGCTTGCCCGAGCCGCCGTGGCTCTGCCTGATCTCCAGCGTCTGGCCGACCCGACGCTTCCAATAGGCGGCGAAGGCCGGATTGATCTCCTGGTACAGCTCCCGGGTCGGGTCGTAGCTGACGTTCAGCAGCGTCACGACCTTGGGCGCCTTGGCGGGCTGGGCGAGGGCGTGTCCGAAGGGGGCCGCCGTCGCTGCGGCGCCGGCGCCGATCGCGAGGTCCCGGCGGGAGGGGAGACGGAACAGGGTCATCGGGCGTCCTCTGGGATAACGCCGAAACCTTGGCCGATCTGGCTGCCCTTGTACGCGCGAATGTTTCTGAAGACGGGATCAGAAAGGGGCGGGGGAGCAGCCCCTCCCACCTCTTCCCGTCATTCTCGCCCTTGTGGCGAGAAACCCTCTGTCAGCCGAAAGGGCGGATAGGGCGGCGTGCTCAGCACGCCGCTTGCTCCTCACGTGTCAGCGGACCCAGGGGTTCCCGCCACAAGGGCGGGAATGACGGGAGTTGGAGGGTGAGCTGTCAGAACGCGAACTGGCTGCGCAGGTTGACGGCCTGGTAGCCCTGGCTCAGCGCCACGGTCCCGCCGGCCGGATCGAGGCGGTCGATATCGACGTCCAGGTAGTCGAGCGAGAACTTGGTCACCGAGTTGGGGAACCAGTTCACCCCGGCCGTCCAGATCGTCTGCTCGCCGCCGCGCACCCGGTCGGCCGCCAGCGTGGCGGTCTCATGGTGGTTCAGGTCGAGCACCGAATAGCGCGCCGCCAGTTCCCAGGCGCCCCACTTGCCGGCCTTCGGGTCGAAGGGGTTGGCGATCGACGGGGCGTCGAAGGCGAAGGTCGAGCCGTTGTAGCGGCGGGTCTCGCCGGTCAGCACCCAGCCGCCCTCAATGTACCAGCCGCCGAACTTCGGATTGCTGACGCCGGCCGCCGGGTTGCGGCGGTCCAGGACGATATCGAAGTACTCGCTCTGGATCAGCAGGTTCTTGTGCTGCACGGCCAGTTCGGCGCTGAAGTGGCGCAGGTTGTCGGCGTCGATGGCGCCGGTGGTGACCAGCGTGGTCCCGTCGACGCGCAGTTCCGGACGCTCGGTCAGGGTCAGCGGATAGGCGCCGCCGACCGCGGTCTGGGCCGGGGTGACGATGTAGCCGGCGCCAAGGCCGGTGTGCACGATCCAGTCCTTGGTCTTGACCGGCAGGAAGGCGGCGCGGGCGACATAGCCCTGCTGTTCGTCGAAGGTCTGGGCGTCGCCGGTCTTGCCGCCGGTGGCGGCGGCCGAGAGCAGCCAGCGCTCGCTGCTGGTCTGCACCTGCAGGGCGTAGCGGCGGTCGGCGGCGGCCAGGCCCCGGGTCAGTTCCGAGATCGCCGGGCGCTCGGCGAACAGCGAGCCGTTGGTTGAGCCGGCGTCCTCCAGGCCCACGTTCGGGGCGAAGGCGCCGACGCGCACCTTGAAGGGCGCGTAGTTGTACTGGAGGAACAGCTCCTGCAGCACGCCCGAGCCGTCGGTGCCGGCGCCGCCGAAGTCGAGCAGCACGCTGTAGTCGAAGGCCTTGAAGACCTTGCCGTCCATGCCCAGGCGCGCGCGGCGGAAGTTGCTGCCGCTGTTGAGGTCGCGGCCGTTGCCGATCACCGCCGGCAGGCCCTTGTCCTGGAAGTAGTGGGCGGTGTCGAGCTGCATCACCCCGTGCAGGGTGGCGCTGAAGGCGCCGTCGGTCGAGGCGATGGTCGGACGGCCGCCGGCGATGCTGACGGTCGCGGCGGGCGCGGCGGCGGGGGCCGCCTTGGGGGCCGCGGCGGTCGCGGTCTTGATCTCGGCGATCTGCTTCTGAAGAGCCGCCAGCTGGGCTTCGAGGGCCTCGATGCGGGCCTGTTGGTCGGGAGCTGCCCCATTTGACGGAACTTGGGCGTGAGCGCCGCCGGCGACGACGAGCGTCGCGGCGCCGGCCAGGGCGGCGGCGCCCCGGGCGAAGCGATGGATGGTCAAGGTCTTCCCCTCACGGCGATCAGGGCCGCCGTCTGTTATCGATGGGAACAGCCTTAATATTAGTCCTTAAACGGACCTTTAGCGTGGCGCGCCGCCGGCGCTGCGACGGCTGCGGCGGATTGTCGCCAAACCTGCGGTAAGTCCTTATGAAAAAAGGCCCCGCACGTTGTGCGGGGCCTCCTGCATTCCACCTGGGCGGACGTCGATCAGAACATCGTCCGGCCGGTCAGCTTCACGTTGTAGCGCTTCTGGCGCTTGGTGCTTTCGGCCGTGCCTTCCAGCGCCACGTAGGACATCGCCGTGCCGGCCCGCAGGGCGAAGCCCAGGGTCAGGGCGCCGTCCTTGTCGTCGAACGGCTCCAGCACGTAGCTCTGGCCGTTCAGGGTGGCGACGGTGTCGGCCAGCTTGCCGGCCAGGGTCTTGCGGTAGCCGACGCGGACTTCCGGGCGCACCCAGACGTCGCGGCCCAGGTCCGCGCCCAGGACCACGCCCACGTCGCCGCTGAGGTTGCTCCACTTGCGCTGGCCGATCTTGTTGTCCAGCACCGGGCCGCCGCCGGTTTCCTCGTGCTTGTCCTCGTTCAGGTAGGTGTAGTCGACGCGCGCTTCCGGACGCGAGAAGAAGCGGCCGAACTTCACTTCGTAGGCCGTGCCGGCGAAGGCGTTGGCGGTCAGGGCGCCCCAGTCGCTGTTGGCCTTGCGCTTGTCCTCGAAGACGCCGTCCTTGTTGTTGTCCAGCAGGATGACGCGGTTGCTGTCGAACCAGCCGTAGCCGACGCCGCCGCCGAGGTTGAACCGCCACGGGCCCACCGACCGGCGCCAGTAGACGCCCGCCTGCACCAGCGACGAGGTGGTCTGCTCGCCGACCTGGGCGACGGTGTCGTGTTCTTCCAGGGCGGTGTAGGCCAGGGTCACGCCCAGGGCGCCGCCCGCGTCGCCCATGGCCTCGTAGCCGGCCACGAAGCCGAAGGCCTGGGTGTCGGTGCCCAGGGTCGGGCCGTCCTCGCGACGGACCAGGGCGTTGATCTCCTGGACCCAGATGCTGTCGGGCCCGTAGCGGTCGCCCGGATCGGGCCGGATCGCGGTGGCCTGCGAGATCTGCTGGTTGACGGTCTGGACGGTGGCGAACATGCCCTCGCCCTGGTCCGGCAGCAGCTGGTTGTAGTTGTGCAGGAAGCTGGCGCGGTCGCTGATGCCCAGGAAGGTGCTGGCCACGTTGGCGTCGGCGCTGAAGGCGTTGAAGATCGCGTCGTAGGCCGAGGCGCCCGAGCGGGCCAGGCCGATCTCGGCCGCCGTGCGCCGGCGCACGTCGATATAGACGTTGTTGGAGTCGGCGCGGCTGCTGGCGACGTACATGTAGGGCGCGTCGTTGAGCAGGCTCTGGCCCAGGGTGCCGGCGGTCAGCGAACCGGCGGTGATCACCGTGTACGAGGTCGGGGCGCTCAGCAGGCTGGTCAGGCGCAGGCCCAACTGCGCGCCGGTGGCGACCGTGGCCGCGCCCGACACCACCAGGCGGGTGTTGGTCGAGGTCGCCGGGTCGGCGGTGAACACCAGCTTGCTCTCGGCGCCCAGGTTCAGGCTGGTGATGTTGATCGCCTCGGCCTTGGTCAGACCCAGCGAGCCCTTGCCGATGGTGACGTCCAGCCGGCCGTCGCTGTCGCTGATCGAGCCGATGACGGCCGCGCCGCCGTCGATGCGGAAGACGTCGGCGCCGGCCCCGAACGAGATGTCGCCGACAACGGTGCCGTTCAGCACGTTGAAGGTGTCGTTCCCCGAGCCGAAGCGGATGGCGCCGATGATGGCCGGCTCGTCGGCGTCGTCGACCCCGTCGCCGTCCGTGTCGGTGTCGGCCACGCCGTCGGCCCCGTCGTCGCCGTCGTTGATACCGTTCTGGGTCAGGGTGACGCCGGTGGTGTTGCGGCTGACGTCGATGGCCACCGCCTTGCCGGTGATGGTCTCGTTGGTGGCGTCGGTGTCGCTGTCGTCGGTGTCGAGGTCGTCGTCGGTCGGCGAGATCGAGGCGATGATCGAGCCGGTGTTCTCGATCGTGGTCAGGCCGCCCGAATAGTCGATGACGCCGTAGGCCGTGCCCTTTTCGCCGACGACGGTCGTGTTGATCACGCCGCCGTTGCGCAGGGTGGTCGTGCCGGCGCCGGCCTCGATGACGACGCCGCGGGCGTCGAACAGGCCTTCGGAGACGCTGTAGGAATTGATCGTGCCCTTGTTCCAGATCGTCGCGGCGTTGCCGCCCGCCGTGACCCGGATGCCGGTGCTGTTGGCCTCGTAGGCCTGGACGGTGATCCCGGCGTCCGAACGGAAGCCGCCGGCGATGTTGGTCGCCTGGCCGGCGTTGCCGCCCAGCTGGACGCCGGTGGCCGCCACGTTGTCGTAGAGGCCGTTGGCCAGGATCGAGCCCTTGGCGATCACGCCGTAGGCGTTGTCGCCCGTGCCGACCGCGCCGATGGCGATCGCGCCGGTGTCCGAACCGATCAGCAGGGCCGGGGCGCCGCCGTAGACGGTCAGGGCGCTGCTGCCCTCGACCGAATCCTCGACGCCGTCGCCGTCTTCGTCGGTCTTGGTGGTGTCGTTGTCGGCCGGGCGGACGTCGAGCAGCACGCCGCCGGTGACGTTGCCGGCCACGCGGACGGCCGAGCCGCCCTGCAGCAGGTCGTCGGCGTCGAGCTTGTCGCGCACGGCCTTGTCGGTGGGGCGGCTGGTGTAGCGGTAGCCGGTGGCGCTGACGCCGCCCTGCACCACGAAGGCGCCGGTGACGTCGCCGTCGATGGCCACGCCGACCGAGTTCTGGCCGACCGCGCTGACGCCGCCGTTGATCGTGACCTTGCCGGTCACCGGGGCGGCGACCCGCACGCCGTAGGAATTGCTGCCGATCACCGAGATCGAGCCGCCGTTGGTCAGGTTGCCGACCAGGGCGCTTTCCAGCGAGATGCCGGCCGAGTTGTTGCCCTCGATGGTGATCGAGCCGCCGGTGGCCAGGATGTCGCCGGTGAAGGCGCCGGGGCCGACCAGGCGGATGCCGTAGCGGTTCTGGCCCAGGGCGAAGGCGCCGTCGACGTCGCCATCCGAGTCGGTGTCGGTGGCGGTGTAGTCCTCGTCGAGCGTGATCGTGCCGGTCTGGGTGACCGTGCCGGTCCGCCCGCCGTTGATCAGTATGCCGGTGGAGTCGTTGACGCCCTGGGCGCTCAGCGTCCCGGTGTTGGTGACCTTATTGTTGCTGTTCAGCGTCACCAGCGCGCCGGAGGCCGTCAGCTTGATCGTGCCGGCCGTGTCGATCTTGACATCGTCGGCCGCGCCGCCCGTTCCCGCCGATGCCGTGGCGATCGGGGTCGTGCGCTCGGTGTTCACCACCGTCTCGGCCTGCGCGGCCAAGGCCATGGCCATAAGAGGAGCGGCCGCGACCGTCGCGACCAGGACCTTGCGCTGCATACGAACCGACCACCCTAAGGAGAATACCCTCTGCCCCCGAGATTGCGTCAGGTTGCGGCGAAATTGCGGTGAACGCCTCGCCCGACACGCATCTAGGGGTTCCCCGTCTATCCCATGAGATCGGGCGGCGCCATATCTGCTTCGACGAATCATCGCTTCGTCACAAAACTGGCCTACGAGCCTTGGTCCCCGCCGTCGGGCCCATCGAGGCCCTCGTTCCCAGCAGGAGCCCGGACGCCCTCATGCCCACCGTCTCCCCCCCCTCTCCGGTCGCGCCGGAACGCTGGGGCGGCCCCTTGGCGGGCGCGTGGGCGGGCGCCTGGACCGCGGTCGCCGGCGGCCCGGTCGCGCTGGTGGCCATGACCGCCCTGGGCGCGGCCCAGCCGGGCGTGGCCCTGCCGGCGGCGGTGCTGCTGGGCGGGGGCGGGGTCTTCCTGCTGCGCCGCCTGCGCCGCCTCATAGAGAGCGAGACCCTGGCGACGATCCCGGCCGCGGCCGCCGCCGACCGCGCGCCGCCCTTCGCGGTGATCCTCGAGAACCTGCCCGAACCGCTGATGGTCATCGCCGCCGAAGAGGCCGACGACCTGACCGGCCGCCGCTTCGTCTTCGCCAACGCCGCCGCCCGCGAGCGCTTCCGCATCCGGGAAAGCGCCCTGCTGGTCACCGCCGTGCGCAGCCCCCAGGTGCTGGAGGCGGTCGACGAGAGCCTGTTCGGCGGGGTCGAGCGCACGGTCGAATGGACCGGCGTCGGCTCGCAGGGCCGCGACTGGACCGCCCACGCCCGGCCGCTGGGCCGCGACGACCATGGCTCGCAGCTGGCCCTGCTGGTGCTGCGCGACGAGACCGACGTGCGCCGCAGCGAGCGCACCCGCGCCGACTTCCTGGCCAACGCCAGCCACGAGCTGCGCACGCCGCTGGCCTCGCTGTCGGGCTTCATCGAGACCCTGCGCGGCCACGCCAAGGAGGATCCGGGCGCCCGCGACAAGTTCCTCGGCATCATGCAGGCCCAGGCCGAGCGGATGTCGCGCCTGATCGACGACCTGATGAGCCTGTCGCGCATCGAGCTGAACGAGCACATCGCCCCGGCCGGCCGCGTCGACCTGGCCATGGCCGCCCAGGACGTCGTCGACGCCCTGGCCCCGCAGGCCCGCGACAAGCAGGTCAGCTTCGACTCCATCCTGCCGCCGCGCGGCTCGGCGGTGGTCGAGGGCGACCGCGACCAGATTGTCCAGGTGATCCAGAACCTGGTCGACAACGCCATCAAGTACACGCCCAGGGAGGGCGTCGTGCGGGTCGAGATCTTCCCCGGCCTGACCGCCGCGACGGCGGTCGCGCCGCGCGATCCGGCCGCCGCGCGCCTGTCGCTGCTGACGCCCGACCATTCCGCCTCCGAGCTGCTCTACGCCGGCCTGCGGGTCAGCGACCGGGGGCCGGGCATCGCCCGCGAGCACCTGCCGCGCCTGACCGAGCGCTTCTACCGCGTCGAGGGCCAGAAGAGCGGCGAGCGCCAGGGCACGGGTCTGGGCCTGGCCATCGTCAAGCACATCATCAACCGCCACCGGGGCGGCCTGCACGTGGAGTCGGTGCAGGGCGAGGGGGCGACTTTCGGCGTCTACCTGCCAATGGCGAAAGCCTTGCCGGAGAAGGACCTGGCCACAGCAGACGGGGCGGCTCCGGGTGGTGTCGTAAAACTGTCGTAGAAACGTCGCATAAGGTCGTCGCCCGCCCGGCATAGATCGGTCACGGGCGGGGCGGCGCAACGGGCGTCGTGCTCGCATCCCACGCGCAAGACCGCTTCACGCATGCTGACCTGGCTCTCGCTCTTCGCCCTGGCGCTTTTCGCGCTGGCGGCCTTCCTGCTCGGCCGCGGCCGGGCGCTCAAGGCCGCTGGCGGCGCCTCCGTGCGCCTGCATTCGCTGCCCAATTACTACGGCGCCTACGCCGCCCTCTGGGCCGCCGCGCCCGCCGCCCTCCTGCTGCTGCTCGGCGCCGTGTTCGGCGGCCGGGTCGAGGAGACGGTCCTGCAGGCCGAGCGTCCCGCGGCCGTCTTGGCCCTGACGCCCGACCGCCAGGACGTCTTCTTCAGCGACGCCCGCGCCATCGCGGCCAAGCAGTCGCCGTCGGAAGTCGTCTACGAGGGCGAGCTGAAGACGGCGCTGGACGCCAAGATCGCCGAGTCGCGCCGGATCACCGCCACCGTCCGCTACAGCACGATCGCCCTGGCGGCCCTGTTGGCCCTGGCCGGCGTGCTGCTGGCGCTGCCGCGGGTGGGCCTTGAATTCCGCGCCCGCAACCGCGTCGAGGGCTGGATCACCGGCCTGCTGATCGCCTGCTCGGTCGCCGCCGTCCTGACCACGCTCGGCATCGTGCTGTCGCTGGTCTGGGAAAGCTGGCGCTTCTTCCAGAGCGTCAACCCGCTGTCGTTCCTGTTCGGCACCGAGTGGAGCCCGCAGATCGCCATGCGCGCCGACCAGGTGGCCTCGTCGGGCGCCTTCGGGGCCGTGCCGCTCTTCGCCGGCACCTTCCTGATCATGCTGATCGCCATGATGGTGGCCGCTCCGGTCGGCCTCTACTCGGCGATCTACCTCTCGGAATACGCCGATCGCCGCGTCCGCTCGGTGGTCAAGCCGCTGCTCGAGGTGCTGGCCGGCGTGCCCACCGTCGTCTACGGCTTCTTCGCCGCCCTGACCGTGGGTCCGCTGTTCCGCGCCGGCTTCAACGCCATCGGCGCGAGCATCGCCGGCGGTCCGCTGGACGGGCTCGCCCAGTACCTGATGCAGGTGCAGAACCAGATGGCCCTGGTGGCCGGGGTGGTGATGGGGATCATGCTGATCCCGTTCGTCTCCTCGCTGTCGGACGACATCATCAACGCCGTGCCGCAAAGCCTGCGCGACGGCAGCTACGCCATGGGCGCCACCAAGTCGGAGACGGTCAAGAAGGTCATCCTTCCCGCCGCCCTCCCGGGCATCATGGCCGCCATGCTGCTGGCCGTGTCCCGCGCCGTCGGCGAGACCATGATCGTGACCATGGCGGCCGGCCTGCAGGCCAAGCTGACCGCCAACCCGCTCGACACCGTCACCACCGTGACCGTGCAGATCGTCACCCTGCTCACCGGCGACCAGGAGTTCGACAGCCCCAAGACCCTCTCGGCCTTCGGCCTGGGCCTGACGCTGTTCGTCGTGACCCTGGCGCTCAACATCATCGCCCTGCGCATCGTCCAGAAGTATCGGGAACAATATGACTGACGCCGCCATCAACGCCGGCGCCGGCCCGCGCGAGCAGGGTCCCCGCCCGACGCTCTCCGCCGCCGAGGCGCGCGTGAAGAAGCGCTACCGCTCGGAAATGTGGTTCAAGGCCCAGGGCATCGCCGCCATCGTGGTGGCCATGATCTTCCTGGTCGTGCTCGTGGGCCGCATCGTCGCCCAGGGCTACACCACCTTCGAGACGCACTCGATCAGCGTGCCGGTCTACCTGAACCCGGACCGCATCGACCGCACCGCCCTCGACGGGGTCAACTACGACTACATCGTCGCCGAGGCGGTGATGAAGAAGCTGAACATCCAGGACGACGACCTGGGCACGACGTCGGGCAAGGTCATGGACCTGGTCTCGCGCGATCTCGGCTTCCAGCTGCTCGACAAGATCAAGGCCGACCCCTCGGTGATCGGCAAGACCATCGAGGTCACCGGCCCGGTCAAGGCCGACGCCGACCTCTACTATAAGGGCGAGATCAAGCGCGCGACGGCCGAAGAGGACCGCAAGCTCGACAACCAGCAGCTCGGCTGGCTGGACCAGCTCGAGAAGAGCGGCACCGTCAAGGGCGGCTTCAACTTCGCCTTCTTCACCAAGTCCGACTCGACCGAGCCCGAACAGGCCGGCGTGCTGGGCGCGGTGGTCGGCTCGGCCCTGATGCTGATCATCACGGCCCTGATCTCGGTGCCGGTCGGCGTCATGGCCGCCGTCTACCTGGAAGAGTTCGCGCCGAAGAACCGCTGGACCGACGTCATCGAGGTCAACATCAACAACCTCGCGGCCGTGCCCTCGATCGTCTACGGCCTGCTGGGCCTGGCCCTGTTCATCAACTGGCTGCACGTGCCGCGGTCCTCGCCGCTGGTCGGCGGCCTGGTGCTGGCCCTGATGGCCCTGCCGACCGTGATCATCGCCACCCGCTCGGCGCTGAAGGCCGTGCCGCCCTCGATCCGCGAAGCCGCCCTCGGCGTCGGCGCCTCCCGCGCCCAGACCGTGTTCCACCACGTGCTGCCGCTGGCCATGCCCGGCGTGATGACCGGCGCCATCCTGTCGCTGGCCCACGCCCTGGGCGAAACGGCCCCTCTGCTGATGATCGGCATGGTCTCGTTCGTGCCGGGCGTGCCGGAAGGCTTCACCGGCGCCTCGACCGTGCTGCCGGTGCAGGTGTTCATCTGGGAGAACGCGTCGGAACGCGCCTTCCACGAGCGCACCGCCGCCGCCATCCTCGTGCTTCTCGTCTTCATGATCGTCATGAACGCCGCGGCCGTCATCCTGCGCCGCCGCTTCGAACGCCGGTGGTAGGATCAAGATGACCGTCACCAACCCCAACGCTCTCGCCCTCGTCCAGGGACACGCCATGCCCACCCAGAACCGTGATGGCGGCGTCGCCGCCCCCGTGATCCACACCGCCGTGCCGCAAGGCCACGGCGTGGTCGAGACCCGCGACTTCAAGATCCGCGCCCGCGACGTCAACGTCTTCTACGGCGACAAGCAGGCCCTGTTCGACGTGGCCCTCGACATCCCGGCCAAGTCGGTCACCGCCTTCATCGGCCCGTCGGGCTGCGGCAAGTCGACCTTCCTGCGCTGCATCAACCGGATGAACGACACCATCCCGTCGGCCCGGGTGCAGGGCGCGATCGAGATCGACGGCGCCGACGTCAACGCCAAGAGCGTCGACCCGGTGGTGCTGCGCTCGCGCGTCGGCATGGTGTTCCAGAAGCCGAACCCCTTCCCGAAGACCATCTTCGAGAACGTCGCCTACGGCCCCAAGATCCACGGCATCGCCACCCGCAAGGACGAGCTGGAAGCCATCGTCGAGAGCAGCCTCAAGAAGGCCGGCCTCTGGAACGAAGTGGCCGACCGCCTGCACCAGCCCGGCACCGGCCTGTCCGGCGGCCAGCAGCAGCGCCTGGTCATCGCCCGCGCCATCGCCGTCTCGCCCGAAGTGATCCTGATGGACGAGCCCTGCTCGGCGCTGGACCCGATCGCCACGGCCAAGATCGAGGAGCTGATCGACGAGCTGCGCAGCCAGTTCTGCATCGTCATCGTCACCCACTCGATGGCCCAGGCCGCCCGCGTCTCGCAGAAGACGGCCTTCTTCCACCTCGGCAAGCTGGTCGAGAGCGGTCCGACCGAGGAGATGTTCACCAATCCTCGCGACAGCCGCACCCAGGACTACATCACCGGCCGCTTCGGCTAAGCGGAAGGGAACGAGGACATGACCGAACATACCGTCAAATCCTACGGCGAAGAGCTCAGCCACCTGACGGCTGAAGTCACCCGCATGGGCGGCCTGGCCGAAGCCCAGGTGGCCGACGCCATCGAGTGCATCGCCCGTCGCGACGCGGGCCTGGCCCAGAGCGTGGTCGGCCGCGACGAGCGCCTCGACACCCTGCAGGTCGAGATCGAGCGCAAGGCCTTCCGCCTGATCGCCCTTCGCCAGCCGATGGCCGTGGACCTGCGCCACGCCGTCGCCGCCCTGAAGATCTCGATGAACCTCGAGCGCTGCGGGGACCTCGCCAAGAACATCGGCAAGCGCGCCCTGATCCTCAACGACGCCGAGCCGATGAGCGCCCTGACCCGCTCGATCGAGCGCATGGGCCGCCTGGTGCAGAGCCGCCTGAAGGACGTGCTCGACGCCTACACGGCCTCGGACGTGCAGCGCGCCATCAGCGTCTGGAGCAGCGACGAGGAAGTCGACGAGCACTACAACTCGATCTTCCGCGAACTGCTGACCTACATGATGGGCGATCCGCGTACGATCAACGCGTGCACCCACCTGCTGTTCGTGGCCAAGAACCTCGAGCGCATCGGCGATCACGCCACCAACATCGCCGAAAACATCCACTTCGAGCTGACGGGCGAGGAGATCATCTCCCAGCGTCCCAAGCTCGACGTGATCGCTCAGTAAGCTTCTGGAGGGTCGGTCGACGTGACTCCGTACGTTCTGGTGGTCGAGGACGAGGACGCCCTGGCCACCCTCCTGCACTATAATCTCGACAAGGAAGGCTACCAGGTCGCGGTGGCCGCCGATGGCGAGGAAGCCCTTACCCTGGCCAGCGAGCGCGCGCCGGACCTCGTCATCCTCGACTGGATGCTGCCCAAGGTCTCGGGCATCGAGGTCTGCCGCCGCCTGCGCGGCCGCACCGACACCCGCAACGTGCCGATCATCATGCTGACGGCCCGGGGTGAAGAGAGCGACCGGATTCGAGGGCTCGACACCGGCGCCGACGACTACGTGGTCAAGCCGTTCTCGATGGTCGAGCTGACCGCCCGCGTCCGCGCGGTGATGCGCCGGATCCGTCCGGCCCTGGCCGACGACCGCATCACGGTCGGCGACATCATCATCGACCGGGTGGCCCATCGCGTGAAGCGCCAGGGCAAGGAAGTCCATCTCGGCCCCACCGAGTTCCGCCTGCTCGACTATCTGATGCAGCACCCGGGCCGGGTGTTCAGCCGCGAACAGCTGCTGGACGCCGTCTGGGGCTCGGACGTCTATGTCGAGGCCCGCACGGTCGACGTCCACATCGGCCGCCTGCGCAAGGCCCTCAACGGCTCGGCCGAAAGCGACCCGATCCGCACCGTCCGCTCGGCCGGCTACTCGCTGGACGTCGAGGCGGCCTGAGAATCTAAGATCCTCCCCCTTTGGGGGAGGTGGCCCAGAGGGCCGGAGGGGGTAGCGCCGGCCTGTGCCGAGCCGGGGG
>NZ_JBWKPK010000002.1:0-76547 GCF_059418205.1 Caulobacter sp. GW821-FHT09B11 | reverse complement strand
CCCCCCCCCCCCCCCCCCCCCCCCCCCCCCCCCCCCCCCCCCCCCCCGCGCCGGCCTGTGCCGAGCAGACCCCCTCAGTCGCTTCGCGACAGCTCCCCCAGAGGGGGAGCATCTTTTCCCCGCAGCCGTTCCAGGATCCCGCAGTCGGCGACGGTGTCGCTGTGGCAGTGGTCGAGCATGTCGCGCAGTTCCTCGCGCATGGCCTGCAGGTCGGCGATCTTGCGTTCCACCTCGGCCAGCTGGTCGCGGGCCAGGGCGTCGACCTCGCCGCAGGGGCGGTCGGTCGCGTCGGCGAGGTCCAGCAGGGCGCGGATGCGGTCCAGGCCGAACCCGAGGTCGCGCGAGCGCTTGACGAAGGCCAGCCGCCGCTCGTGGGCGGCCTCGTAGGCGCGGTAGTTGCCCTGCGTGCGCGGGGGCTTCGGAAGCAGGCCCATGCGCTCGTAGTAGCGGATGGTCTCGACCGGCACGCCGGTGAGGCGGGCGAGGTCGCCGATGGCCAATGGCCCGGCGAAGCGGGAAGATGCCGACATGCTCTTGACCCTGTAGCGACTACAGGGTGCAGACATAGGGCCTTCTTCGAGGAGGTCCAGAGATGGCCAATTGCTGCGGCGATGATCTGTGCAAGGCCGACGCCCCCGCGCCGTCGGGGCGCTGGCGGCTGGCGCTGTGGATCGCCCTGGTCGTCAATGGCGGCATGTTCCTGGCCGAGGGCGCGGCGGGGCTCTTGTCGGGCTCGGCGGCGCTGCAGGCCGACTCCCTGGATTTCCTGGGCGATGCGGCCAACTACGCCATCAGCCTGGGTGTTGCGGGTCTGGCGCTCACCTGGCGGGCGCGGGCGGCTCTGTTGAAGGGCGCGACCATGCTGCTGTTCGGCGGCTGGGTGTCGGCCATGACCGTCTGGGGCGTGATCGCCGGGCGCACGCCCGAGGCGCCGGTGATGGGAACCCTGGGGCTGATCGCCCTGGTCGCCAATGTCGGGGTGGCGGCGCTGCTGTTCGGCTTCCGCACCGGCGACGCCAACATGCGCTCGGTATGGATCTGCTCGCGCAACGACGCCATCGGCAATGTGGCGGTGATGCTGGCGGCCGCCGGCGTGCTGGGCACCGGCTCGCGCTGGCCCGACCTGGCGGTGGCCGCGGTGATGGCGGGCCTTGCCCTGCAAGGCGGCTGGCAGATCGTCCGCCAGGCGCGGGCCGAGCTGCGCCAGGTCAAAGCTCAGGCCCAAACCCCGCCGCCGCGCCGGTTCAGCGTCGCGGCGCGCAGCCGCTAGGCGCCGAGCGCCGCCGTCACTTCCTCGGCCGTCACGATGGCGTGGGCGTAGGTCGGGGCGTTGATGGCGTGGGCCGCGTGCAGGGCCTCGTCCGAGAACGCCGCCGTGGCGTCGGTGACCAGGGTGACGTGATAGCCCAGCTCGGCGGCGAAGCGGCCGGTGCCCTCGATGCAGGTGTTGGCCACCAGGCCGATCAGGATCACGTGGGTGATCTCGCGCTGCTTGAGGCGGTAGTCGAGGTCGGTGTTGGCGAAGCCGCTCGACCCCCAGTGCTCGGTGACGATCACGTCGCCGGGCAGGGGCGCGAAGTCGGGATGCCACTCCCCGCCCCAGGCGTCCTTCTCGAACACCAGGGCCCGGGCGCTGCCCTGCAGATAGGGCGAGGGATGCTTCCAGCCGTCGAGGTCGCCCAGGGCGAAGCGGTGGTGGGGCACGACGAACAGCACAAGGCCCGCGCTTCGCGCCGCGGCGACCACGGCCTTCAGCCGCCCGTGCAGGCCCTCGGCGCCCTGGGTCGCGGCCACCCTGGGCCACAGCTTGCCGCCGTCGGCCAGGAAGTCGTTGTAGGGATCGACGAACAGCAGGGCGGTGCGGCCCTGGGGATAGGCGAGGCTCATGGCGGGCTCCCGGCGGCGAGGCCGTCAGGAGACGCGCGATCGGCGTGCGGGGCTTGGACGATCCGGCGGTGGCGGGGGTGACGAGTGTACCCTCGCCTCCCAATCTCCCGTCATTCTCGCCCTTGTGGCGAGAAACCCTCTGTCAGCCGCAAGGGCGGATGGGACGGCGTGCTTGGCACGCCGTTGGCGCCTCACCTGCGAGCGGAACCAGGGGTTCCCGCCACAAGGGCGGGAATGACGGGATGAGAGGGGAGCGGGCCGCGCTCGTCCGCCGCAGCCCCCTAAACCGCTTTCCCCCTAAACCGCTTCCCCCGCCAGTTCGCAGGCCTGGGCGATGCTGTCGAACAGGGCCGAGACGGTGATCGGCTTGGCCAGGTGCAGGTCGGCGCCGGCGGCCAGGCAGGCTTCCACCTGGTGGGGCATGGCGTTCGCGGTCAGCGAGATGATCGGGATGCGCGGCCGGCCGGCGGCGCGCTCGCGCATGCGGATCTCGCTGATGGCGGTCAGGCCGTCCATCACCGGCATCTGGGTGTCCATCAGAACCAGATCGAAGGCCTGGCGCTCGTAGGCCGCCAGGGCGGCCTCGCCGTCGGCGGTGATGACGAGATCGGCGACGCCGTCGAGCATCAGCTCCACGACCCGCTGGTTGGTGGGGTGGTCCTCGGCCAGCAGCACGCGCAGGCGCTCTGGGGCGGGCGCCTTGGCCGGACGACGGGCCGGCGCGGGCTCTTCCGGAGCTGCCGGATCCAGACGGGCGGTGAAGGTGAAGCAGGCGCCCTCGCCGGGCGTCGAGCGGCAGGCGATGTCGCCGTCCATCAGCCGGGCGAAGCGCCGGGCGATCGACAGCCCCAGGCCCGAGCCCCCGAACCGCCGGGTGATCGAGCCGTCGCCCTGCACGAAACGCTCGAACAGGCTGGCCTGCACCTGCGGCGTGAAGCCCTCGCCGGTGTCCTCGACCGTGACGACCAGGCGGACAGCCTCACCCTCGGCCTGAGTGCGGGCGTGGACGGCCACATGGCCCTCGCTGGTGAACTTGACCGCATTGCTGATCAGATTGCTGACGATCTGGCCGAACTTCAGGGCGTCGCCGCTCACCCGGTCGTGGAAGCCGTCGTCGAAGGCCAGCGAGAAGTTCAGCCCCTTCTGGTGGGCCAGGCCCTCGAAGGTGGCGGCGGTGGCGATCAGCGCGCCGCGCAGGTTGAAGGGGGCGGGCTCCAGCCCGACCTCGCCTGCCTCGACCTTGGCCAAGTCCAGGATATCGCTGAGCAGGGCGTTCAGCGTGCGGCCCGAGCCCAGGATCACGTCCATCATCTCGCGCTGGCGCGGGGTCAGTTCGGTCTGGGCCAGCACCTGGGCCATGCCCAGCACGCCGTTCAGCGGCGTGCGGATCTCGTGGCTCATGTTCGCCAGGAATTCGCTCTTGGCGATGCTGGCGGCGCGAGCGCTTTCCAGCGCGGCCTCCAGGGCGACGGCCGAGGCCTTACGCTCGGTGATGTCCTCGCTGATGATCAGCAGCAGCTTCTCGTCGCCCTCGCCGGGGATGGCGATCTTCTTGGTCTGCAGCCAGCGGTCGCCGTTGTGCGGGGTCTTCAGCGGCTCTTCGTCGATGACCCAGACCTCGTCGCTCTCCAGCACCTTGCGGTCCATCTCGGCGAAGAAGGCGGCCTGGTCGGCGGGGAAGAAGTCGGCGTCGCAGCGGCCGATCAGGGCCTCGCGCGGCACGCCCAGCAGGTCTTCGCCGGCGCGGTTGACCAGCACGAAGCGGCCGTCGCGGCCGTTCTTGACCACCAGCATGGCCGGCACGCTCTCGACCACGGCGTCTAGGAAGGCCCAGGAGTGCAGGGCCTCGGGAGTGGACGAGACGGCCGGGCCGGCCGCGTCGGCCGGCGGCGCGGGTTCGCGCGCGTGCGAGTTGTTGTCTCTGGCCATGACCTTGCGGTTCGCCCCCTCAGGCGCGTCCAGCCCCGACGCGCGTATTCGCACGCAAGGAAGCCCGGGAGCGCGGTCTGCGGCAACGGCGCCAAGCGTCGCAGGCCGCCGGGGAGACGATAGGACGCAGCCCGACCTTGACCCGGGGCCGCGCCCGCGCGACATCCCCGGCTCATGGAAAAGCTGACCATCCTCCTCGTCGGGTCCGGCGGGCGCGAGCACGCCCTGGCCTGGAAGATCGCGGCCTCGCCGCTGTGCGGCCGCCTGGTCGCCGCCCCGGGCAATCCGGGCATTGCGGCCGTGGCCGAGCTGAAACCGGTCAAGGCGACCGACGCCGACGGCTTGGTCGCCCTCGCCCAGGAGATCGGCGCGGACCTGGTGGTGGTCGGCCCGGAATCGGCGCTGGAAGTCGGCCTGGCCGACAAGCTCGCCGAAGTCGGCATCCCCTGCTTCGGCGGCAGCCAGCGCGCCGCCCAGCTGGAGACCTCCAAGGCCTTCACCAAGGACTTCTGCAAGCGCCACGACCTGCCGACCGCCGCCTATGGCGTGTTCGAGGACGCGGCCGCCGCGGGCGCCTTCCTCGACACCCTGGAAGCGCCGTTCGTGATCAAGGCCGACGGCCTGGCCGCCGGCAAGGGCGTGGTGATCGCCGAGACGCGCGAGGCGGCCGACGCCGCCGTGGTCGACATGCTGGGCGGCCGCTTCGGCTCGGCCGGCGCCCGCGTCGTCATCGAGGAGTTCATGCACGGCGAGGAGGCCTCGCTGTTCGCCCTCTCCGACGGCAAGACCGCCGTGCTGTTCGGCGCGGCCCAGGACCACAAGCGCGCCTATGACGGCGACGAGGGCCCCAATACCGGCGGCATGGGCACCTATTCGCCGCCGCCCGTGCTGACCGACGCCCTGGTCGAGCAGGCCTGGCGCGAGCTGATCGTGCCGACCGTCGAGGGCATGGCCGCCGAGGGCAATCCGTACGTCGGCGTGCTCTATGCCGGCCTGATGCTGACGCCGACGGGGCCGAAGCTGGTCGAATACAACGCCCGCTTCGGCGATCCGGAATGCCAGGTGCTGATGCTGCGGCTGGAGAGCGACATCGTCCCGATCCTGCTGGCGGCCGCCAAGGGCGAGCTGGCTTCGGCCGAGCCGCCGAAGTGGCGCGACGAGGCGGCGATCTGCGTCGTCCTGGCCGCCGAGGGCTATCCCGACGCCCCCAAGACCGGCGGCCTGATCCAGGGCGCCGAGGCCGACTACGGCCACGAGGCCGAGATCTTCCACGCCGGCACGACCCGCGACGCCGACGGAAACCTGGTGGCCTCCGGCGGCCGGGTGCTCAACGTCTGCGCCCTGGGCGCGACCCTGCACGAGGCCCGCGACGTGGCCTATGCGGCGCTGGGGACGGTGAGCCTGGAAGGCGGCTTCTATCGCAGCGACATCGGCTGGCGGGCGCTGGGGCATCACTGACCGCCGAGGAGGCCCCCTCAGTCGCTCCGCGACAGCTCCCCCAGAGGGGGAGCATCTTCTTGGCGCGGCGCTTCTAGATCCTCCCCCTCTGGGGGAGGTGGCCCGGAGGGCCGGAGGGGGATTGCCACCGGCCGTGCACCCTCTAAACTCCCATTCAAACAAATGTTGGGAGTGAAGCGCCGTGGCCGAGCCGTCCGCTCAGGAGCTGAATTCGGGCACCAAGCCGGTCGATCCGCGCCATGCGATCGACGAGGCCGCCCTGGCCGCTTGGCTGGAAGCCAACGTCGAGGGCTATGCCGGCCCGCTGGAAGTGCGCCAGTTCAAGGGCGGGCAGTCCAACCCCACCTACCAGCTGGTCACGCCGGCCAAGCGCTACGTCCTGCGCCGCAAGCCGCCCGGCAAGCTGCTGCCCAGCGCCCACGCCGTCGACCGTGAGTTCAAGGTGATCTCCGGCCTGCACCAGGCGCGCTTCCCGGTCGCCCGGCCCTACGCCCTGTGCATGGACGAGGGCGTGATCGGCACGATCTTCTATGTGATGGACAATATCGAGGGCCGCATCCTCTGGGACGGGACCCTGCCGGACTACGCGCCCGCCGAGCGTCGGGCGATCTACGAGGCCCAGATCGACACCCTGGCGGCCCTGCACAACGTCGACTACGCCGCCGTGGGCCTGGCCGACTACGGCAAGCCGGGCAACTACTTCACCCGCCAGATCGACCGCTGGACCAAGCAGTACCGCGCCAGCGAGACCACCAAGATCGAGGAGATGGACCACCTGATCGACTGGCTGGCCGCAACGGCCCCGGCCGACGACCAGACCTCGATCGTCCACGGCGACTACCGCCTCGACAACATGATCCTGCACCCCACCGAGCCGAAGGTGATCGCGGTGCTGGACTGGGAGCTGTCGACGCTGGGCAATCCGCTGGCCGACTTCACCTATTTCCTGATGAACTGGGTGATGCCGTCCGACCAGCGCGGGGGCCTGGCCGAAATCACCGACCTGACCGCCTATGGCGTCCCGACCATCGACGAGGCGGTGGCCCGCTACTGCGCCGCGACGGGGCGGCAGGGCCTGCCGCAGCTGGACTGGTACTTCAGCTACAACCTCTTCCGCCTGGCCGGCATCTGCCAGGGCATCGTCGGCCGGGTGCGCGACGGCACCGCCGCCAGCGCCCATGCGCAGCTGATGGAGGCCCGGGTGCCGGTGCTGGCCAAGGGGGCGTGGAGCTTCGCGAAGAGGGCGGGGGCTTAGGGTTTCTTCCGAGACCAAACATGGTTCGCCTTCCTGGGCCTTGTGCCCAGGATCCATCGTTCAGCCTGCTCAGACCTTTCGAGCCTTGCCCGGATCTGAGCAGCGGCCGGCATGGGCCCTCGCCACAAGGGCGAGGGAGGCGGTGATTTGGTGCGCGGTTCTGCTGCGCCCCTTTCTCCACCGAAAGAAAATGGCGTGACAGCCCCGGCTCTCCGCCGCCATCCTGCCGCCAAACGCCCCTGGGGAGGGGTGAAACGTTCCAGAGGGGCCTAACTCCATGCGCATCCGTACCCTGGCCGCCGCCGCGCTCGGCGTCGCGGCCGCCGCCCTGTCGTTCGCCGCCGCGCAAGCTGCCAATGGGGCTGCGGGCCCGCTGACCTTCGTCCAGGCCGGCAAGCTGCTGGCCGACCCGGCGACCGGCAAGGTCGAGACCGCCAAGACCGTCGTCGTCCAGGACGGCAAGGTGGTGCGCATCGCCGACGGCTACGTGTCCGAGCCCGGCGGGGTGGTGGTCGACCTCAAGGACCGCTTCGTGCTGCCCGGGCTGATCGACAGCCACGTGCACCTGACGGGCCAGCAAGGCCCGAATTCGCGCCTCGACGAGGTGACCCAGTCGTCGGCCGACCAGGCGATGGTCGGGGCCGGCTATGCGCGCAAGACCCTGCTGGCCGGCTTCACCACCGTCGCCGACCTGGGCGCCGACAACGACGCCATCTTCGCCCTGCGCGCCGGCATCAAGCGCGGCGACGTGGTCGGCCCGCGGATCATCGCCGCCGGCTCGGCCGTGTCGATCCACGGCGGCCATGGCGACGTCAACGGCTTCAGCGAAGAGGTCATGCACGTGCTGCGGCCGGAGTCGGTGTGCTCGGGCGCCGACGACTGCCGCCGCGCCGTGCGCGAGCAGGTCTGGCGCGGCGCCGACGTCATCAAGATCACCGCCACGGGCGGGGTGCTGTCCAACACCGCCGCGGGCCTGTCCCAGCAGTTCAGCGACGGCGAACTGGCCGCCATCGTCGAGAGCGCCCACCGCATGGGCCGCCGCGTCACCGCCCACGCGCACGGCGTCGACGGCATCAACGCCTTCCTCAAGGCCGGCGGCGACTCCATCGAGCACGGCACCTATCTCGACGGCGAGAGCATCGCCCTCTTCAAGAAGAACGGCGCCTATCTGGTGCCGACCCTGATGGCCGGCGACTTCGTGGCCCGCATCGCCGCCAGCCCGGGCAACTTCTTCACCCCGGCCCAGACCGCCAAGGCCCTGGAAGCCGGCCCCAAGATGCTCGACATGGCCCGCCGCGCCCACGACGGCGGCGTCAAGATCGCCTTCGGCACCGACAGCGGCGTCAGCGCCCATGGCGACAACGCCTACGAGTTCGTGCTGCTTACCCGGGCGGGGCTCTCGCCGATCGAGGCCATCCGCGCGGCGACGGTCAACGCGGCCGATCACCTGGGCATCACGGCCGAGGCCGGCTCGCTGGCGCCGGGCAAGGCGGCGGATCTGATCGCGGTGGCGGGCGATCCGCTGGCCGACGTGAGCGTGCTCCAGAAGGTGGATCACGTGATCAAGGGCGGCGTGGTGGTGAAGTAGCGCGCGCCGCGCTACCCCCTCCGGCCCTCCGGGCCACCTCCCCCAGAGGGGGAGGATCTGGCCGAGCAGATGCTCCCCCTCTGGGGGAGCTGTCGCGTAGCGACTGAGGGGGCCGCGCAGCGGCTACGAAATCCCCGCCAGCACCCGCGCCAGCGCTTCCTCATCCTCGAACCGCGCCCGTACGGGCCAGGCGGCCACCCGCTCGCGCCAGGCCGGCGGCAGGCGGATCCAGTCCTTTTCGGTGGTGACCAGGCTGGCGCCGAGGTCCCGCGCCCGTTCGGCGAGGCCGCGCAGGGTGTCTTCGCTGTAGGCGCCATGGTCGGGGAAGGGGGCGAAGTCGACGAGGTCGCAGCCGGCGGCCTGCAGGGCGCGCTCGACCTTCCACGGCTTGCCGACGCCGGCGAAGCCCACCTGCGGGCCGCCCGGCGGCGGGGCGGACGGCTCCAGCCGGGCGATCAGCACGGGCTTGGAGGCCAGCAGGGCCAGCAGCTCCGGATCGGCCTGCGGCAGGTCGGCCGGCAGCAGCACGATCACCGCGTCGGCGCGGGCCAGACCGACGGCCAGGGGCTCGCGCATCGGCCCGGCGGGGAACACCCGGCCGTCGCCGAACGGCCATTCGTCGTCGCGGGTCTCGCCGTCGACCACCACCAGCGACAGGGTCTTGGCCAGGTCCGGGTTCTGGTGGCCGTCGTCCATGACGATGACCTGGGCGCCGGCCGCGGCGGCGGCCTTGGCCCCGGCGACGCGGTCGCGCGAGATCCAGATCGGGAAGTCCTGGGCCAGCATCAGCGGCTCGTCGCCGACCTCGCCGGCCTTGTGGCGGGCGGGATCGACTTGCAGCGGCCCCTTCAGCGAGCCGCCATAGCCGCGCGACAGGCCATGGGCCGCCACGCCGCCGTTGGTGAGAACCAGCAGCAGCTCGCGCACGATCGGCGTCTTGCCCACCCCGCCGGCGGTGAGGTTGCCGACGCAGATCACCGGCGCGCCGGGGTCCTCGGGGCTGGCCCTGGCGATGCGGCGGGCGGTGGCGCTCGCCCACAGCCACGACAGCGGCGTCAGCAGGGCGCGGGTCAGGGGGGCGGGGCCGCCTTCGCGGCGATACCACCAGCGGGGGGTGGAAAGCTTCATGCAGCCGCCTCCGGTACAAGCTCCAGGATCCGCGACAGGCCCGCGCGGGCGGCGGCGTCGCGGGCCTCGACGAAGGCCTTGGCGCGGGCGGCCTGGGCCTTCAGCCGCTCGGGCGTCTCGAGCAGGACCGACAGCCGCTCGCCCAGCACCGAGGCGTCGGCATAGGCCACGCCCTCGACGGCGGCGAGGTCGCCGAAGGCGGTCAGCCAGTTCTCGACATGCGGGCCGGACACCACCGGGCAGTCCAGCCGCGCCGGCTCCAGCGGGTTGTGGCCGCCGATCCCGGGGACCAGGCTGCCGCAGACCAAGGCCAGGTCGGCCAGGCGGTACCACAGCCCCATCTCGCCCAGGGTGTCGGCGACGATCACCTCGGCCATCGTGGCGGGCGAACGGCTGCGGCGGACGGCCTCGAGGCCGCGCTCGCGGGCCATCTCCAGGATCTCCTCGCCGCGCACCGGGTGGCGGGGAACGATCACCAGGCGCGGGGCCAGGTGGAAGCCGGCCACGGCGTCGAGGATGACCTCGTCCTCGCCCGGATGGGTGCTGGCGGCCAGCAGCAGCGGCCGGTCGGTCAGCTGGAAACGCAGGCGGGCGTATTCGGCCTCGTCGACCGGCAGAGACGCCGAGCCGAACTTCAGGTCGGCCTCGCCGGCCACGGCTCCGCCCAGGCTGGCGAAGCGGTCGGCGGCGCGGCCGTCCTGGGCCAGGATCAGGTCAAAGCCCGAGAACAGCCAGGCCGCCGCCAGCGGGCGGGCCTGCCAGCTGCGGTAGCTCTTGTCCGACAGCTTGGCCGAGACGAGGGCCAGTTTCGTCCCGCGCGCCTTGGCGGCCAGCAGCAGGTTGGGCCACAGCTCGCTCTCGACGAAGACGGCCAGGTCCGGCCGCCAGTGGTCGAGGAAGCGCGCCGCGCCGCCGGGCGTGTCGACCGGCAGGTACTGGTGGATCGCGCCGTCCGGCAGGCGCCTGGCCAAGAGTTCGGCCGAGGTGACGGTGCCCGAGGTGACCAGGATAGCCGCGTGCGGCCGCTCGGCCCGCAGGCGCTCGACCAGCGGCAGGATCGACAGGCTCTCGCCGACGCTGGCCCCGTGCAGCCAGACCAGCACGCCGTCGGGGCGCGGGACGGCGGGCTTGCCCAGGCGCTCGTTGAGGCGGGCGGGGTCTTCCTTGCCCTTGGCCGCCCGGCGGCGCAGCAGGGCCGGCGCGACGGGCGTCAGGGCCGTGGTCGCGGCGCGGTACAGCGCCAGGGAGAAGGGCAGGCTCACACGCTGCCTTCGGCGGCCAGGGCGCAGGGGTGGGCGTGGCCGCCGCGCTCGATCTGGATCGTGGCGTGGCCGATGCTGAAGCGCTTGGAAAGCTCGCCGCAGACGTCGTGCAGGAACTGGTCGTGGTCGGTCTCGTCGGGGCGGACGATGTGGGCGGTCATCGCCGTCTCGGTGGTGCTCATGGCCCAGATGTGCAGGTCGTGCACCTCGGCCACGCCCGGACGGGCGGCCAGCCAGTCGGCCACGGCCTTGGGGTCGATGCCGCGCGGGGCGGCGTCCAGCGCCAGGTCCAGGGAGTCGCGCAGCAGGCCCCAGGTGCCCAGCACGATGACCACGACGATGGCCAGGCTGACGACGGGGTCCAGCCACAGCCAGCCGGTGGCCCACATCAGCAAGGCGGCGATCACCACCCCGGCCGAGACGGCGGCGTCGGCGGCCATGTGCAGGAAGGCCCCGCGCACGTTGAGGTCGTCCTTGCTGCCGCGCATGAACATCAGCGCCGTGGCGGTGTTGATGGCGATGCCGATGGCGGCGACGACCATGACCGGGCCGGTCTCGACCGGCTGCGGGTCGGCGAAGCGGCGCACGGCCTCCCAGGCGATGGCCCCGACCGCCACCAGCAGCAGGGCGGCGTTGGTCAGCGAGGCCAGGATCGTGCCCTTGCGCAGGCCGTAGGTGCGGCGGCCGGTCGGCGCACGCTTGGCCAGCACCGTCGCGCCCCAGGCCAGCAGCAGGCCCAGCACGTCCGAAAGATTGTGGCCGGCGTCGGCCAGCAGGGCCAGCGAGCCGGTGACGAAGCCGGCGAGCGCCTCGGCCGCCACGAAGGCCAGGTTCAGCGCCGTGCCGATCGCGAAGGCGCGCCCGAAGTCGGCGGGCGCGTGGCTGTGGCCGTGGTGACCATGGCCGTGTCCGTGATGGTGGCCGTGGGCGTGAGCGTGTCCATGGGCGTGGTCATGACCGTGATCGTGGTCATGATCATGGTCGTGCCCATGGTCGTCGTGCCCATGGTCGTCGTGGTCGTGATCGTGGCCCGGATGGTCGTGCGGCATGGGGTCTACATCCCACCAAGGCGGTGCGGGATCAATCTTCTAAACCCGCAGGAGACGGCGGCTGCGCAGGAAGGAACCTCCCCCTATGGGGGAGGCGATCGCGCAGCGATCGGTGGGGGGGAGCGGGTGAAGGGGCGGCCAGCATATCGGAAGCTGAAAACGTCCCCCCTCCGGCCTTCGGCCGCCTCCCCCACAGGGGGAGGTTCCTTTGGGGCGGCTTAGTCCGACAGCCCCACGATCTCTTCGGCGCGTCGGGTCGCCGCCGACAGCCGGGCCTCCCAGTCGCCGACCAGCGCCTCGGGATCATCGCCGCGTCCGGCCCCGGTCGGGCCGTCCCAGACCATGGCGGCCTTGGCGAAGGGCAAGGGGATCATCGTGGCGTCCCACGAGCCCAGGCGGATGCAGGGCTTGGCGGCGAGGCCCACGAAGATCACCGGGGCGCCGGTGAAGCGGGCCAGGGTGGGGGTGCCCTTTTCCATGTGCTCGGCCGGGCCGCGAGGGCCGTCGGGCGTGATGGCCATGCCGCCGCCGTCCTTCACCCACTTGATCATGTCGCGGAAGGCCTGCTCGCCGTGCTTGTTCTTGCCCAGGTCCGACTTCTTGGCCGACGAGCCGCGGATGGCGGGAAAGCCCAGCTTCTCGACCGTGCGGGCGATGAACTCGCCGTCGTTGGACAGCGAGATGAGGGCGCGCATGTCCTGGCGGGCCGGGCTCTGCGGCCAGGACAGCGGCGAGAGCGGGATGCGCGAGTGCCAGAAGCACAGGATCGCGCCCGTGCCCTGGGTGCGGCCCTGCGCCCAGACGCCCTCGGCCTTGTCCTGGCCCTCGACGGTCATGCGCAGGGTGGCGAACACCAGCTTGGAATAGCCGGCGAAGATCGACGACAGGATCTTGATGACGATGGGCGAACGCAGGGGCCTCAAGAGGCGGTCTCCTCGGAGCCGGGAGCGGGGGGCGCGTGGTCGAGGTCCTGGGCCTTGGCCAGGCGGGCGTAGAGGCCCTTGGCGCGGACCAGGCCGGCATGGGT
The DNA here is from genome assembly GCF_059418205.1 of Caulobacter sp. GW821-FHT09B11. Lineage (NCBI taxonomy): Bacteria > Pseudomonadati > Pseudomonadota > Alphaproteobacteria > Caulobacterales > Caulobacteraceae > Caulobacter > Caulobacter sp. GW821-FHT09B11. Next base: position 63,964 of record NZ_JBWKPK010000002.1, on the reverse strand, counting down.
TCCGGTCTCGACGACGCGGCCCTTGTCGATGACATAGATGCGGTCGGCGTGCTTCACGGTCGACAGGCGGTGGGCGATCAGGATCGTCGCGCGGCCGGCCATCAGCCGCTCCAGCGCCGCCTGCACCAGGGCCTCGCTTTCGGTGTCCAGCGCGCTGGTGGCCTCGTCGAGCAGCAGTATCGGGGCGTTCTTGAGGAACGCGCGGGCGATGGCGATGCGCTGGCGCTGGCCGCCCGACAGGCGCGCGCCGGCCTCGCCGACCCGGGTCTCGTAGCCGTCGGGCAGGGCGCTGACGAAGTCGTGGGCGGCGGCCTGGGCGGCGGCGGTCTCGATCTCTGCGTCCGTCGCGTCCGGCTTGGCGTAGGCGATGTTGGCGCGGATGGTGTCGTCGAACAGGAACGGCTCCTGGGTCACCAGGGCGATGCGGTCGCGCAAGCTGGCCAGGGTCACCGCGCGCACGTCGTGGCCGTCGATGGTCACCGCGCCGCCGGCGACGTCGTAGAAGCGGGGGATCAGGTTCAGGATCGAGCTCTTGCCGCCGCCGGACGGACCGACCAGGGCCACGGTCTCGCCCTGGCGCACGTGCAGCGACACGTCGGAGAGGGCCGGGGCGTTTTCGCCATAGGCGAAGTCGACATGGTCCAGCACCACCACGCCGTCGCCGGGCGGCAGGGGGGCGGCGCCGGCCGGCTCGACGATGGCCGGCGCGACGTCGAGCGCGGCGAACAGCCGGCGGGCGGCGGTGAAGCCTTCGCTGAACACTGTCTGCAGGTTGGCCACCTGGCGCAGCGACTGGGCGGCCATCAGCAGGGCGGTGAGGAAGGCGAAGAAGGCCCCGGCGGTCAGGGTTCCGCCCAGGACGCCGGCGCCGGCGGTCGCCCGCCAGCCGGCGTAGACGAAGACGGCGGCGACGATCAGGGTGGTGAAGGCCTCGGTGGCCGGCGCGGCCATGGCCTTGGCGTTGCTGCCCTTGATCAGGTGGTGCTGTCGGCGCTCGACCACCGTGGCGACGCGTCCCTCCTCATAGGCCTCGCGGTTCTCCATCTTGACGATCTTGATGCCGTCGAGGCTCTCCATGATCGCGGTCGACAGGTTGGAGGTCTCGCCCATCGCGCCCTTGGCGGCCTTGGTGGTCTTCTTCGAGAAGCGCCGCATGATCAGGCTGGCCAGGGGGGCCAGAACGATGATGCCGCCCGCCAGGATCGGGTCGAGGGTGAACATCACGTAGAGCGCGGCGATCACGGTGAGGAATTCGCGCACGTAGTTGACCACGCCCGTCGTCGCGGCTTCGCGGATCAGGCCGGCGTCGTAGAGCACCGAGGAGACGTAGGAGCCCGAATGGGCGCCGCGCAGGCGGGCCAGATCGGCCCGGACCAGCTTGCCGAACAACCGCACCTGCATGTCGCCGACGACGCCGTTGCCGATGCGGCTGATCAGCACCGATTGCAGCACCTGGAACAGGCCGCGTCCGATCGCCAGGGCGGCGATGATCGCGGGAATCCGCAGGATGGCCCCCGGCTGGGGATGGGTGATCAGCTCGTCGATCGCCGGCTGGATGATCTGGGCCAGCTGGCCGCTCAGGGTCGCCACGACCACGGCGGCGGCCAGCGAAACCAGCAGGCCCTTCCAGCGCGGCCGCAGGAACTCGCGCCAGACCCGCGCGGCCAGGGCGCGGTTGGAGGTCTCGGTCTCGGCGGCGTCGGTCATGGGCGAGGGGTCGGATTTCGCAGGAGGGCTGTCAAGGACGCCGACGCCGCAGTGCAGCGGCAAACGACACGGGGTTTTGCAATAATCCCCTGTGGGCCCTATCTAGGCGCGTTTTCAGAGGATCGCCACTTGGCCGGTTTCGACCTTTCCACGCGCTGGGGGCGCTTCAAGACCTACCTCCACTACATGTGGAACGATCACGCCTACCTGCGCGTGGGCTTCACCAACGCCCATTGGGTCAGTCCCGAGCTCGTGCGTACCAACCAGCCCTGGCCGTTCCAGCTGGCCTGGTGGAAGAAGCAGGGCATCAAGACGGTGGTGAACCTGCGCGGCGGCTTCGACGGCAGCTTCTACGCGCTGGAGAAGGACGCCTGCGAGCGCCTGGGCATCAAGATGGTCGACTTCACCATCACCTCTCGCGAGGTGCCGATCCGCGCCCGCGTGCACGGCGCCAAGGAACTGTTCGAGACCATCGAGTACCCCGCCCTGATCCACTGCAAGTCGGGGGCCGACCGGGCGGGCATCATGAGCGTGCTATACGCCCACTATCGGCTGGGCCTGCCGATCGAGGAGGCCAAGAAGCAGCTGTCGGGCCGCTACCTCCACATCAAGGAGGGCAACACCGGCGTGCTCGACTACACCTTCGACCAGTACCTGGAGCGCGGCGCGCCCAAGGGCCTGACCTTCACCCAGTGGGTGGACAGCGACGACTACGATCCGGTGGCGATGAAGAAGACCTTCCGCGCGGGCATGCTCGGCAAGGTGCTGACCGACAAGCTGCTGCGGCGGGAGTGAAGTCTTCCCTCTCCCCTTGCGGGAGAGGGTGGCCCCGCGGAGCGGGGTCGGGTGAGGGGTCTCTCAGAACTCCGAGAGCGGAACCTTCGAGGCGGAGAGCTCCACGGACGGGCCTTTCGACCCCTCATCCGTCATCCTGCGGATGACACCTTCTCCCGCAAGGGGAGAAGGATCAGGTCTTACGCCGCGCTCGGATCCAGCAGCTTGTGGGCGTGGATGATGAAGTAGCGCGCGTGGGCGTTGTCGACGGTCGCTTGCGCCTTGGCCTTCCAGGCGGCGTGGGCGTCGTTGTAGGTCGGGTAGGCGCCGACGAATTCCACCTTCGAGAGGTCGCGGAACTCGGTGCCGGCGACATCCTTCAGTTCGCCGCCGATAACGATATGAAGAAGCTGCTTGTCGGACATGGGGGAGCACGATCCTGCGGAAATTATGATTATGGCAGGTCGATATGCCCGACGCGTGACAGGATCAACGGGTGAAGCGCCTCATTCGCGCAAACCAGGCTTGGAACCGTCGGATTCGGCTGGTTGTAGGCGAATTTTCCGCCGCGGTGGTCGGTAAGCAACGCTCCGGCCTCGCCGCAGATCAGGTCGGCGGCCGCCAGGTCCCACTCGCTCTTGGGGCTCAGCGCGATCGCCGCGTCGAAGGCGCCGGCCGCCACCAGGCAGATGCGATAGGCGATGGAGTTGCGGGCCTCGATCCGCATCGGCGGCCAGGGCGTGCGCCAGGCCGGGTGGGCGAACATCTTGGCGTCGCCCAGCATGGCCGAGCCTTCAAGCTCCGTGGTGAGGCTGGGGGCGATGGCCACGCCGTTCAGGGTCGCGCCGCCGCCCAGGGCGGCGGCATAGGTCTCGTTCAGGGCCGGGGCGTGGACGACGCCGACGACCGGCCGGCCGTTCTCGACCACGGCCACCGAGACGGCGAACCATGGCTTGTCCTTCATGAAGGCCACGGTGCCGTCGATCGGATCGACCAGGAACTGGCGCTGCGTGGCCAGGCGGGCGGGATCGTCGACGGTCTCCTCCGACAGCCAGCCGTAGTCGGGCCGGGCGGCGCGCAGGCGTTCCTTGAGCAGGGCGTCGACGGCCAGGTCGGCGTCGGTGACCGGTGAGCCGCCTTCCTTCGACCAGATCTTCACGCCCTTGGCCCGGGCCGCCAGGGCCAGGGCGCCGGCCTCGCGGGCCGCGTCGAGGATCAGGTCGAGGTCGCTCATCATTTGCCCGCGATCGCCAGGCCGTCGACCAGGATGGACGGGCTGTTGCTGGCCCCGCGGATCTCGAGGTCCGAACCGACCACCAGCCGGCCGTAGATGTCGATCAGGTTGCCGGCGACGGTGATCTCGGTGACCGGATAGGCGACCTGGCCGTTCTCGAACCAGAAGCCCGAACAGCCCACCGACCAGTCGCCGGTGTTGCCGTTCAGCGACGGGCCGAACATCGAGGTGATGAAGAGGCCGTCCCTGGCCTGGCCCATCAGCCCGGCCAGGTCGAGGTCGCCCGGTTCCAGGGTCAGGTTGTGGGTCGAGACCCCGGGCGGGCCGGCCGAGCCGCGCGAGGCGTGGCCGGTGGTTTCGAGGTTCAGCTGGCGGGCGCTGGCGCTGTTGAGCAGCCAGGTGGTCAGCACGCCGTCGTCGATCAGGGCGCGATGCACCGTGGCCACGCCCTCGTCGTCGAACGGGGCCGAGCCCAGGCCGCGCACGCGGTGCGGGTCTTCGGTCAGCTGCACGCCGGCGGCGAAGATCCGCTGGCCCAGCTTGTCCTTCAGGAACGAGGTGCCGCGGGCGATCGAGGGGCCGGAAATGGCGCCGATCAGCGGACCGATCAGCGACATGGCCAGGCGGTTCTCGAAGATCACCGGGGCGGTGGTCGAGCCGATCTTGCGGGCGTTGAGGCGCGAGACGGCCTGGCGGCCGGCCTTGTCGCCGATGGCCTGGGGCGTGGGCAGGTCCTGCGCGTGGCGCACCGACCGGCCTTCGCCGCCGCGCTCCATGCCCGCGCCCTCGCCGGCGATGGCCGAGGCCGAGAGGCCAAAGCCCGTGGCCGCGTGCAGGCCCGAGAAGCCGTCGCTGGTGACCAGCCGCCAGGCCGTGGAGCTCCAGCTCGACGAGCCGCCGTCGGAATTGGTCACCCCCTCGACCGCGCGGGCGGCCGCTTCGGCCTCGCGGGCCTGGGCTTCCAGGGTCTCGGCGGTGGGCTCGTAGGTATCGACCAGGTCGAGGTCGGGGAACGGGCCCCTGGCCAGGCGGTCGCGCGGCGCGAAGCCGGCATAGGGATCCTCGGGGGCCAGGCGGGCCATGGCCACGGCGCGCTCGATCAGCTTGGCGCGGGCCTCGGGGCTGACGTCGGAGCCCGAGACGGTGGCGCTGCGGCGGCCGACGAAGACGCGCAGGCCCAGGTCCTTGGCCTCCTCGCGCTCGACTTCCTCCAGTTCGCCCAGGCGTACGCCCACCGAAAGGGACTGGCGCTCGGCGAACACGGCCTCGGCGGCGTCCGCCCCGGCCTTGCGCGCGGCGGCGACGACGTCATGCAACAGGTTTTCGTCCATGGGGCCTTATGACGAGGCGGGGCGGGCGGGGCAAGCGTCGCCGACCCCCGGAAACTCAGGGAATGGCGTAGAACAGCAGGATCACGCCGCCGAAGACGTAGGCCAGCCAGGTGCAGATCATGCCGACGGCGCGCGGGATCGAGACCCCGCCGCTGCGCGACAGGCCCACCGCGTGGATCAGGCGGCCGGCGAACAGCACGAAGCCGACGCCGTGCACGGCGATGATCGGCGCGCCGACCACGGCCAGCACGGCCAGCACGCCGAGGCCGGCGGGGATGTATTCGCTGGCGTTGCCGAAGGCGCGGATGGCCTGGGCCAGTTCCGGAACGCCGCCGTCGCCCAGGGCCACCTTGTGCTTCTGGCGCAGGCGCACGACCAGCAGCGACAGCACCAGCAGCAGGAAGATGTGCAGGCCGGCCCAGAGGGCGGCGGCGTGGCCGGCGGCGGAAACGTCCATGGCGCGGACCCTTCGGAACAGAAAGCGGGGCCGCATATGGGCCTCGCTTCCGCCCGGAAGGCAACCGGTAACGTGGCGTAAGGTTGAGCTTGGACCGCCGCCTACCCCCTTACTCCCGTCATTCCCGCCCTTGTGGCGGGAACCCCTGGTTCCGCTCGCAGGTGAAGTGCAAGCGGCGTGCTGAGCACGCCGCCCCTACTGCCCTTGCGGCTGATAGAGGGTTTCCCGCCACAAGGGCGGGAATGACGGGAATTTAGAGGGAGGGCGTGGACCGCAACATCAGCGCAGGCTGTAGCCGCCGTCCGTGAACAGCGTCGTTCCGGTCGTGAAGCCGTTGCTCAGCAGGAACAGCACCGCCTGGGCGATCTCGGCCTCGCGGCCAGGGCGGCCGACCAGCGAATCCTTGGCCTGGCCGGCGAAGGCGGCTTCGCGGACCTCGGCGGGACGGCGGGCCCAGAGGTCGCCGTCGATCGTGCCGGGGGCGACGACGTTGACGCGCACGGGCGCCAGGTCCACCGCCAGGCCGCGTCCGAAGGCCTCGATTGCGCCGTTGGCGGCGGCGTAGAGCGCCGCGCCCTTGGGCGGCCGGGCGCTGGCGGCGCCGGACATCAGCACCACCGAGCCGTCGGGCGAAAGCCTGGGCGCGGCGGCGCGGACGCACCGCACCTGGCCCCAGAACTTGCCGTCGAACGGCGAGGCGATGGCGGCCTCGTCGGGATGGTCGAAGGGGGCGATCGTGTAGGTCGCGGCCGGAGTGAACAGGTGGTCGATGCGGTCGATCCCGTCGAAGAACCGCGCCACCGAGGCGGTGTCGAAGAGATCGACGGTCGCGGCCCGCGCGCTCGGGCCGAGCTGGGCGCGGGCCGTCTCCAGCCGGTCGGCCGAGCGTCCGCCGATCACCGCGCGGCCGCCGCCTTCGACGAAGGCTTTCGCCGTGGCCAGCCCGATCCCCGAGCCGCCGCCGATCACCACCAGGGTTTTTCCATCGTACTGCATGGCCGGAAGGCTAGGGGGCGGACGAGCACGACGGAAACGACTTGAATTCCAGTCATTCCGGACTTCAGTGCGGGAATGACATCGATCCCCTCCCTGGACCGCTATGGCGGCGTGCGGGCCTTCGTGGCCGTGGCCGAGCATGGCGGTTTCGCCGCCGCCGCGCCGGCGTTGGGCCTGTCGCCCTCGGCCGTAGGCAAGGCAGTGCAGCGGCTGGAGGCGCGGCTGGGCGTGCGCCTGCTGGCCCGCACGACCCGCAGCGTTTCCCTGACCGAGGACGGCCGCGGCTTCCACGCCCGCTGCGTCGCCGCCCTGGCGGGTCTGGCCGAAGCCGAGGCCGAGCTGCTGCAAGGCCGGGGGGAGCCGTCGGGCCTGCTGCGCGTGGCCCTGCCGCCGCTGCTGGGCCGGGCCTTCGTCATGCCCGTGCTGCTGGACCTCGTCGCCCGCTGGCCGGCCCTGCGGCTGGAGGTGGCGTTCGGCGCCCGGGCGGTGGACCTGACCGCCGAGGGCGTGGATCTGGCCGTGCGCGTCGGCGACCTCGACGACCGCGCCGGCCTGATCGCCCGGCCGCTGGGCGTGCAGCGGCGGGTGGTCTGCGCGACGCCGGCCTATCTGGATGCGCGGGGACGGCCGGCGCGCGTCGAGGATCTGCTGGGTCACGACTGCCTGGTCGAGGCCCGCGACGGCCGTCCCACGCCCTGGCCCTATGTCGATGAGAGCGGGACGGCGCGGCTGCTGGCGGTCGACGGCCGCCTGCGGATCGGCGACGCCCTGGTCCTGGCCGAGGCGGCGCGTGCAGGAACCGGGATCGCCATGGTCCCCCGCTGGGTGGTGGCCGAGGACCTGGCCGCCGGCCGGCTGGAGACGGTGCTCGACGGGGTGTTCGACAGTCCGCTGCCGGTGAACCTGGTGTGGCCGCGTACGCCGTATCCCAGCGCCAAGCTGCGGGCGGCGGTGGACGCGCTGGTGGGGCGGTATGGGGCGGAGCGGCCGTGGGACGCTTGATTGCCTCCCTATCCGCCCGTCATTCCCGCCCTTGTGGCGGGAACCCCTCTGTCAGCCGCAGGTGAGGATGGGGCGGCGTGCTCGGCACGCCGCTTGCCCCGCCCGTGCGAGCGGAACCAGGGTTTCCCGCCACAAGGGCGGGAATGACGGGAGGTAGGGGGAAAACCTACCTCTCCCGGGCGATCGGGTAGAGCAGGTGGCGGTCGTCGTAGAAGGGCGTGCGCTTGTAGAACCAGGCCAGCCGCGCGTCGGCGTCGGCGGCGAACTTGGGGTCGGCGGCCAGCTTGGCCTCGAACTCGGCCTTGAGCGCCGGATCGGCGGCCAGCATCTTCTCGGCCAGCGGGGCGATGGCGTAGGGCTCGATATATTCGACGCGGCTCAGCACCTCGGGGACCAGGCCCCAGGCGAAGACGCTCTCGCTCGACTGCGGCTCGAGCAGCAGCACGACGAGGTCGCCCAGCGGCTGGTCGGTCGAAACCCGCACCGAGCCCTTGGGGAAGGTCCAGTCGCGCGCCTGCGTGGTCACCTGCTCGACGCTCATCTGCACGTGGCCCTCGTTGGCGCGGGGCGCGAGCTTGGGGTCCACGAGGCGCAGCATCTCGACCGGCACGGTCCTGGACGCCTCCAGCGTCTCGACCTTCACGCCGTGCAGCTTCAGCCGCTCGATGATGTCGGCGCGGTAGCTGGGCACCCAATAGGCCTTGGGGCGGGCCAGTTGCAGCGTCGGGTGCGAGCCGTAGAACGGCAACTGCCAGAGGTCGGGGTCGGGCTGCCCCAGCCAGCGGATCTCGGTCTTGCCCGAGGCGACGCTGTCATAGGTCTCGTAACGGATGCCCTTGAAGGCCCGGGTCGTGGTCGGCTTGTCGTCGGCGACGAAGTTGGCCGGGATGGTCGCCGGCCGCAGGGCGCTGTCGGCGACGGCGGCGGCGCGCAGCGCATCGCCCTTCTGCGCCAGCAGCTTCAGCGCCGTCTCGATGAAGACGTAGGTCCCCAGCACCCGCTGGGCGTGGGGCTTGAGGCTATGGTTCTCGATCAGGATGGTCGGCACGTGGGCGGCCGAGCCCCAGCCGTTGGAGAACCGCTCGCCCAGCCCGCCGTCCGACAGCCCGGCCTTGGGATCGCGCTCGTCGACGCCGAACACCAGCTCGCCCGGGATGTGGCCCTCGGCCTCCAGGCTCTGGTTCATCGCCGGCTTGAAGGCCTCGTCCAGCCACTTGGCGGTGGCCGGCGAGCGCGACCAGACGCCGTCCTCGCCGTTGTAGCCGTAGGTGACGTCGTACTGGTAATCCATGCCGTCGGTGACGTGGACGTCGACGTAAAGGTCTGCTTGGTACTTGGCCTGAAGCCGCTTCAGCGCCTGCATCTCGGGCTGGTCGAGCTTCATGAAGTCGCGGTTGAGGTTCTGGTTGGTCGCCGTGTTGCGCCAGCCCTGGATACGCGGCCCGCGCTGGTTGGGCCGCGAATAGGGGCCCGAGCGCTCGTGGCCGTCGACCGACAGGATCGGGATCAAGACGAGGTTGACCTTGTCGAGCAGGCCGTCCTTTCCGTGAAACGCCATGTCGCGCAGCAGCATCATGCCCGCGTCCTTGCCGTCGATCTCGCCCGGATGGATGCCGCATTGCACCAGCAGCAGCGGCTTCTTCGGATCCAGCTTGTCGCCGTCCTTGCTGGCGATGACGGCGAAGATCGGCCGGCCTTCGGGCGAGACCCCGAAGTCCTCGACGCGGACCAGCTTGGTCGCCTTGTCGAGCCGGTCGAACCAGGCGCGGGTGTCGGCGTAGGTCGGGCTGAAGTCGTGGCCCGGATCGGCCTCGAACGGCGTCACCCACGGATCGGCCTTGTCGCGGATCAGCGCCTGGCTCGCGCCCTGCCAGTGCGGCGCGGGCGGTAGGAAGGCGTCGTCCCAGGGCTTCTTGGGGGAGGGGATCTCTGCCATCGCCGTGCTCGCCATCAGTGCGACGGCCAGGGCCGCCAGGGTTAGAGTTCGCATTCGGTCCCCCTCGTGGGAGACCCCCTCAGTCGCTCCGCGACAGCTCCCCCAGAGGGGGAGCATCTTGCTGACCAGATCCTCCCCCTATTGGGGAGGTGGCCCAGAGGGCCGGAGGGGGTTCTTCTCCCGTCTACTTCGTCTTCCAGATCGGCTTGCCTTCGCCCGGCAGGCCGAGCCGCGACCACTTCTCGCTGACCGCGTCGACCACCGTCTGGTCCATGCGGATCTCCTCGCCCCATTCCCGTGTCGTCTCGGGCTCCCACTTGTCGGTGGCGTCGAGGCCGATCTTGGAGCCGAGGCCGCTGACCGGGCTGGCGAAGTCGAGGTAGTCGATCGGGGTGTGCTCGATCACCGTGATGTCCCGGGCCGGATCCATCTTGGTGCTGATCGCCCACATCACGTCCTTCCAGTCGCGGGCGTTGATGTCGTGGTCCACGACGATCACCCACTTGGTGTACATGAACTGGCGCAGATAGCTCCAGACGCCCAGCATCACCCGCTTGGCGTGGCCCGGATAGGCCTTCTTCATCGACACCACCGCGATGCGGTAGGAGCAGCCCTCGGGCGGCAGCCAGAAGTCGACGATCTCGGGGAACTGCTGGCGGATCAGCGGAATGAACACCTCGTTCAGCGCCTCGCCCAGCACCGAGGGCTCGTCCGGCGGCCGGCCGGTGAAGGTGGTCAGGTAGATCGGGTCCTTGCGCATGGTGATGGCGGTCACCTGGAAGACCGGGAAGGTCTCGACGCTGTTGTAGTAGCCGGTGTGGTCGCCGTAGGGGCCTTCCTCGGCGTGCTCGTCGAGCAGGACGTGGCCCTCGATGACGATCTCGGCCTGGGCCGGCACCATCAGCGGCACGGTCTTGGCCGGCACGAGGTCGAGCTTGGCGCCGCGCAGCAGGCCGGCGAACTGGTATTCCGACAGGGTGTCGGGGACCGGCGTCACGGCGGCCAGGATCGTGCCGGGATCGGCCCCCAGCACGACGGCGCAGGGCAGGGGCTCCTTCTTGCCGGCCTTCTTGTGGCGGGCGTAGTGCTGGGCCCCGCCGCGATGGGCCAGCCAGCGCATGATCGCCCGGTCCTTGCCCAACACCTGCATGCGGTAGATGCCGAGGTTGAAGTCGTCCTCGCGGTCGTCGCTGGGGCCCTTGGTGACCACCAGGCCCCAGGTGATCAGCGGCGCGGGCTCGCCCGGCCAGCAGGTCTGCACCGGCAGCTTGGACAGATCGATCTGGTCGCCCTTCAGCACCACTTCCTGCACCGGCGCCTTCTTCACCGTGCCCGGGCGCATCGACAGCACCGTCTTGGCCAGCGGCAGCATGTCGATGGCGTCCTTCAGGCCCTTGGGGGGCTGGGGCTGGCGCAGGAAGGCCAGCAGCTCGCCCACTTCGCGCAGTTCGCCCGCGGTGGTCCGCGGCTCGCCGCCCAGCGTCACGCCCATGGCCACCCGCTTGACCGTGCCGAACAGGTTGGCCAGGGCAGGCATCGACGAGCGCGTTCCGTCGGGCAGCAGCACGTGCTCGAACAGCACGGCCGGACCGCCGGTCGCCAGCAGGCGGGTCTGGATCTCGGTCATCTCCAGGACCGAAGAGACCGGCTCCTTGACCCGCACCAGCTCGCCCTGGGCCTCCAGCACGTCGATGAATTCGCGAAGCGAGCGATAGGCCATGGGCGGGGAGACTCCTGGAACGCGGCGGAACCTAGAAGCGGGGGCGCGCCAGGGCAAGGCGAGAGGGCAAGGTGTGGAGGGGGTGTCGAGCGGGCGTCGAGAGCGTGTGGAGAAAGGATGGAGGCCAAGCTTGGTCCTAGGCGCCGCACGCGGGGCGTGATCTCTGCTGCTCCAAAGGTTGCAGGAGCCCGTCGATGACCGATCAAGCCGTCGAAGCCGATCCGCGCGCCGTCCGCCGGGCGGCGATCCTGCGGCTGGTCACGGGGCTGGCCCAGGGCCTGCTGCTGTACTGGCTGTACCAGGCCGACCAGTTCAAGTCCTGGCCCGACGGCCAGCCGATGGTCTATGCGGCGTTCCTGCTGGCCTTCCTGTTCGCGCCGTTCGTGGTGCTGGCCGGGCTTTCGACCATGCGCTGGCCGGCGCTGGCGGCCTGGAAGGGCGTGGTCGTCGTGCTCGCCGCCGGGGTCGGGGCCTATGGCGTGTGGAGCGGCGATCCGTCGGCCTCGGGCGTCAACGGCCTGGGTCCGCTGAGCATACTGGGCGTGGCGGCGCTGATCTTCATCGGCCACCACCTGGTCGAGCCGGCCGACATCGAGCGGCGGCCGATCGCCCGCTTCGCCAGCTATTTCGACATCACCTGGAAGCACGGGGTGCAGCTGGCGCTGGCGGCGGGCTTCACCGGGGCCTTCTGGCTGCTGCTGTGGCTGGCGGCCGTGCTGTTCAAGCTGATCGGCGTCGGGATCATCGAGACGGTCATCCAGACCAAGCTGTTCGCCATTCCGGCCACCACCACGATCTTCGCCGCCGCCGTCCAGTTGACCGACGTGCGGGCCGGCCTGGTGCGCGGGGTGCGGACCGTGGCCCTGACCCTGCTGGCCTGGCTGCTGCCGCTGATGGTGCTGATCGCGGGCGCCTTCCTGCTGACCCTGCCGTTCACGGGGCTGGAGCCGCTGTGGAAGACCCGCAGCGCCACCGCCAGCCTGCTGACCGCCGCCGCCTTCCTCGTTTTGCTGACCAACGCCGCCTATCAGGACGGCACCGAGACGACCGCCCTGGTCCTGAAATGGGCGGCGCGGCTGGCCGGGCTGCTGCTGGTTCCGATCACCGTGCTGGCCGCCTATGGCCTTTCCTTGCGCATCGGCCAGTACGGCCTCAGCACCGACCGGATCATCGCCGCCGCCTGCGTGCTGGTCGCGGCCGGTTACGCGATCGGCTACGCGGTCGCCGCCGTGCGGCCGGGGCCCTGGCTGAAGACCCTGGAGGCGACCAACATCGCCATGGCCTTCGTGGTCATCGTCGTGCTGCTGGCCCTGGTGACGCCGATCGCGGATCCCCGACGGCTGTCGGTCGGCGACCAGGTCGCGCGGCTGCAGGCCGGCAAGGTCAAGGCCGAGGCGTTCGACTACGACTTCCTGCGCTTCCGCAGCGGCCGGTTCGGCCTGGACGCCCTGAAGCGCCTGGCGGCCGGTCCCGACGCCCTCGTCGCCAAGGCGGCCAAGGCCAGCCTCGCCCGCCTGGCGGCGGGGCCCCAGCCGGGGAAGGCCGAGCCGATGGCCGAGGTGATCGTCTATCCCAAGGGGCGGACCCTGCCGAACGGCTTCGAACGCCTGGCCGACCTCAGCGACTCGCCGTGCCGCTTCGCCGCCAAGCCGTGCTCGGCCCTGCTGCTGGACATCGACGGGGACGGCGCCGAGGAGGTGCTGCTGTCGAGCGGGGCGATGCTCGACGTCTTCGGGATGCGCGAGGGCCGATGGACGAAGATCGGCTATGCGTCGAGCGTCTGCGGCCGGGTGGCCGATATCGCCGGGGTGCTGGCGCGCTCGGGCGAGACCGCGACCGTCGCGCCCTCGACCCAGCGCGACGTGGTGCTGGGGGATATCCGGATGGAGCTTCGGCCGCAGGGCGACGCCTGCAACGTGACGGCGGAGGAGGCCCTGGCCTCGCGGCCTAAACCGCCCCCTCGCTGACCGCGTTCAGCCGCGCATAGACCCCGCCCTTCGCCTTCAGCTCAGCGTGGCGGCCTTCCTCGACGACGCGGCCGTTCTGGAAGACGAGGATCCGGTCGGCGCCGCGCACGGTCGACAGGCGGTGGGCGATGACGATCGTCGTGCGGCCCTGCATCAGGGCCTCGGCGGCCTCCTGCACCAGGGCCTCGGTCTCGACGTCGAGCGACGAGGTGGCCTCGTCCAGAACCAGGATCGGGGCGTTGGTCAGGAAGGCGCGGGCGATGGCCACGCGCTGGCGCTCGCCGCCCGACAGCTTGATGCCGCGCTCGCCGACCAGGGTGTCGTAGCCGTGCGGCAGCTTCAGGATGAAGTCGTGAGCCCGGGCCTTCTTCGCCGCCTCCACCACCTGGTCGAAGGTCGCGTCGGGGCGGCCGTAGGCGATGTTGTCGAGCAGGGAGCGGTGGAACAGGGCCGGGTCCTGCGGCACCACGGCGATGGCGCGGCGCAGGCTGCCCTGGGTGACCTTGGCGACGTCCTGGCCGTCGACCAGGATCCGCCCGCCCTGCAGGTCGTGCAGGCGCTGGATCAGCTTGACGAAGGTCGACTTGCCCGAGCCCGTGGGGCCGACCAGGGCCACCTTCTCGCCCGGCGCGATGTCCAGCGAGAAGCGGTCGTAGAGCGGCGCGCCGGCGTTGCGGTAGGCGAAGGTCACGCCCTGGAAGGCGATCGCGCCGGGGCCGGTCACGACGTCGGGCGCGCCGGGGGCGTCGGCGATCTGCGGTGGCAGCGTCGACCAGGCCGCGACGTCCTCGCTGTCGTCGATGCCCTTCTGCAGCATGCGGATGTTCTCGCCCATGTTGCGCAGGTAGCCGCTCATCAGCAGGAACGAGGTCATGGCCGCGACGATGTCGCCGGCGTTGGCCTGGCCGCGCATCCAGGACCAGACCATGGCCCCGGTCAGGCCCGCCTGCAGCACGACCAGCAGCAGGTTCTGGCCCAGCCAGACGTCGGTGAAGCGGTTCCAGGTGACCATCACCGCGTCGCGCCAGGCGGCGGTGACCTGGGCCAGGCGCTGGGTCTCGCGGTCCTCGGCCCCGAAGGCCTTCACGGTCGGGTTGGAGGTCACGGCGTCGGCCAGGGCCCCGCCGATGGCGGAGTCCAGGGCGTTGGACTTCAGGTTGGCGGGGCGGACATAGCGCTCGGTGATCCACAGGTTCACCGACAGGTACAGCAGCACCACGACCAGCGAGATCGCGCCGGCCAGGGGCTGCTTGACCAGCATCACGCCCGACAGGCCCAAGAGCACGATCATGCTGGGCACGAGCCAGATGGTGAAGGCGTCGGTGACGCTGTCGTATCCCCACATGGCGCGGGTCAGCTTGCGCACCGTGGCCCCGGCGAAGCTGTCGGCGTGCCAGTCGGACGAGAAGGCCTGGACGCGGGCGAAGCCCTCGTTGGTCATCTCCTCCATGTTGCGGGCGGCCAGCGGGATCCAGAACCGATGGGCGATGTTGCGGATCAGCGAGAAGGCCAGGTAGACGCCGACGAAGACGGCCCAGGCGCCCCAGGCGCGCGACTTCTCGCCGGCCACGACCACATTGACCAGGTGCTCGGCGGCGGTCGGCAGGGCGACGTCGAAGCCCACCGCGACCAGGGTCAGCACCACCCCGGCGGTGAAGATCAGCTTCCGGCGCAGCCAGAAGCGCGCCAGGAAGCCCAGCACCTGGATGTTGGACAGCGCCCGGCGGCGGCCCTGGGTCTCGTCCTCGTCGTCGAAGTCGCTCATGGGCGGCTAGATAGGCCGGTTGAGGCGGATAGGGAACTTGCGGCGGACAGGCTGCTGCCAAGAATCGGCGCGGGGGCTCATCGGGTCGGCTCCCACGCGTTCTGCGGCAAGGGCCTCGCCGCCTCCCCCTCTTGCCTTCCTGGGCCTTGTGCCCAGGACCCATCGTTCAGCCGCTCAGACCTTTAGCGACTGGCCGAGGTCTGAGCGGTCGCCGGCATGGGCCCTCGCCACAAGGGCGAGGGAGGCGGCTGTGAGGTGGCTAGGACTCTGGAGCCATAGGCGCCAGCGTCCCTCACCCCTCCGCGTCGCTCAGCACCATGGCGAAGGGAACCTGCGCGCCGTCGCGGTTCACATAGCCGCTGACCAGCTTGTGGCCGGGGTTCAGCACGCCCAGCTCGACGTCCTCGGTGGGGAAGACCACGGTGCGGCGGTCGCCGACGCAGACCACCAGCTCGTAGCCGTCATAGGCCCGCTGCGACATCGCCTTGATGCGGCGGTAGTAGGGCTCGCGCTTCCAGGCCGCCGGCTTGCCGGGGTCGACCACCACGTTCAGTCGCTTGCCGTCGCGGTCGGAATACATCAGGAAGCCGGCCTTGTCGGGCCGCCAGGTCTCGTCGAGCTTCTCCGAGGTCAGCCACAGGCAGTGGAAGCCCCGGCAGGCACCCGGACGGGTCTCGTACGAGCCGCAGCCGCCGCCCTTCCTGAAGTGGCCGCACCAGACGCCGTCGGGCTTGTTCAGCTCGTCGATGGCCAGCACCTTGCAGCACATGCCGCAGGAGCCGCAGGCTTTTCCGGGGGCGGGGCCGGGCGCGGGACTTGCGACGACGTCGGTCATTGGGCGGCTCCCGCGAAGGGCTTGGCGGCCATGTCGCGGACGATGCCGAGGTCGACGTCGCCGTCGGCGCGGATCTCGAAGGCGCGGGGGCCGACCAGCACGTTGAGGGTCAGGCCGCCGGCCGCGCCGCGCCTGGCCCAGTCGCGAAAGGTCGCGTGGTAGGGGGCCTTGCGCCAGGCCTGGGGCTGGGCCGGATCGACCTCGACGATCAGCCGCCGGCCGCCGTCCTCGCGGTGCAGGACGAAGCGGGCGCGGTCGGGCCGCCACTCGTCCGACAGGCCCTCGGCGTTCAGCCAGTAGCAGGAGAAGTCGGCGCAGGCCTTGGGGCGGTCGGCGTAGATCGCGCAGCCGGCCCCTTTGCGGAAGTGGCCGCACCAGGCGTGCGGCGCCTTGCCGATGGCCTCGACGCCCATCAGCTTGCAGCACATCCCGCAGTCGCCGCAGCTCCGCTGGCCCACGTTGTTCCCCCGATCGTCAGGGTGCGGAACTTAGCGGGGGTTTGTGACGGTTTTTCAGGTTCCCTCTCCCCTTGCGGGAGAGGGTGGCCTCCCGGAGGGAGGTCGGGTGAGGGGTCTCTCAACCTCAAAGCTTCGTGCAGCGGTTAGGCTGGGTGAGGCGTCTCCTATCTGAGAGACCCCTCATCCGTCGGCTTCGCCGCCACCTTCTCCCGCAAGGGGAGAAGGATCACTCGAACCCCGTCGCGCTCCACACGGCCAGTTCGTTCCCCGCCGGATCCAGGAAGTGGAACCGCCGGCCGCCCGGGAATTCGAAGATCGGCTTCACGACCACGCCGCCGGCCGCCGCGACCTTGGCTTCCATGGCTTCCAGGTCGACGGCATAGAGCACCACCAGCGGCTTGGCCGGTTCCTCGGTGACGTCGCCGACGAAGCCGCCGTCGGCGCCCTGGCCCTCGAAGGCCGCGTAGTCGGGGCCGTAGTCGGTGAAGGTCCAGCCGAAGGCGGCCGAATAGAAGGCCTTGGTGGCCGGCAGCTCGCCGCCCGCCCACTCGATATAGTCGATCTTGCCGTCTTCGCGCATGGGCGGGCTCCTCAGAGTGTTCCGCAAATGTTCTAGTTTGGCGTCACGGCAGAGTCCAGACGCTGGTGCGCTTCACCGCCAGGTCTTCCAGCTCGCGGGTGGTGGGCACCTGGTATTCGGCCAGCTTCACCAGGCCCTCCTTGGGGAAGTAGGTGCGGCCCGGATCGCCGACCAGCACGCTGGCCCCGGCCGCGCGGCCCTGCGCCAGCCAGGCCATGACCGCCTTGGCCATCGGGCCCTCGTAGCAGATGTCGCCGGCCAGCAGCACGTCGGCGGCCGGCGGCGGGGCGTCCAGCAGGTTCTGGTCGGTGAAGCCGATCTCGACCCCGTTGGCCTGCGCGTTCATGGCGACGGCGGCTTCGCAGAAGACGTCGATGTCGGCCGCCAGCACGCTCGCCGCGCCCGCCTTCATGGCCGCGACGGCGACGATGCCCGAGCCGGTGGCGAAGTCGATCACGTGCTTGCCGCGCACGATCTCCGGATGGTCGAGCACATAGCGCGCCAGGGCCTGGCCGCCGGCCCAGGCGAAGGCCCAGAACGGCGGCGGCAGGCCGATTTCCTCCAGCGCTTCTTCCGTCAGCCGCCACAGCGGCGTGATTTCGTCGGCCAGGTGCAGCACCAGTTCGGGCGCGTGCGGCGTGGGCAGCAGGCGGGTGTTGTCGGCGATGAAGGCCCGGCGGCCTTCCAGGGTCTGGACGATCATGGGCGGGTTAGAGCATTGGCGTCCAGCCAACGCCAATCCATAACGCCCGTCATTCCCGCCCTTGTGGCGGGAACCCCTCTGTCAGCCGCAAGGGCGGAGGGGGCGACGTGCTGAGCACGTCGCTTGCGCCTCACGTGGAAGCGGAACCAGGGGTTCCCGCCACAAGGGCGGGAATGACGGGAGGAAATGGGGTCAGGCTGCGACCTTCCCCGACGCCGCTTTCAGCACCGTCAGGTATCCCGGCGCGTTCAGCATGCCCTCGGTCAGCCCCTTCTCGGCCAGCAGCCGGTGCGCCCGGGGCAGGTTCCAGCAGGGCACGTGCATGAACAGGTGGTGCTCGGCGTGGAAGTTGACGTGGTAGGGCGCGACCAGGGCGCGCTCCAGCCAGTTGGCCTTCGTCGTGCGGGCGTGGCGGAACGGGTCGGGCTCGTCCTTGGCGACCAGGGCGTGCTCGGCGATGTTGCGCAGGCGGGTGACCAGCGGGAACCAGGTGGCCATCGGCACGATCCACAGGGCCAGCCACGCCCACCACAGGCCGGCGGCCGACAGCGCGACCAGCATGGCCAGGTTGATCAGCAGGAACCGCTTCTGGCCCGCCGCCGCTCGGGCGAAGATCGCGCCCGGGGCCTGGCCGTGCCCACGCTTCTTCAGCCCCGCGATGATCGGTCCGAACCGCTGCTTGAAGAAGGTCTGGCCCGTCAGGTCGCGGACGATCTTGCGGCGCAGGGACGCTCGCGTGGTCGGGAACGGGGCCGACAGCACGAGGTCCGGGTCCTCGGCCTGCTGGGCGAACTTGTGGTGGGTCAGGTGATAGGGGCGGTAGGCGTTCAGCGACGCCCCCAGCGGGGCTGCGCACAGCCACTCGCCCAGCCAGTCGTTGACCTTGAGGTTGGGATGCAGCCCGCCGTGGGCCGCCTCGTGCATCAGGATCGCCAGACCCAGTTGCCGGGCGCCGATTAGCATCACGGCGACGAGGTAGGTCAGCGGGGTGGGCCAGATCACGAAGACGGCGCCGGCCAGCAGGATCACGCCCCAGGCGTGGGCGACCATGGCGATCCCGCGCCAGGACGAGCGGCGCGAGAGAAGGGCCCAATCTTCCGGGCGGAACAGCTCCTGCGGCTTGATGCGAGCGGCGACGGCCATGGAACGGATCATCGCACATTCAGGTTCTGGCCGACAGAATGCCGTTAGGTCATGCCCGTTTCCGGAGGTTTTTCATGCGCTTGCCTGTTGTCGTCGCCCTTGCCGTGCTTGGCTTCGCCGGCGCGTCCCACGCCGCCAGCTTCGACTGCGACAAGGCCAGGCGGCCCGACGAAAAGGCGATCTGCGCCGACCGCGGCCTGGACAACAAGGACGTGCGGATGGCCGTGCTCTACGACGTCAACAAGCGCACCATGGGCATGGGCGCGCGCGGGGCGCTGATGGACGAGCAGCAGGCCTGGCTGAACGCCCGCGCGGGCTGCAAGGCCAACCGGGCGTGCCTGGCGCGGGCCTATGACCGGCGGCTGGGCGAGCTGGAGCGGTCGATGGAGCGAATCTACCGCGCGGGGCCGTTCTGACCCGCCTGCGGCGGGCCCCCTCAGTCGCCCCGCGACAGCTCCCCCAGAGGGGGAGCATCTTGAAGAGCGCCGCGCCGACCAGATCCTCCCCCTCTGGGGGAGGTGGCCCGGAGGGCCGGAGGGGGTCTTGCGGCCTCAGAACCCCGCCGGCGTCCACGCCCCCGCCACCAGCGCCAGCACCAGGATCGCGCCGGCCTGGGCGTTGGACTTGAAGAGCTTCAGTGCGCCGGCCCCGTCGTCCAGCCGCACGGCGACGGCCTGGCGCGACAGGTGCAGGCCAAAGAGGCCCAGCAGCGGCAGGAACAGCGGTCCAAGCCCCCCGACCCAGGCGGCGGCCAGGGCCAGCACGAAGGCCAGGACGTAGAAGATCGCCACGCCCTGGCGGACTTTCGACCCCAGGCGGCGGGTCGACGACTTCACCCCGGCCAGGGCGTCGTCCTCGATGTCCTGGATGGCGTAGATGGTGTCGTAGCCCAGGGTCCAGAAGAGGCCCGAGGCGTAGAGCAGGGCGGCCGACCAGCTCAGCGAATGGGTGGCGGCGGCGTAGCCGAGCAGCGCGCCCCAGTTGAAGGTCAGGCCCAGCCACGCCTGCGGCCACCAGGTGATCCGCTTCATGAACGGATAGCCGGCCACCAGCAGCAGCGAGGCCACGCCGAGGCCGATGGCCAGCCAGCCAAGGCAGATCAGGATCAGGAAACTGGTCAGGCTGCATCCCACCAGGAACAGCCAGGCCTGCTTGACGGTGATCAGGCCAGCCGGGATCGGGCGCAGGGCCGTGCGGGCCACCTGGGCGTCGAAGTCGCGATCGACGATGTCGTTGAAGGCGCAGCCGGCCGCCCGCATCAGGGCCGCGCCGACGAAGAAGGCGATCAGCAGCCAGGGATTGGGCAGCTGGCCCTTCTCGGCCCCGGCCAGGGCGATGCCCTGCCAGCCGGGCAGCATCAAGAGCCAGATGCCGGCCGGGCGGTCGAACCGTCCCAGCTTCAGCCAGGGGCGCAAGGCGGCCGGGGCGTAGCGGTCGACCCAGTTGGCGGCGGCGGCGTCGGGCAGGATGGCGGTCATGGCCCTGGATTAGACCGCCGGACGCTCCGGGTCGAGGCGTGGCCGTTCAAGACCCGCGCGACGCCCCTGTCCTAGGCTTTGATAGATCGAGCCGATCCTGTCGGCAAAAACGATCAATTGGATTTATCGAACGCCGCCTGGGACAGTGGCGCTACGAGATGACGAGGGCCAGATGACCAAGACGATCATGACCACGAGCGCCGGGGCGCCGATCGCGGACAACCAGAACAGCCTGTCGGCCGGCCCGCGCGGGCCCCTGCTGATGCAGGACTACCAGCTGATGGAAAAGCTGGCCCACCAGAACCGCGAGCGGGTTCCCGAGCGCGCCGTCCACGCCAAGGGCTCGGCCGCCTATGGCGTGCTGAAGATCACCCACGACATCAGCGGCTGGACCAAGGCCGCCGCCCTGCAACCGGGCGCCGAAAGCGAGGTGCTGCTGCGTTTCTCGACCGTGGCCGGCGAGCGCGGCGCGGCCGACGCCGAGCGCGACGTGCGCGGCTTTGCTTTGAAGGTCTATACCCAGCAGGGCAACTGGGACCTGGTGGGCAACAACACCCCGGTGTTCTTCCTGCGCGACCCGCTGAAGTTCCCCGACTTCATCCGCACCCAGAAGCGCCACCCGGTGTCGAACCTGCGCTCGCCGACGGCGATGTGGGACTTCTGGAGCCTGTCGCCGGAAAGCCTGCACCAGGTGACGACCCTGTTCTCGGACCGGGGCCTGCCGCAGAGCTATCGCCACGTCCACGGCTTCGGCAGCCACACCTACAGCTTCCTCAACGCCGCCAATGAGCGCGTGTGGGTGAAGTTCCACTTCAAGACCCAGCAGGGCATCAAGAACTGGACGAACGCCGAGGGCAATGCGGTCATCGCCAATGACCGCGAGAGCGCCCAGCGCGACCTGTTCGAGTCGATCGAGAAGGGCGATTTCCCGCGCTGGACCTTCTACGTGCAGATCATGACCGAAGAGCAGGCCGCCAGCTTCCGCTGGAACCCGTTCGACCTGACCAAGGTGTGGCCGCATGCGGACTATCCGCTGATCGAGGTCGGGGTGCTGGAGCTGAACCGCAATCCGGACAACTACCACGCCGAGGTTGAGCAGAGCTCGTTCTCGCCGTCCAACATCGTGCCGGGCATCGGCTTCTCGCCCGACAAGATGCTGCAGGCGCGGATCTTCGCCTACGCCGACGCGCACCGCTATCGGATCGGCACGCACTACGAGGCGCTGCCCGTGAACCGTCCGCGCTGCCCGGTGCATCACTACCACGCCGACGGCGCCATGCGGTTCGACAGCCCGCCGCGCACCGACGCCTGGTACGAGCCCAACAGCTTCGGCGGGCCGGTGGAGGATCCGTCCGTCGCCGAGCCGCCGCTGCCGATCCACGGCGACGCCGACCGCTACAGCCACCGCGACGGGAACGACGACTACACCCAGCCGGGGGATCTCTTCCGGCTGATGAGCCCCGACCAGCAGCGCCAGCTGTTCGACAACATCGCCGCGGCCATGCACGGCGTGCCGGTCGAGATCCAGAAGCGCCAGCTGGTGCACTTCCATCGCGCCGATCCGGCCTACGGGGCCGGCGTCGCCTACCGCCTGGGGATCTCGATCGACGAGATCGCCATCGCCGCCGAATAGCCTGGAAAGGACTATCCGGCGGCCCGAGGAGGGCCGCCACCCGCCCAGCCCGGCGGTCCTCCTCGACCTCATGAAAGGAGCACGACCATGACCCGTCCTGACCGCCCCATTGGCCACATCACCGCCCGCGCCGCCGGCTGGAGCCTGCTGGCCCTCGGTCTCGCCGCCGGCGTCGTCGTTCCGCATCCGGCGACCACGGCGCTTTGGTCGGCGTCCGCCCGGGCGTTCCGCCGGGCGGGGGACGAGGGGATGGTTCAGCGTCTGCTGTCGGCTACGAAGTTCGGCCCGCGGATCGCGCGTGGGCTCGCCCAGCCGACGGCGGGGACGCTGTATTACGGACGGGCGGGGTTGGCCTAGACGCCGCGCGGGCCCCCTTAGTCGCTCCGCGACAGCTCCCCCAGAGGGGGAGCATCTGAAGCGAAGATCCTCCCCCTCTGGGGGAGGTGGCCCGGAGGGCCGGAGGGGGGACGTTTTCAGCTTTCGAGGTTGTGGAAGATACGCCCCCCACCGATCGCTGCGCGATCGCCTCCCCCACAGGGGGAGGTTCCTTTGCTCAGAACTTCGGCCGGAAATCCCTCGGCGCCCACCCGAAATCCCTCACCGCATCGGCCGCGTCGAACGTCAGGTCCTGGCTCATCCGCGCGCCCATGGCCGCCGTCGCCCCGGGGAAGAACGGCCGCGCCAGGGTCAGCAGCAGGCTGAACAGCCACGGCGGCAGCGGCGCGATCAGCGGCCGTCTCCCCAGGCCCTTGTAGATCCGGCGCACCATGTCGCGATAGGCCAGGGTCTCGCCGCCGACCAGGGCGTAGGCGCGGCCCGCCGCCGCCGGGGCGGTCGCCGCCGCGATGGCGCCGGCGGCCAGGTCGTCAGCATGGACCGGCTGGCGCAGGCCCTCGCCCGAACCCGATAGCGGCAGCACCTTGAAGCGGCGGATCAGGCCGGCCAGGCGGCTGACGTTGCCGTCGCGGCCCTCGGCGTAGATCAGGGTCGGGCGCAGGATGGTCCAGGCCACGCCGTGCTCCGAACAGAAGGCCTCGACGGCGGTTTCCGCGTCGGCCAGGGCCTTGGCCACGGCGCGCTCGGCGGGCTCGGGCGAGGCTTCCTTGGTGAAGCGGCTGGTCGAGGAGAAGGCCACCAGGCGGGTCATGCCGCGCGCCTTCAGCAGCGGCAGCACCTCGGGCAGCAGCCAGATCGGCGACAGGGCGAAGACCGTGGCCGCGCCGGGCAGCTGCTCGGCCAGGTCGTCGCCGCGCAGGTCGGCGTCGATCCAGCAGGCGTCTCCTCCCGGAGGACGGCGCGACAGGCCCATGGGCTCGTGGCCGGCGGCCTGCAGCCGCGCCATCAGGAAGGTCCCGATCAGGCTGGTGGCGCCCAGCACCAGGATCGGCGTCTTCAGGGTGTTTTCCGCGCTCATCCTCCTTCTATAGTCGCGCTACGGGAGGTTCGCCCATGCCCATGACCTATGAAGAGGTTCGCGCCTTCGCCTTTTCCCTGCCGCTGGTCGCGGATGGGACGTCCTATGGCTATGCCTGCCTCAAGGCGAACGGCAAGTTCCTGACGAGGCTGAAGGAGGACGGCGACAGCCTGGTGCTGCCCGGCGTGCCGTTCGACGAGCGCGAGATGCTGATCGAGGCCGCGCCCGAGGTGTTCTATTTCACCGACCACTATCGCAACTATCCGATGGTGCTGGCCCGGCTGTCGGCGGTGGAGCCGGGGACGGTGAAGCGCATTCTCGAACGGCAATGGCGCGCCAGCGTCCCCAAGAAGGTGAGCAAGGCTCATGACCAGCCCAATGACCAACAGGGCTGAGCGCGCCTGGCGCCTGGTCGCGGCGGCGATCGTCTGGTTCGGCGTCGTGCTGCAATACGGCCTGACGATCGCGGGCCGGGACCTCGGCGTCCAGACCGTGAAGTTCTTCAGCTACTTCACCGTGCTCAGCAACATCCTGGTCGGGACGGCGCTGGTCGCGGCGGCCCTGGCGCCTTCGAGCCGGCTCGGGGTCTGGGCGCGGCGGGCGGGCACGCGGGTGGCGGTCGGCGTCTATATCGGGGTGACGGCGCTCGTCTATCACGTGCTGCTGGCCGGGCTGTGGGACCCGAAGGGCTGGCAGCTGCTGGCCGACACCCTGCTGCATACCGTGACGCCGCTGCTGTTCCTGGCCGACCTGCTCGCTTTGCCGCCGCGCGAGGCGGCCCGCTGGGGCCAGGCCTGGAAGGCGCTGGCCCTGCCGCTGGCCTTCGGGGTCTGGACCCTGGTCCACGGGGCGCTGTCGGGCTGGTACCCCTATCCGTTCCTCAACGTCGCCAAGCGGGGCTATCCGTCGGTGCTGGTGACCATGGTGGTGATGGCGGCCGGGTTCTTCGCCCTGACCCTGGTGCTCACGGGCGTGCAGCATCTGCAACTTCGGCTGGCGAAGCGGGGCGGGACGCCTATATCCGCCTGAGCGTTTTCCCAGGAGTTTCCCATGGCCCAGCCTACCGTTCGCTCCGGCGACATCGACATCCCGGCCATCGGCCTGGGCACCTACCAGCTGGAGAACGGCGTCGCTCAGACGATGACCGAGAAGGCGCTGGAGGTCGGCTATCGCCATGTCGACACCGCCCAGATTTACGGCAACGAGCAGGACGTCGGCGCGGCCCTGGCGGCCACCGGCGTGCCGCGGAGCGAGATCTTCGTCACCACCAAGGTGTGGATCGACAAGTTCACCGACGGCGACCTCCAGCGCTCGGTCGACGAGAGCCTGAAGAAGCTGCGGGTCGACCACGTGGACCTCTTGCTGCTGCACTGGCCCAAGCCCAAGCCGGCTCTGGCCGAGACCATCGCGGCGCTGAACGCGGTGAAGGCCGACGGCCGCACGCGGGGCATCGGCCTGTCGAACTTCCCCTCGGCGCTGTGGCAGGAGGCGGCGGCGCTGTCGGAAGCCCCGCTGGCCACCAACCAGGTCGAGTACCACCCCTACCTGTCGCAGAAGACCCTTCGGGCCACGGCTGAGGCGCTGGGCGCCTCTATCACCGCCTGGTCGCCGCTGGCCCAGGGCAAGGTCGGCGACGACCCGGTGCTGAAGGCGATCGGCGAGAAATACGGCAAGACGCCGGGGCAGGTGACGCTGCGCTGGCAGGTGCAGCAGGGCGTGGTGACCATTCCCCGCACGAAGCACCCGGCGCGGCTGGAAGAGAACTTCGCGATCTTCGACTTCACGCTGACCGACGAGGAGATGGCGCAGGTGTTCGCGCTGGCGCGTCCCGACGGCCGGATCGGCGACTGGATCGACGCGGCGTTCCGCTGGGATGCGGAATAGTCTCCTTCTCCCCTTGCGGGAGAAGGTGTCGGCGAAAGCCGACGGATGAGGGGTCTCTCAGACCTGAAACGCCGCGACCGGCCCAACGGCTGTCGCGGCGTTTAGCGTCGGTGCGACCCCTCACCCGACCCCGCTCCGCGGGGCCACCCTCTCCCGCAAGGGGAGAGGGGCAACGAAAAAGGGGCCGCTTTCGCGGCCCCTTCCAATAAAAGTCAGTGCTGACTGACTATTACAGGTCCAGCAGCAGGCGCTGCGGGTCTTCCAGGGCTTCCTTGACCTTCACGAGGAAGGTCACGGCGCCTTGGCCGTCGACCACGCGGTGGTCGTAGGACAAAGCCAGGTACATCATCGGGCGGATCTCGATCTTGCCGTTGACGACCATGGCGCGTTCCTTGATCGCGTGCATGCCGAGGATGCCCGACTGCGGCGCGTTGAGGATCGGGGTCGACATCAGCGAGCCGTAGATGCCGCCGTTGGTGATCGTGAAGGTGCCGCCCTGCATGTCCTCGATGGCGAGACCGCCCGAGCGGGCCTTCTTGCCGAGGTCGCCGATGGCCTTTTCGATTTCCGCCAGGTTCAGGGCGTCGGCGTCACGGACGACCGGAACCACCAGGCCCTTGTCGGTGCCGACGGCGACGCCGATGTCGTAGTGGTTCTTGTAGACGATGTCCGTGCCGTCGATCTCGGCGTTGACGTCCGGCACGGCCTTCAGGGCGGCGACGACGGCCTTGGTGAAGAAGGACATGAAGCCCAGCTTCACGCCGTGGCGCTTTTCGAAGACGTCCTTGTACTGGGCGCGCAGGGCCATCACCGCGCTCATGTCGACCTCGTTGAAGGTCGTCAGCATGGCGGCGTTGTTCTGGGCTTCCTTCAGGCGACGGGCGATCGTCTGACGCAGGCGCGTCATCTTCACGCGCTCTTCGCGCTCGTGGATCGGACGCGGCGCGGCCGGGGCGGCGGCGGGAGCCGGAGCCGAGGCGCGGGCTTCGAGGGCGGCCAGGGCGTCGCCCTTGGTCACGCGGCCGTCCTTGCCGGTGCCGGCGACCTTCGACAGGTCGAGGTTGTTCTCGGCGGCGATGCGGGCCGGGGCCGGGCTGACCGGAGCGGCCGTCGGGGCGGCGGGAGCCGCGGCGGCGACGGGCGCCGGAGCAGGAGCGGGGGCCGGAGCAGCGGCCGGGGCCGGGGCGGCGGCGGGAGCGGCCGAGGCGGTCGCGCCTTCGGTCACCACGCCCAGGACCGTGCCCGGAACCACGGTGGCGCCTTCCTCGGCGCTGATGGCGACCAGGACGCCGTCGGCCGGAGCCACGACTTCGAGGCTGACCTTGTCGGTTTCCAGCTCGACGAGCAGCTCGTCCTTCTTCACGGCCTCCCCGGCCTTCTTGGTCCAGCGGGCGACCGTCGCTTCGGTGACGGATTCGCCCAGGGCGGGGGTCATGATGTCGGCCATGGTTAGGTTCCGATGTCTCTTTTTGATCTGGCGGTCAGGGTCGGGTGCGAACTTAAACCGCCGCGCCCATCGAACAAGTCGAAGGGCGCGGCGGCTTGAAGGTTTGAGCTCTTAGGCGAAGGCTTCGGTGAGGAAGGCTTCGAGCTCCTTGAGGTGGCGGCTCATCAGGCCGGCCGCGGTGGAGGCGCTGGCCGGGCGGCCGACGTAGCGGGCGCGCTTGGCCTTGATGTCCATCTTGTCGAGGGTGAGCTCGATCCACGGGTCGACGAAGGTCCAGCCGCCCATGTTCTTCGGCTCTTCCTGAACCCACAGCAGCTCGGCGTTCTTGAAGCGGTTCAGCACGCCCATGACCGACTTCAGCGGCCACGGATAGAACTGCTCCAGACGCAGGATGTAGACGTCGTCGCGGCCGGTCTTGGCGCGCTGGTCGATCAGGTCGAAGTAGACCTTGCCCGAGCACATGATGACGCGCTTGATCTGATCGTCGCTCTTCAGCGTGATCCCGCCGACGTCGCAGCCGGCTTCGGCGCCATCCACCATCACGCGGTGGAAGGCGGTGCCTTCGGCCAGGTCGGAGAGGTTCGAGACGGCGCGCTTGTGGCGCAGCAGGCTCTTGGGCGACATCACGATCAGCGGCTTGCGGTACTCACGGTGCATCTGGCGACGCAGGGCGTGGAAGTAGTTGGCCGGGGTGGTGCAGTTGACCACCTGCATGTTGTCTTCCGCGCACGACTGCAGGAAGCGCTCGAGGCGGGCCGAGCTGTGCTCGGGGCCCTGGCCTTCGTAGCCGTGCGGCAGCAGCATGACGAGACCGCTCATCCGCAGCCACTTGCGCTCGCCCGAGCTGATGAACTGGTCGATCACCACCTGGGCGCCGTTCACGAAGTCGCCGAACTGGCCTTCCCACAGGGTCAGGGTGTTCGGGTCGGCCAGCGAGAAGCCGTACTCGAAGCCCAGCACCGCCTCTTCCGACAGGGCCGAGTCGATGACTTCGTAGTTGGCCTGGCCCGGGCGGATGTTGTTCAGCGGCGTGTAGTGCTCTTCGGTCTTCTGGTCGATGACGTCGGAGTGGCGTTGGGTGAAGGTGCCGCGGACCGAGTCCTGGCCCGACAGGCGGACCGGGAAGCCTTCGTCGAGCAGGGTGGCGAAGGCCATGTGCTCGGCGGCGCCCCAGTCGAGGCCTTCGCCCTTGGTGAAGGCGTCGCGACGGTTCTCGATGGCGCGGCGCACGGTCTTGTGGGCGTCGATGCGCTCGGGGATGGCCGTGATCTTGGCGGCCAGTTCCTGCAGCTTGGCGAGCGGCACGTCGGTCTTGCCGCGGCGCTCTTCGTCGCCGGGCTGGGCCAGGCCCTTCCACTTGCCGTCCAGCCAGTCGGCCTTGTTGGCCTTGTAGCTCTTGCCGCTCTCGAATTCGTTGTCGAGGAAGGTCTCGAACTCCGAAACCCAGCCGTCGGACTCGCCCTGGGTGATCAGGCCTTCGCCGATCAGGCGGTTGGCGTAGAGTTCGCGGGTCGGCGGGTGGCCCTTGATCTTCGCGTACATCAGCGGCGACGTCATGGTCGGATCGTCGCCTTCGTTGTGACCGAAGCGACGGTAGCAGACCATGTCGATGACCACGTCCTTACCGAACTTCTGGCGGTATTCGGTGGCCACCTTCGAGGCGAACACGACCGCTTCCGGGTCGTCGCCGTTCACGTGGAAGATCGGGGCCTCGACCATCAGGGCCATGTCGCTGGGGTACGGCGAGCTGCGCGAGTAGCGCGGGCTGGTGGTGAAGCCGATCTGGTTGTTGACGATGAAGTGGATGGTGCCGCCCGTGCGGTAGCCCTTCAGGCCCGACAGGGTGAAGCACTCGGCCACCACGCCCTGGCCGGCGAAGGCCGCGTCGCCGTGCAGCAGCAGCGGCAGCACGTGGCCGCGGCCGGCGTCCGGGGTCTCGCGCAGCAGGAAGGCCTGCTTGGCGCGGGCCTTGCCGATGACGACCGGGTTGACGATTTCCAGGTGCGACGGGTTGGCGGTCAGCGACAGGTGGACCTTGTTGTCGTCGAACTCACGGTCCGACGAGGCGCCCATGTGGTACTTCACGTCGCCCGAACCCTCGACGTCCGAGGGCACCGACGAGCCGCCTTGGAATTCGTGGAAGATCACGTGGTAGGGCTTGCCCATCACGGCGGCCAGCACGTTCAGGCGGCCGCGGTGCGGCATGCCCAGGACGATGTCCTTCACGCCCAGCGCGCCGCCGCGCTTGATGATCTGCTCCATGGCCGGGACCATGGCTTCGCCGCCGTCGAGGCCGAAGCGCTTGGTGCCGGGGAAGCGCTTGTGCAGGAAGCGCTCGAAGCCTTCGGCCTCGATCAGCTTCTTGAGGATGGCGACCTTGCCCTCCTTCGAGAACACGATCTCCTTGTCGCGGCCCTCGATCCGCTCCTGCAGCCAGGCCTTCTCGTCGGGGTTCGAGATGTGCATGTACTGCACGCCGACGTTGTCGCAATAGGTGCGACGGACGATCGCCAGGATCTCGCGGATCGTGGCGGTCTCCAGACCCAGCACGAAGTCGAGGAAGATCGGACGGTCATAGTCGGCTTCGGTGAAGCCGTAGGTGGCCGGGTCGAGCTCGGGCGCGGCCTTCGGCGGCTCCAGGCCCAGCGGGTCGAGGTTGGCGGCGAGGTGGCCGCGCATCCGGTAGGCCCGGATCATCATGATGGCGCGCAGGCTGTCCAGCGTGGCGGCGCGGACGGCTTCGGACGAGGCGCCCGGCGCCTTGGCCTCGACGGCCTTGGCGATCTTGGCTTCGACGGCGGGGGCGACGGTGGCCCACTGGCCGTCGAGGGCCGAAAGCCAGTCGGGACGGACGCTGGGGACCTTCTTGGGGGTCCAGGCCGGGTCCTGGGCGGCCCGCTTGACCTGGTCGGCCTGCTCGGCGAGCGAGGCGAAGAAGGCGTTCCAAGAGGGCTCGACCGACCCGGGGTTCTCCGCCCACTGGGCGTAGAGGTCCTCTACGAAGGCGGCGTTCGCGCCGTAGAGGAAGGAGGTCTCGGTCAAGACCTGATTGATGATGCCTGCGTCGTCCGCCATCGTCTTCGCCTCGATGCTCGCCCGCCGAGGCCAACCGGCGGGATCACGAGCTCGTTTGAAACATGAAGCGCGACGACCGGTTGGCCGCTATCCATTTTCGGCCGCCACGCTTCGGATCCGTTTACGGGACCGGTGGTTAGACCGGTCCCGTAAATATAGTCTGTCAATCTCCCGTCGCCCGCGCCGGATGGCGAAGCCCAGGTGATTTTTTCGGATCGTCGACTGGCGGTCGCAAAAAACCTGGGCCCCGCACAGGGCGGGGTTTCGGTGTAGTTCTTAGCCCTTGAGGACTTCGAGCAGGGTCTCGCCCAGCTTCGCCGGCGACGGCGAGACGCGGATGCCCGCTTCTTCCATCGCAGCGATCTTGTCCTCGGCGCCGCCCTTGCCGCCCGAGATGATGGCGCCGGCGTGACCCATGTGACGGCCCGGAGGCGCCGTGCGGCCGGCGATGAAGCCGACCATGGGCTTCTTGCGGCCGCGCTTGGCTTCGTCCTTCAGGAACTGGGCCGCTTCTTCTTCGGCCGAGCCGCCGATCTCGCCGATCATGACGATCGACTTGGTGGCTTCGTCGGCCAGGAAGAGTTCGAGCACGTCGATGAACTCGGTGCCCTTGACCGGGTCGCCGCCGATGCCGACGGCGGTGGTTTGGCCGAGGCCAGCATTCGTGGTTTGGAAGACCGCTTCATAGGTCAGGGTGCCCGAACGCGACACGACGCCGACCGAGCCTTCCGAGAAGATGCCGCCCGGCATGATGCCGATCTTGCACTGGTTCGGGGTCAGGACGCCCGGGCAGTTCGGGCCGATCAGGCGCGAACGCGAACCCTTCAGGGCCTTCTTCACGCGCACCATGTCCAGCACCGGGATGCCTTCGGTGATGCAGATGATCAGCGGGATTTCGGCGTCGATGGCTTCCAGGATCGAGTCGGCCGCGAAGGGCGGCGGGACGTAGATCACCGAGGCGTCGGCGTTGGTGGCTTCCTTGGCTTCGCCGACCGTGTCGAACACCGGCAGGCCGATGTGGGTCTGGCCGCCTTTGCCCGGGGTGACGCCGCCGACCATCTTGGTGCCGTAGGCGATGGCCTGTTCCGAGTGGAACGTGCCCTGGGCGCCGGTGAAGCCCTGGGTGATGACCTTGGTTTCAGAACCGATGAGGATCGACATGATTAGCGAGCACCCTTCACGGCCGCGACGATCTTTTCGGCGCCGTCAGACAGATCGTTGGCGGCGATGACGTTCAGGCCGCTTTCCGAGATGATTTTCTTACCCAGCTCGACGTTGGTGCCTTCCAGGCGAACGACGAGCGGAACCTGCAGGCCGACTTCCTTCACGGCGGCGATGACGCCTTCCGCGATGATGTCGCAGCGCATGATGCCGCCGAAGATGTTGACCAGGATGCCCTTCACGGCCGGATCGGCGGTGATGATCTTGAAGGCCGCGGTGACCTTCTCCTTGTTGGCGCCGCCGCCGACATCGAGGAAGTTGGCCGGCTCGGCGCCGTACAGCTTGATGATGTCCATGGTGGCCATGGCCAAGCCCGCGCCGTTGACCATGCAGCCGATTTCGCCGTCGAGGGCGATGTAGGC
This sequence comes from Caulobacter sp. GW821-FHT09B11, assembly GCF_059418205.1. Classification (NCBI taxonomy): domain Bacteria; kingdom Pseudomonadati; phylum Pseudomonadota; class Alphaproteobacteria; order Caulobacterales; family Caulobacteraceae; genus Caulobacter; species Caulobacter sp. GW821-FHT09B11. The sequence goes on along the minus strand of NZ_JBWKPK010000002.1, from coordinate 32,842 downwards.
CAGGTCGTACTTGCTGGCTTCGATTTCCTTGGGGTCTTCTTCGGTCTCGTCGCGCAGGGCGCGGATGTCCGGGTGACGGAACAGCGAGTTGCCGTCGAACGACAGCTTGGCGTCCAGGACGCGCAGGTGGTCGTCGGCCGTGACGATCAGCGGGTTGATCTCCAGCATGGCCATGTCCTTGGCCAGGAACGCCGTATAGAGCTGCGTCAGCAGCACGGCGGCTTCCTTGGCCAGGCCGCCGGTCAGGCCCAGGGCCTTGGCCAGCGCGCGCTGGTGGGTCGGCCACACGCCGGTGGCGGGGTCGATCGAGAACGAGTGGATCTTCTCGGGCGTGGCGTGGGCCACGTCCTCGATGTCCATGCCGCCTTCGGTCGAGGCGACCACCGAAACCATCGAGGTTTCGCGGTCGACCAGCAGCGACAGGTAGAATTCCTTGGCGATGGCGGCGCCTTCCTCGATGTAGAGGCGGTTCACCTGCTTGCCCTTGGGGCCGGTCTGGTGCGTGACCAGCACGCGACCGAGCATTTCCTCGGCCGACGCCTTGACGTCCTCGACCGACTTGACGACGCGGACGCCGCCCTTGGCGTCGGGGGCCAGGCCCTCGAACTTGCCCTTGCCGCGGCCGCCGGCGTGGATCTGGCTCTTCACGACGAAGACCGGACCGCCCAGCTTCTCAGCGGCGGCGACGGCTTCGTCGGCAGTGAACGCCGCGAAGCCACGCGGGACGGGGGCGCCGAACTCCGCGAGGACGGCTTTGGCTTGATGCTCGTGAATGTTCATGAGGGACCGGTCTTCCGCGACGGTTCTTGAATGTGGCGGCGTTATAGGAGCGTGATTTCGCAGGCGCAACCGCATGGGGACGATAAGGCGCCCCCTTCTGCGGATCGATCGGCAGAAAGAACGCCTGCGCCCCATCGAGAAAGGCGAGAGGCAGGAAAAACCTGCACTTTTACGAAAGCGCCCACAGACTCCGGTTATCTGGAATGGCGATCTCTGGCGTGCGCTGACACCGGTCTCTTTTTCGTGCGTGCGGCGCCTGCGAAATGGGCGCCGCGGAGCCCGTAGGGGAGCGTCGGCGGCTCCAGGCTGGGCGGGGCGCTTTTGTCGCGGAACCGTGATTTTTCAATCAAGCTTAGCCATTCAGTGCTGAAGCTTCTCGAAGAAACAACGACTTAAATACGATGCCCTTCGTGCGCAATAGCGTGGCGGGAGTCCGGCTCTACTTGGGGTTTCGAGACGCCCTCGTAGTATAAATAATCTGTTTACCGCATCGAAGTTCTTGCTAGCCCGACACGCGCCCGGCGACCCCCTTTGTGCCGGCCTGCAATGGAAGACTTCCATGTTCAATCGCTCGCAAGTCCAGGCCGTCGAGACCCTGGCCGCGCTGGACCGGTCGCTGGCGACCATCGAGTTCGATCCCAAGGGCCGGATCCTCACCGCCAACGAGAACTTCTGCGCGGCGATGGGTTATGCGCTGTCGGAGATCGTCGGCCGCCACCACAGCCTGTTCGTCGAGCCGGACTACGCCGCCAGCCCCGACTACGCCGCCTTCTGGGCCAAGCTCGGGCGCGGCGAGTTCGACGCCCGCGAGTACCTGCGCGTCGGCAAGGGCGGCCGCGAGGTCTGGATCCAGGCCTCCTACAATCCGATCCGCAACGCGCGCGGAGGCGTGACCCGCATCGTCAAGGTCGCCACCGACATCACCGAGCAGAAGCGCAAGGCCGCCGAGCAGCACGGCAAGATGGAAGCCGTCAGCCGCGCCCAGGCGGTGATCGAGTTCACCCCGGCCGGCGAGATCGTCACCGCCAACCAGAACTTCCTCGACGCCCTGGGCTATACGCTCAGCGAGATCCAGGGCCGCCATCACCGGATGTTCGTCGAGGGCGCCTATGCCAACTCGCCGGACTACGCCGCCTTCTGGGATCGCCTGAACAGCGGCGAGTTCGTCGCCGCCGAGTTCAAGCGCGTGGGCAAGGGCGGCCGCGAGGTGTGGATCCAGGCCTCGTACAACCCGATCTTCGACCACAAGCGCCGCATCGCCAAGGTCGTGAAGTTCGCCACCGTGGTCACCGGCCGCGTGCACGCGGTCAACGAGATCGCCCAGGGCCTCGACCATCTGGCCCGCAACGACCTGACCTATCGCATCGACAAGCCGGTCGATCCGCAGTTCGACAAGGTGCGCAGCGACTTCAACAGCGCCATGTCGGCCCTGGACGGGGCCATGGGCGTGGTGTCGTCGGCCACCCGCAGCGTCGGGGCCGGGGCGCAGGAGATCTCGATCGCCGCCGACGACCTGTCGCGCCGCACCGAGATCCAGGCCGCCAACCTCGAGGAGGCCGCCGCCGCCCTCGACCAGATCACCGCCACCGTCAACCGCAGCGCCGAGGGCGCGCGCGAGGTCTCGCAGGTTGCGTCGGCCGCCCGCGTCGACGCCACCCGCTCGGGCGAGATCGTCGGCGAGGCGGTCGCGGCCATGGGCGAGATCGAGGAAAGCTCGGGCAAGATCACCAGCATCATCGGCGTCATCGACGAGATCGCCTTCCAGACCAACCTGCTGGCCCTGAACGCGGGCGTCGAAGCCGCGCGGGCGGGCGACGCGGGCAAGGGCTTCGCGGTCGTGGCCTCGGAAGTGCGGGCCCTGGCCCAGCGCTCGGCCGAAGCGGCCAAGGAGATCAAGGCCCTGATCGCCAAGAGCACCTCCCAGGTCGGCCGCGGCGTGCGGCTGGTCGGCGAGACCGGCGAGGCCCTGTCGACCATCGTCGAGAAGGTCGGCCGCATCGACGGCCTGATCCTGGAGATCGCCGAGTCCTCGCGCGAGCAGGCCACCGGCCTCTCGGAGGTCAACACCGCCGTCAACCGCATGGACGAGGTGACCCAGCGCAACACGGCCATGGTCGAGGAGGCCACGGTGGCCTCGGCCAGCCTGAAGATGGAAGCCGCCGAACTGGCCCAGCTGATCTCGCGCTTCAGCACCAGCGGCGGCGGCCAGGTCGCCCCGTCCGAGATCCGCCGCCAGCCGATCCGACGTCCGGCGTAATTGAAACCTCTCCCATGGGGAGAGGGAGGGGCCCGCGCCGAAGGCGTGGGAGGGTGAGGGGGTACGCCGTCGGCGGTCCCATCTCTATGGCCCCTGTATTTGACCTCGGAACGACCTGAACCGTCCCTAACCCCTCACCCTCCCATGCTGCGCATGGGCCCCTCCCTCTCCCTCTGGGAGAGGTGGAATTGGGAATGGGGGGAGGTTCTCGGCCTACTTCACCGCGGCCGTCGCCCGGCGTTCCAGCTTGCCCCAGCCGACGCGTCCGCCGCGCACGGCGGTCAGCACCGACTTGACCACCACGTAGTACATCAGCTGGCGATAGCCGAAGCGCTGCACCGGCAGGTAGGGGAGGTCGGCCCACGGGGCGCGCTTCTCCAGGGCCATGCCCAGGGCGCCGGCCGACAGGTCCACCAGGATGAATACCGCCCAGTAGAGCAGGCCGCGGATCGTGTCGTCGGGACGCCATTCCACTGGGTGGGCCACCGCGCCGTAGAGGCCCGAGACCAGGCTCCAGACCACGGCCAGGTCCACCAGCGGCGCGGCCACGGCCAGCAGGATCTGGAACAGCCAGATCTGCGGCAGGGCCACGAAGCCCAGCACCGGGGTCTTGGGGTTGAACATCGCCGAGCGATGCTTCCACACGCACTGCAGGGTGCCGAAAGACCAGCGGAAGCGCTGCTTGAGCAGGCCGCCCACCGTGTCGGGTGCCTCGGTATAGGCGCGGGCGGCCGGGTCGAAGGCCACCTTCCAGCCGGCGCGCTGGCAGGCGATGGTCAGGTCCTGGTCCTCGGCCAGGGTGTCTGACGGATAGCCGCCCAGGGCGTCGAGCACGCTCTTGCGCCAGGCCCCGACCGCGCCCGGCACCACGGTGACCGCGCCCAGCGCCGCCAGCGCCCGCCGCTCCAGGTTCTGGGCGGTGACGTATTCCAGGGCCTGCCAGCGGGTGACGATGTTGAGGCGATTGCCGACGATGGCGTTGCCGGCCACCGCGCCGATCTTCGGGTCCTGGAACCAGCGCACCAGGCGGCCGATCGTCGATTTCGGGAACAGGGTGTCGGCGTCCAGCGCCACCACGAACTCGCCCCTGGCCACGGCCAGGCCGCGGTTCACGGCCCGCGCCTTGCCGCCGTTCTCGAACGACAGCAGCGTCACGCGCGGGTCGCCGGCGAAGTGGTCGCGCACCTCCTGGGCCGTGCGGTCCTTGGAGCCGTCGTCGAGGACCAGCACCTCGATGTTCGTCCAGTCAGACTCCAGGATCCGGGCGATCGAGGCGGCGATCACCTTCTCCTCGTTGAAGCAGGGGATCAGCACGCTGACCAGCGGGCCGGTCGCGGGATCCAGGTCCGGCGGCGTGCGCTCGGTCGCCTTGTGCACCAGGGCCAGGGCCGCCAGGAACACCAGCCGCGCGACACCCAGGGCGATGGCGGTGATGAACAGCCAGGTCAGCAGGGTGTTCAGTCCCCGGAAGAAGCCGAAGCCCAGGCGGTCCAGCGCCAGGCCGACCGGGTCGCGGGTGGTCGGCGGCATCACCTGGTCGGGCGTCATGCCGGCCAGTTCGCCCACCGTGACCAGCCGGTAGCCGCGGGCGCGGATGCCGTCGATCAGGCCGGGCAGGGCCTTGATGGTGTTCTCGCGGTTGCCGCCGGCGTCGTGCAGCAGCACCACCTGGCCGGGGTTGGGACCCGGATTGTCGAGACGGTCGAGGGCGCGGTCGATGATCGTCTGGGGCGGCGGCTTCTGCCAGTCGTCGGTGTCGATCCGCAGGCCGACGATCAGGTAGCCCAGGGTCTGGGCGATGACGAGAGGATCGACCTCGCGCGGGGTCGAGGGCTCGGCGTCGCCGAAGAACGGCGGCCGGAACAGGCGCATCGAGCGGCCGGTGACCACCTCGAACAGGCGCTGGGTGGCGTTCAGCTCGACCTGGGTCTGGGGCAGCGGCGTCTCGCCGATGTTGGGGTGGGTCCAGGTGTGGCCGCCGACGTCGTGGCCCTCGCGCAGCTCGCGCGCCACCAGGCCCGGATGCTTCTGCATGTTCTGGCCGATGACGAAGAAGGTCGCGGGCGCGTTCTTGGCCTTCAGGATGTCGAGGATCTTCGGCGTCCAGCGCGGGTCGGGGCCGTCGTCGAAGGTCAGGGCCACCAGGCCCGGCCGCTGGCCGTAGCGCTCGATGACGTAGGAGCTGGGCAGGACGTCATAGGTCTCGCCCGAGATCAGGCCGGTGTCGGGATCAGTCTCGAGGCTGCGCTTGCCGGGCGTGGGCAGGGACGAGACGCGCAGCACCTCGCCGCCGCCGTCGAAGTCGACGCTCTGGCCGGACGGGATGCGGGTGAGACCCGAAGCCGTCCCCTTGCCGTAGGGCTGGCCCAGCACGCTCCACACGCCCGGGTCTTCGCCGCCCATCCGCCACAGGCCATAGCCGCGCGGCCGGAACGGGTCGCTGGCCTTGATCTGGTTGAACAGGGTGGGGGCGTCCAGGAACCAGACCACGTGCTTGTCGCCGTTGTCGGCCTGGTAGCCGTAGGTCGGGTTGAGGGCGTCGTCGTCCATGCGGATGTCGGCGCCGGCGTCCTGGGCGTTGCGGATCGCCTCGTGGAAGGTGGCTGCATCGCCGCTGGCCGCCGAGCCGTCGGCCTTCAGCGTCCAGTCGTAGCCGTAGGCGCCCAGCGCCAGCACCGTGCGGGCCGGGTCGAGGGAGGCGAAGCGCTTGTCGAGCTCGCTCTCGTACCAGTCCTGCCCTGCGTTGGGGCCGGGATCGCCGCCGCCGTAGTGCTGGTCGTAGGCCATCAGCACGATGGTGTCGACCGACTGCTGCAGGCGCTTGAGCGGCCAGCCCTGTTCGTCGAAGGGCGCGGTGACCCAGACCTCGCGGCCCGAGGCCTTGAAGGCCGCGCGGGCTTCGTCCAGCAGCAGCGGATAGTTGGCCAGACCCTTGGGCGACAGGTTCTCGAGGTCGAAGATGTAGCCGCCGAAGCCGCGGCGCTGGGCCAGGGCGGTCAGGTTGTTGATCAGGGCCTTGCGGGCGACGGGATCGGCCAGCAGGGCGTCGGCCATCGGGCCGTCGAACTTGGCGTCGGCCGAGTTGTGGACCAGCGGCAGGACGGTGGGGTGGTTGGGGGCGGCGGCGATGCGGGCCGTGCCGATCGGATCGTCGTCGGCCGTGATGTCTCCGTTGCGGCCCTTCAGCGCCACCCACTGCGGCGAGACCACGTCCAGCTGCGCGATGTGGCGGCGCAGGGACTCGCGGCTGTCCTCGTCCCAGGGCACGTAGAAGCCGACGCTGAGCGGCTTGGCCGCGCCGATCGCGGCGGGGGTCTTGGGGCCGGGCAGGCGGCGCCAGGCCGGCGGCTTGCCCGGCTTGAGGCGGTGCACGGTCTCCTCGTGCAGGGCCGACAGCACGTGCGGGTCCTTCAGCGTCACCGCCGGCAGGCGCGGCGCGAAGGCCAGGGTCGCCAGGAAGCCGGCCACGACGGCCGCCACCCCGGACAGGGCGATCCCCGCCGTCAGGGTGAACCTGCGCCGGCGCTTGCCGGTGGGGTCGTGGAAGATATGCCGATCGTCGCCGCTCATCGCGCCGTTGTCCCGTCCGTTTCGAGCGCGCAATGATACTGGATCATGTCCGAACGGTGGCGCTAGGACCGTCGTTACGCGCCTGCGACTTTTTGGCTGTGCACGCTCCCCTAACTCCCGTCATTCCCGCCCTTGTGGCGGGAACCCCTGGTTCCGCTCACACGTGAGGCGCAAGCGGATCGCCGGCGATCCGCCCCACCCGCCCTTGCGGCTGGCAGAGGGTTTCCCGCCACAAGGGCGGGAATGACGGGAGGAGAGGCGGTGAGCCTAGTCCACCCAGTCTTTCTCCAGCCGCTTGCTGGCCAGGGAGAACAGCAGGGCGGCGACGAGGTAGAAGCCCATGCCGCTGTAGATCGACCAGCGCAGCGACTCCGCCCCGAAGGTCGGCTTCAGCAGGTCGGAGACCAGGCCGAAATAGTAGATGCCGACGGCGATGCCCAAGAGGTTGTTGATCAGCAGGAACAGGGCCGAGGCGGTGGTGCGCATCGGGGCCGGGCCCAGGTGCTGGACGGCGGCGGTGATGGGGCCCAGCCACGCCAGGTTCAGGCCGGTGGGGATCAGGAAGATCACGAAGGCCACGGCCAGCGACGCCTTGCCGCCCAGGCCGCCCATCAGGCTGCCGCTGTTCATGGCCAGCAGGAAGCAGGGCACCGAGATCAGGAAGGCGATGGCGGGCGTGATCGGATAGCCGGCCTTGGACTTGGCCCCCAGCCTGTCGGCCACCGCCCCGCCCAGCCAGATGCCCAGCAGGCCGCCGAACAGGGCGATGCCTGAATAGTACCAGGCGGTCTGCGACAGGGTCAGGCCCAGGCTGCGCATGAAGAAGCTGGGCAGCCAGGCGGCGACGCCGTAGCCGCACACCGACGAGGAGGCCGCGCCGAACGCCAGCAGCCAGAACGACGGCTTGGCGGCCAGCAGGCGCGCGGCCTGGCCCAGCGGCATGGCCGGGGCGGGCGGCGCCGGCGGCGCGCCTTCCACCCGGTCGGCCCCGCCGCGCACCGGATCGCGAACGACAGCGCGGAAGATCGGGGCCAGCACCACGCCGAGGCACCCGACGACGATGAAGGCCGTGCGCCAGCCGTAGGTCGCCGCCAGCAGGCCGCCGACCAGCGTGCCCAGGCCCGAGCCCAGAGGGATGCCGAAGGCGTAGGCCGCCAGCGCCCGGGCGCGCTGGCTCTTGGGGAAGTAGTCGGCGATCAGCGAATAGGCCGGGGCGACGCCGCCGGCCTCGCCGATGCCCACGCCCATGCGGGCGAGAAACAGTTGGCCGAAGCCGCCGGCGAACCCGCACAGGGCGGTGAAGCCGCTCCACACGGTGAGGGCGGCGGTCATGATCCAGACGCGGCTGAAGCGGTCGGCCAGCCAGGCGATCGGGATGGCCAGGGTGGTGTAGAGCAGGGCGAAGGCCAGGCCGCCCATCAGGCCGAACTGGCTGTCGGTGAGGCCGAACTCGTCCTTTATCGGCTTGGCCAGGATCCCGAGGATCTGCCGGTCGAGGAAGTTCAGGGTGTAGACGAGGATCAGCGTCGCCAGCACCAGATAGCGGTAGCGGCTGCCGCCCGTCGCGGCGCCTTCGCCGTTCGCTTCGCTCATCGCCCCGCCCCCTAGAACTGTACGCATGCGCCTTTCGGAAAAGAACGACGGGGCCCGTTGCAGCGGACCCCGCCAGATCTCGACCGAGAAGCCTTTGGTCTAACGCATTTTCTTCACGCGAACCGGAGTCCGCCTCGCTCGAAAATGCTTCAGAAATTGAACTCCAGGCTCGCCATGACGCTGCGCGGCGGGCCGTAGAAGCCGATGACCGAGTTGTTATAGGTCGCGACGCCGAAGTTGTAGCCGCCGATGCGATAGGTTTCGTCGGTCAGGTTCTTGCCGACCAGCGAGACCTTGTAGCGGCCGCCCGGCGCGTTCCACACGGCGCTGAGGTCGACCAGGGTGAAGGCCTTCTGGTCGAGGGTCGGCAGCGGCTGCTCGAACTGTTGGTACTTGTCGCGATAGCTGACCATCGGGGTGACGGCCAGGCGGCCGCCCAGCACTTCACCGGTCCAGGTGACGCTGAGGTTGGCGGTCTTTTCCGGCGTGTTCTGGAAGCCGTAGAGGTTGGCGACGTTGACGATCGTGCCGGTGACGGCGTCGAAGCGCTCGAACTCGTCGTACTCGGCCTTGATGTAGCCCAGCGCCAGGGTGCTCGACAGGTTGGGCGTGAAGCGCGCCGTGCCTTCGAACTCCAGGCCCCAGATCGTCGAGGCGCCGGCGTTGTCGACCGAGCTGGCGATGCCGCTGGGCACGGCCACCTGGGTGGTCACCTGCTGGTTCTTGTACTTCGAGCGGAAGGCCGCCGAGGCGAACGACAGGCGACGATCGAAGAGATAGCCCTTCAGGCCGGCCTCGTAGGCGTCGACCGTCTCGGGATCGTAGCCCGACGTCGTCTGCGGGGTCAGGAAGGCGTCGCCGCGCATGTCCCAGCCGCCCGACTTGAAGCCCTTGGAATAGGAGACGTAGCCGGTCAGGTCGTCGGTGAAGTCGTAGGAGGCGCTGACCCGCGGGGTGAACTCCTCGAAGGTCTTGGTGGCGGTGTAGTTGGTGCGGGTCTGCAGCACCGGCCGGGCCGTCCCGCCCTGCCACGGGGTCTTGGTGGCGCCCAGATAGAACAGGCGCACCACCGTGCCGGTCTTGTGGTCGCGGGTGGCGCGGCCGCCCAGCGAGACCTTGAAGCGGTCGGTGAAGTTGGCCGAGACGTCGGTGAACACCGCGAAGCTGCGGGTGCTGACCTTGCCGGCCGCGGCGATGGCCACGCCCAGGTTGCCGGCGATGGTGTCGAACTCGCCCGAGGCCTGGCTGTTCATGTAGTAGACGCCGAACACGCCCTGGAAGGTCTCGTCGGCGTAGACCGCCTGCAGTTCCTGCGAGAACTGGCGGTCGCCGTAGGTGGCCGGCACGTCCAGCGTCGGCAGCGGCGTGCCGTCGAAGTCGATGTTGGTCTGGGTGTGGCCCTTGCGGTTGGCCGTGATCGACTTGAAGGTCAGGTGCTGGCTGGCCTTCCACGTGGCCAGCGCCGAGACGCCCTCGGTCTCGACGTGGTTGGCGTCGCCGAGGCCCGCCTGCGTGTCGTAGGTGTCGAGCACCTGGTAGCCGCCGGTCAGGGTGGGCAGCTCGCGGTGGCCGTGGCGGGCGTTGCTGTCGTCGACCACCTTGTCGTAGGCGATGCGGAAGAACAGGTCGTCGTTGGGCGCGTACTCGACGCTCAGGCGGCCGGCCTGGACGTCCTTGTTGTACTGCTCGGCGCCGGTGGTCAGGTTCTTGCCGTAGCCGTCGCGCTTGTAGACGGCGTAGGCGCCGCCGATCGACAGGCCGCCGCCCAGCGGGGTGGAGGCGGCGATCAGGCCGTCACGCTGGTTGTACGAGCCGACCGTGCCCTTGAGCTTCAGCGCCGTCTCGTCGTCGTGCTTCTTGGTGACGTACTTGATGGCGCCGCCGATGGTGTTGCGGCCGTACAGCGTGCCCTGCGGGCCGCGCAGCACCTCGATGCGCTCGATGTCGAAGATGTCGAGCACCGCGCCCTGCGGGCGGGCCACGTAGACGTCGTCGATATAGAGGCCGACGCCCGGCTCGAAGCCCCACAGCGGGTCCTGCTGGCCGACGCCGCGGATGTAGCTGATCAGGGTCGAGTTCGAGCCCCGGGCCACCTGGACGGTGATGTTGGGGGTCGTCTGCTGCAGGGTGGTGATGTCGGACGCGCCCTGCTTTTCCAGCTTGTCGGCGCTGAAGGCCGAGACGGCCACCGGCACGTCCTTCAGGGTTTCCTCGCGCCGGCGGGCGGTGACCACCACCTCCTCGACGCCCAGGCTCTGTTCCGTCGCCGGCTTTTCCTGGGCCGCCGCCAGGTTGCAGGTCGCACCCCACGCCGCGCCAGCCAGCAGCGCAGCCTTCCACATCGTTTTCATAGGCAAGCCCCTCTTCCCTAGATGCGTTTCATCCCTTCCGCCGATCGAGCCATCTCACGCAGCCTCGTATCCGACGTTTCCCGCACGATTTCACCGCCGCAGGAATTCGACGGCACTGTCACCTAGGTTGAGGGAATGCGCCAGCGTTTTTTCATCAGGTGATGAAAAGTGTAATCCGGGGGCGGATGGTCGGGCTGGAGAGGGGAGAGCGCCTAGGCCTTGCCCTTGGCCACCACGGCTTCGAAGCCCGCCGCGCAATAGGCGAACAGCCGCGCGCGGACGGCCTCCAGGTCGCTGGAGTGGCACAGGCCTTCCGACAGGGAGTCGATGCGGCCGGTCTCCGACAGGGCCAGCATCATCGAGCCGGTCAGGAACTGGTAGCACCAGTAGAGGTCGCGATATTCCGCGTCGGGACGGACGACCTTCAGCGTGTCGACCAGCTGGTGGACGACGGGGTCGAAGAACCGGGCCATGGTCTCGCCGCCCCAGGCCGGGGTGTTGTTCACCTGGGCCACCAGGGCGAAGTAGCTCTTCCAGCCCTGGCCGCCGTCCTGCGAGATGCGCAGCAGCGGGTCGATGAAGGCCTCGATCACGCCTTCCACCGTCATCGCGTCGCCGTGGGTCTCGACATAGGCGTTCATCGAGACGCTGCGGGCCTGGTTGAGGATCTCGGCGCGGCGCACGAACACCGCGTCGAACAGCTCGCGCTTGGCGCCGAAATAGTAGTGGATCAGGGCGGTGTCGACGCCGGCCTCGGCGGCCACCTGGCGGGTGGTCACCCCGTGGAAGCCGTGGCGCGCGAACAGCCCCTCGGCGGAGTCGAGGATGGTCTCCTTCAGGTCCAGGCCCGTGGCCTTGGAAGGACGGCCCCGCCCGCCGGAACGGGCGCGGGGCTTGGCGGCGGTCATGTCGGGGAGGCCTCTCCGAGAACTTCGCTGTCCCCGGATAGGCCTGCTTCCGCTGCCGTGGCAAGAGCGCCGCCATTCCGTGGACGTCACGTCAGGCCGTGAAAATCCCGTGGAATCCCAGCGGCAAGGCCGTGTTCGCCCGCCAGGTGACCAGCGGCCCGTCGGCGACGCGGCGGGCGTCGAAGGCGTGCAACTCGGTGGCCTGGGCGTCGAGATCGAGGCTCGTGCCGACCAGCCAGCCGTCGAACTCTTCCGACGATCCGGGGCGGGGGACGAACACCATCTCCTCGACCAGATGCCGGCGACCGAAGTCGAAGGCGGTCTCGCGGCCGGTCTTCCAGTCGCGCACGGCCAGGCCGTGGAAGGCCGGCTTGCCGACCTCGCCGACCGCCGCGTGGACGCTGAAGCGGCGGCCCTGGCCGGCGAAGCGCTCGTCCGAGCGCGGGAACTCGGCCACGGTCTCGAACCGCTGGAGGTCGGCCTTGCCGTCGGCGTGCAGGGTGACGAAGCCCAGCTTCGGCGGGGCCACGCCCTTGAACGGCACGCCGCGCAGCAGCTGTTCGCCGGCCGCGGCCGTGCCGCGCGGATCGTCGTCGATGCAGGCGTCGAAGCGGATGGTTCCGTCCTTGTCCTCCCAGGCGTCGCCCAGGTGGAAGAAGAAGAACGGCGGCAGGTCGAAAACCCGGCGCTGCGTGAGGTCGGCCTTGTCGAGCACCAGCACCTGGGTCCCCAGTTCGGGCTTCCAGGCCATGCCGGCGATGTAGGGCACGCCGGCCCGTTCCTGCACCCACGGCTGCAGCACGATCACCAGGTGGCGCTCGGTGGCGGTGAAGTCGTGGATGTAGCTGGCGCGGGGCAGGGCGATCAGCTGGGCGTCCTCCAGGCTTCCGTCGGCCGCCAGGCGCCAGACGATGGCGCGCCGGCCGGCCACGCCCAGGTTCCAGGTCCGGCCGTTCGGCTCGCGACGCGGATGGGCCAGGAACGGCATGGCCTTGAGGTCGGGCCGCAGGGTCTTGAAGCCCCTGGTCTCCAGAGTGACCGGATCGAGCACGCAGGGCGAGCCCGGCTCCCACAGCGCCCACAGCTCGCCGCCGGCCATCATCACCGAGGTGTTGGCGGCGTTGGCGTCGTCGGGACCGCCCAGGGCCGCCCCAGGCCCTGGGGTAGTGCCGAAGCCCGGGGTGATCACCGCGTTGGCGGTGGTGTCGGCGCGGCGCTTGGGGGTATCGACGAAGCGGGCGGCCAGGCTGGCCTCGCCGTCCTGGATCGAGAAGCGCCGCACAAGGCCGTCGCCGTCAAACCAGTGCTCGGCCATGCGACCGGGACGGCGGAAGCGGGCCGGGCCGTTGCGGATCAGGGCGCCGGTAAGCCCCTCCGGCGCCTTGCCGCGCACCCGGGCCAGGCGGGTCGGGGCGATGTCGGCCTCGACGTCGCGAAAGCCCAGGGTCCAGTCGGCGGCCCCGGCGGCGAAGACGACTTCGGGGCTCAGCAGGGCGGCGGCGCCGGTCAGGCCGGCGGCGCGGAGGAAGGCGCGGCGATCCATGGGTCTGTCGTCTCTCAGCGCAGGGTGACGGGCTGGGCGTTGTCGCCCGGCGTGACGGTGAAGGCGGCCGCGGCGAAGGCCGGCGGACCCATGTTGGCCTTGGCGCCGCCCGAGAAGCCGTAGGGCTCCACCGGCAGGCCGAAGGGGTTCATGCTCAGGCGCTGGTCGCCGTCGAGGTCCTGGAACACCCGCACGGCGTAGGTCCCGGCGGTCAGGCCTTCCAGCTTGGCGACGGGTTCGGTCCCCGCGGCCGGGGTGAAGGCGACCCGCACCGGCTTGCCGCCGGCCCAGGCCTCCTGGCTGTCGAACACGGCGACCATCAGCACGCCCTCGTGCGACTTCAGGTCGGGGAAGGTCACGGCCAGGCTGGCGTCGCCGGAGACGGGGGCGGGAGCGGAGGTGGCGAGGCCGGCGTCCGGAACAGCGGTCTGGCACAGGCCGGCGGCGGGAACGGTCAGCAGGGCGGCGCAGGCCAGCAGCGGGAGAAGGCGCATCGGAAGGATCCTTGGTCGGAGGGGTGATGAAGGGGGCGTCAGAGCGACAACGCTCAGCCGAAGAACATGCGCCACAGCAGGCGGCCGGGCAGGAAGGCGAAGCCGCCGGCGACGATCAGTCCGCCGACGAACAGGCCGGTCATGAACCGGCGGTGCAGGCTGACCTTGTGGCGGCGGGCGGCGTAGACGGCGATCGGCAGGGCGATGATCGTCCAGCCCGACAGCAGGTGGATCCAGCTCATGGCGCCGTGGTTCATCTCGCGGATGAACAGCGAGCTGATCGCGGTGGTCGCCATGGCGATCACCCAGGCCCAGCCGAGCGTGCGGTGCAGGGCCGAGCCCTTGACCCCGATCATCAGCACCACGCCGATGGCCAGGGCGCTGATGGCCGCGGTCAGGTGGACCTGGATCCTGGTCGGGGCGACCAGCACCAGCGACAGGTCGGGCAGGTGCGCTCCGCTCCGGCTCGCCAGCAGCACGGGCGCGGCGGCCAGCGCCGTGGCGACGAGCACCCCGGCCACACCGCGGCGGCGGATGCGGCGGGCGTCGGCGTCATGCATTGACAGGGCGGTCTCGGACATCTTGATCTCCGTGGGCGGCGGGCTTGCGTCGCCGCTTTCGAAGACCGCTTTAGGAGCCAGCCGGCCCGTGCCTCAATCGACGTTACGCCAGCCGACGGCCCCGCTTCGCCAATCGCCGCCGGGCGCCGTTCACGCTTCGCGAACGGCGGCCCTGGTCGCCCGGCACGGGCGCGGCTTCGTGGTGGCGGGGATCGCGGGGGTGTTCCTGGCCCTGGTCGGGGCCTTCGGCACCGGCGACGCGCCGCTGGGCGTCCGCATCGCCTACTGGCTGGTGCTGTGCTGGTCGGGCGCGGCGGCGGGAGCGGGCGTCAGCGCTCTGGTCCAGAACAGCGGCCTGACCGAGCGGCGACCGTTCGTCGGCGGGGTGGTCATCACCCTGGGCGTGGCCCTGCCGGGCACGGTCTATGTCTGGGCGGTGTCGAGCCTGCTGTTCGGCCAGGTCCCGCACGCGGCGACCCTGCCGCGCTTCTTCCTGCCGGTGCTGGTCATCACCGCGGCGATCACGGCGCTGAACTTCCTGACCGCCCGCCGGCCGCTCGAGACCCACGCCGCCGCGCCCGAGGCCCCGCCGCCGCGCTTCCTGGAGCGCCTGCCCGCCAAGCTGCGCGGCGCGACCCTCTACGCCGTCGCCGCCGAGGACCACTATCTGCGCCTGCACACCTCCAAGGGCGAGGACCTGATCCTGATGCGCCTGTCCGACGCGGTGGCCGAGCTGGAAGGCATCGAGGGCGCCCAGACCCACCGCTCGTGGTGGGTGGCGCGCGAGGCGGTGGTCGAGGCCAGGCGCGGCGACGGCCGCGCGACCCTGACCCTGGCCTCGGGCGCCGAGGTCCCGGTCAGCCGCGCCTACGCCAAGGCCCTGCGCGAGGCCGGCTGGTTCTAGCGTTGCTTGAGCCGCGCGGCCGTGAAGACGATCGAGGAGATCAGCGCCAGTTCGCCGGCGTTGCCCAGCCAGAAGATCCCGCTGCCGGCGGCGCCGAACATCGCCAGGGCGCCCAGGCACAGCCACGGCAGCTTCTCGCGCCGCCAGAGGATCGCCCCGACCCCGATCAGCACCACCACCGTCACGATCGAGGGGATGGGCGGGCTGGCGTGGGCGTAGGCGTAGCGCAGGGTGCCGGCGTATTCGCGCAGCTCCAGGCTCATGTGCATCAGGTCGGTCCAGACGCCGACGGCGATCAGCGCGGCGGTCAGCACCCACACCCACAGCCGGCGGCGCAGGCCGGCGACGCCGAACACCACCAGGATCAGCATCGGCGTCAGCACCGCGTGGGCGACGTAGCGCGGGATCGACAGGTTGCGCAGCAGGTCGCCGGCGCCGATCGAGGATCCGGCGGCGATGATCAGGTTGTCCCAGCACAGCGTCGCGGCGATCAGGGCCAGCAGCCATATGCGCAGCGAACCGGCGAAAGCGGCGGCGGCCAGCATGCCGGCGGCCAGCAACCAGAACACGATGGGGATCACGGGGCGCTCCGTCCGATTCTTCAGCTGCGACAGTAGAGCGGCGCCGGGCGTCGCGAGCGCCGACGAGCGGAGTCGTCGCTGCACGATCACCAAGGCTGGAGGCGAGGGGCCAGAAACAAAAAAGGCGGCCCTCGCGAGCCGCCCTTTCCGTTTTCAGCTGAACCCGTCGGCTCAGAACTCTTCCCACTCGTCGACCTTGGTCGCGGCGGCGGTGGCCGCGCCGCCGGAGCGGCCCGGGCGGACGAAGGTCTGGGCGCGGGCCTGGGCGGCGTGCACCGGGCTGGGCGCGGCGGCTGGCGCGCGGATGGCGCTTTCGCCGCCGACCCGGAAACGGCCGACCAGGGCGGCCAGCTCG
This sequence comes from Caulobacter sp. GW821-FHT09B11, assembly GCF_059418205.1. Classification (NCBI taxonomy): domain Bacteria; kingdom Pseudomonadati; phylum Pseudomonadota; class Alphaproteobacteria; order Caulobacterales; family Caulobacteraceae; genus Caulobacter; species Caulobacter sp. GW821-FHT09B11. The sequence goes on along the minus strand of NZ_JBWKPK010000002.1, from coordinate 16,946 downwards.
CCGGTCTCGCCCTTCAGCGAGTGGGTGGCGGCGGTGGCTTCCTCGACCATGGCGGCGTTCTGCTGAACGACCTGGTCCATCTGGTTCACGGCGCTGTTGACCTGGTGCAGGCCGGTCGACTGCTCGGTGGCCGAGGCGGCGATCTCGTTGACCAGGCTGTCGATGGTGGCGACCTGGTCGACGATGCGCTGCAGGGCCTCGCCGGTCTGGCCGACCAGCGACACGCCCGAGCCGACCTGCTGGGTCGAGGTCGAGATCAGGGTCTTGATCTCCTTGGCGGCCTCGGCCGAGCGCTGAGCCAGCGCACGGACTTCCTGGGCGACGACCGCGAAACCCTTGCCGGCGTCGCCGGCGCGGGCGGCTTCGACGCCTGCGTTCAGGGCCAGCAGGTTGGTCTGGAAGGCGATCTCGTCGATCACGCCGATGATGTTGCCGATCTGGCCCGAGGACTGCTCGATGCCGGCCATGGCGCTGACGGCCTGGCTGACGATCTGGCCCGAGCGTTCGGCGTCGGCGCGGGCGGCGGCGACCACGCTGGAGGCTTCCTTGGCGCCGGCGGCGGTCTTGCGGACCGTGGCGGTGATCTCGTCGAGGGCGGCGGCGGTCTCTTCCAGGCTGGCGGCCTGCTGCTCGGTGCGGCGCGACAGGTCGTCGGAGGCCTGGGCGATCTCTTCGGAGCCGGCGCGGATGCCGCCGGTGGCGCCGTTGATGCCGCGCATGGCGTCCTGCAGGCGGCCGGCGGCGGCGTTGAAGTCGGACTTCAGCTGCTGGGCCTTGGGCGCGAAGTGGGCGTCGATGCGGTAGGTCAGGTCGCCGTCGGCCATGGCGCCCAGGGCCGAGCCCAGGGCCTGGATGGCGATGCGGTCGGTCTCGGCCTCGGCGGCCTTCTCGGCTTCGCGTTCGGCGCGCTCGCGCTCGGTGCGGGCGGCGGCGGCGGCGGCTTCCTCTTCCAGGCGCAGCTTGTGGATGGCGGCGTCCTTGAAGGTGGCGACGGCGCCGGCCATCTCGCCGATCTCGTCCTTGCGGCCGGCGGCGGGCACGGCGACCGTGTTGTCGCCGGAGGCCAGGCGGCGCATGGCGGTGGTCATGGCGGCGACCGGAGCGGCGATGCCGCCCGTCAGCAGCAGTCCGCCGGCGACGGCGACGGCCAGGACGATGGCGATGCCGACAGCCAGCACCAGGGTGTTGCGCAGCGAGGCGGCGGCCTGGGCTTCGGTCTGGGCGGTGACCACGGCTTCGGCGTCGTCGGTGATGGCCTGGATGGCGTCTTCCACCGGCTCGACGGCCTTGTCGGCGACGCCGTCATGCTTGACCAGATCGATGGCCTGGGCGCGGGTCGCCGGATCGGCGCCCAGCTGCTCGGCCGGCTCGATGGCCATCTTGCGGTAGTTGGCGTAGGCGGCCTCGACGGCGGCGATGCGGTTCAGGTCGGCCTCGTCGCCGCCGGCCAGCTTGCGCAGGTCCTCCAGCGCGCCGAGGAACTTCGGCTTGTGGGCCTCTTCCAGGCGCTTGACGTAGTAGTCGTCGCCCGAGAGCAGGAAGCCCCGCAGCGAGTTTTCCTGGCGGGTCAGGCGGAAGGCGGCCGTATCGGCGGCGCGCAGGCTCTGCTGGGCCAGCGTCGACTGCTTCACCGAGGCCTCATAGACCTCCTGGTTGACGTAGAGGGTGACGCCCATGGCCAGGATCGCGGCCAGCATCACGCCGAACACGATCATCAGCTTCTGGGGAATCTTCAAGTCGCCAAACCGCACAGCCCGCCTCCAAAGTTTATTCCCGACATCTGTGCCCACGAGCACATGTCACGACGGAAGCTCTGGCGAGTTCGCGGTTTCCACGACATTAACCGTACTGTGGCGGAACGTCGCACCCTGGTGACTGAAAATGTCAGCCATTCGCAGCTGGCTCGACCTGCGGATACTCAGGATTGCGCTGCGTAAAGGGTTACCATTGATAAGGCGACGCCCGCTCCACCTGGAGCGGAGCGGGCGTGCGACAAAGGCGCAGTGAAGTTTTTTGCCTGCGACGTTGATTTAGTGGGCTTCGTCCCAGTTGCTCGCGGCCCGGGCTTCCACCGTGAGGGGAATGGAAAGCGCGACGGCCGGCTCGGCCGCGCCCTCCATCACCCGGCGGGCGAGCGCGCAGACGGCCTCGGCCTCGGCTTCCGGCGCCTCGAACACCAGTTCGTCGTGCACCTGCAGCAGCATGCGCGCCTCGAGCCCCGCCTCTTCCAGCGCGCCCGGCATGCGCACCATGGCCCGGCGCATGACGTCGGCGGCCGCGCCCTGGATCGGGGCGTTGATGGCGGCGCGCTCGGAGAACTGCCGCTGGCCCACCGACTTGGCGTGGATGTCGGGGATGTTGATCCTGCGGCCGAAGATCGTTGTGACGTAGCCGTGCTCGCGCACGAAGGCGCGGGTGGCGTCCATATAGGCCTGGATGCCGGGGAAGCGCTCGAAATAGGTCTTGATATAGGCCCCGGCCTCGCCCTGGCCGATGCCCAGCTGGTTGGCCAGGCCGAAGGCGCTGATGCCGTAGACGATGCCGAAGTTGATGGCCTTGGCCCGGCGGCGGATCAGCGGGTCCATGCCCTCGATCGGGGTGTCGAACATTTCCGACGCCGTCATGGCGTGGATGTCGAGGCCGTCGCGGAAGGCCTTCTGCAGCTGCGGGATGTCGCCAATGTGGGCGAGTAGCCGCAGCTCGATCTGGCTGTAGTCGGCGCTGATCAGCACCTTGCCCGGCGCGGCCACGAAGGCCTTGCGGATCTTGCGGCCCTCTTCCGTGCGCACCGGGATGTTCTGCAGGTTGGGGTCCGACGACGACAGGCGGCCCGTGGTGGTCGCCGCCAGGGCGTAGGAGGTGTGCACCCGGCCCGTGCGCTCGCTCATCGCGGCGATCAGGTTCTCGGTATAGGTGCCCTTCAGCTTGGAGAGCTGACGCCAGTCGAGCAGCACGCGCGGCAGCTCGTGCTCATTGGCCAGGCTTTCCAGCACGTCGCTGTCGGTCGACCACTGGCCGGTGGCGGTCTTCTTGCCGCCCTTCATCGACATTTCGCCGAACAGCACGTCGCCGATCTGCTTGGGGCTGCCCAGGTTGAACGGGCGGCCGGCCAGCTTCTGGGCCTGCTCCTCGAACTCGGCCATGCGCAGCGAGAACTCGTTGGAGAGCCGGCGCAGGGTCTCGGGATCGACGCGGATGCCGTCGTTCTCCATGGTCGCCAGCACGGCGGGGAGGGGACGCTCGAGGGTCTCGTAGACGGTCAGCAGGCCCTCGGCCGCCAGGCGCGGGCGCAGCACGTTGTAGAGCCGCAGGGTGACGTCGGCGTCCTCGGCGGCGTAGGCCGTCGCCTTGTCGAGGGCGACGTGCTTGAAGCTGATCTGGCTCTTTCCGGAGCCCGCCACTTCCTTGAAGGGGATGGGCTTGTGGCCCAGCCACAGCTCCGACAGCTCGTCCATGCCGTGGCCGTGCAGTCCCGCCTCCAGCACGTAGCTGATCAGCATGGTGTCTTCGATCGGGGCGACCTTGATCCCCCGGCGCAGCATCACGGCGATGTCGTACTTGGCGTTCTGGGCGACCTTCAGCACGGCCGGGTCTTCCAGCAGCGGCTTGAGGGCGGCCAGGGCGTCTTCCTCGGAGATCTGCTCCAGCTTGGCGGGAGCTTCGAAGACCAGGCCGCCGTCCTGGGCCTTCTCCTCGTGGCTGACGGGGATGTAGCAGGCCTCGCCGGGGGCGATGGCCAGCGACACGCCGCACAGGCCGGCGTTGGCCGACGACAGGGCGTCGGTCTCGGTGTCGAAGGCGACCACGCCCTTGGCGCGGGCCTTGTCGATCCAGACCTGCAGCGTCGCCAGGTCGCGCACGCAGACGTAGGCCGCGGTGTCGATGGCGACGGGTTCGGCGACCGGGCTGGCCGCGGCGCGGGCGGCGGCCGAGGCGTAGGAGACGGTGGTGACCGGCGCGGTCACGGCCTTCTCCGACGGGCGGGCCTCAAGGGTGCGAGGCGCGGCCGCGGCGTTGCCGTCGCCTACGCGTCTGGCCAGCGTGCGGAACTCCATCTGCTCGAGGAAGTCGGCCAGCACGGCCTTGTCGGGCTCGCGCACCACCAGGTCGTCCAGAGGCTCGGGCAGGGGGGTGTTGCAGTCCAGGGTGACCAGGGCCCGCGACAGGCGGATCTGGTCGGCGAAGTTGATCAGGGTCTCGCGGCGCTTGGGCTGCTTGATCTCGCCGGCCCGGGCCAGCAGCGTGTCGAGGTCGCCGTATTCGGTGATCAGCTGGGCGGCGGTCTTGACGCCGATGCCCGGCGCGCCCGGAACGTTGTCGACGCTGTCGCCGCACAGCGACTGCACGTCGACGACGTGCTCGGGATAGACGCCGAACTTCTCGAACACCTCGTTGCGGCCGATGCGCACGCCCTTCATGGGGTCGAACATCGAGACGCTGTCGCCGACCAGCTGCATCAGGTCCTTGTCGGACGAGACGATGACGGCCTCGCCGCCGGCGTCGCGCGCGGCGCAGGCATAGGCCGCGATCAGGTCGTCGGCCTCGTAGCCGGGCAGCTCGATGGCCGGCACGCCGAAGGCCCGGGTGGCGTCGCGCACCAGCGGGAACTGCGGGATCAGGTCTTCCGGCGGCGGCGGGCGGTGGGCCTTGTACTGGTCGTACAGCTTGTTGCGGAACGTCTTTTCCGAGTGGTCCCAGATCACCGCCAGGTGCGTGGGGGCGTCGCCCTGCATGTCGCGCATCAGCTTCCACAGCATGTTGCAGAAGCCCTGCACCGCGCCGACGGGCAGGCCGTCGCTCTTGCGGGTCAGGGGCGGCAGCGCGTGGTAGGCGCGGAACAGATAGGCCGAGCCGTCCACCAGGAAGAGGCGCAGGGCGGGACCGTCCTGGGTGAGGGGGCGGGTCTGGGCGGAATCGGGCGCGGCGACGTCGGTCATGGCGCCGAACATAAGGGGCCGGGAGCCCATCGGAAACCGCCTTGGCGAGGACCGCATGGTAACGCTTTGCAACCAGCGTTCGCCCAAATAAGGCGAGATCGCCCTTAAGGTGCCCCAGGCTGGACCTGTGGACGGTTTAGAGGCAAAAGCGCGTCCGCCTCACAGGCGGACCACGTGCCGCATGGCGCGCCCGGGAACCGACGGGCATGTCTGCGACTTGGTTTCAGTACGTAAAAGCGCCCTCCCCGACGCGGATACATTTTTGACCATGACCTTGAAGAAGACCATCGCCCTGGGCCTTGGCCTGGGAACCTGCAGCCTTGTCGTCGCCGCCGTGCTGGCGACCGGGACGTTCAGCCCGCCGCCGGTTTCGGACCATCCGACCAGCGAACCGGTCGAGCTCCGCGCGCCCCTGGCGCCCGCCGAGCAGGGCGCGCCCCTGCCCAAGCAGTACGTGGTTTAAGCCGCTCCCCAACCTCCCGTCATTCCCGCCCTTGTGGCGGGAACCCCTGGTTCCGCTTGCACGTGAGGGGCTAGCGACGTGCTCGGCACGTCGCCTCATCCGCCCTTGCGGCTGACAGAGGGGTTCCCGCCACAAGGGCGGGAATGACGGGAGAAGAGGGCGAAGTTTAAGGCTTCGACTTCGCCGCTTCCGTTTCCTCGGCCGGCGCGGGCTCCGGAACCCCCGCCAGGGTCAGGTCGAACACCGAGCCGCCCGGGCCGGTCTCCACCAGCGCCAGGTCGCCGCCATGGCCCTGGGCCAGTTCGCGGGCGATGGCCAGGCCCAGGCCCGTGCCGCCGCGACGCACCGATCCCACGAACGGCTGGAACAGGTTGGCCCGCGCCCGCTCGGGCACGCCTGGGCCATCGTCCGACAGCCGCAGGTGGCTCATGCCGTCCACCCGGCGCAGTTCCACGAACACCCGGCCCTTGCCGCCGCGATCGGGCGCGCCCTCGATGGCTTCGCGGGCGTTGCGCAGCAGGTTGGTGAGGATGCGGTGCAGCTGGTCGGGGTCGGCGATCACCAGCTCGCGCGGGTCGATCACCGTCTCCAAGGCCACGCCCTTGGGCGACAGCCCCGAGTCCTCGGCCGCCATCTCCAGCGCCGCGCGCAGGGCCACGGTGCGCGACACCGGGGCCGGCTCCTTGGACTTGCCGTAGGCCATGACGTCGCTGGCCAGGGTGATGGCGCGGTCCAAAGCCCTCTCAAGTCGCGGCAGGGCCTGGGCCACCTTGGGGTCGCCCAGGGCGGCCAGGCGGTCCGACGCCATCTGGGCGCTGGTCAGCATGTTGCGCAGATCGTGATTGATCTTGGCCACCGCCTCGCCCAGGGCCGCGAGGCGGGCCTTGGCCTGGAGGGCGGTGCGCAGGTCGGTCTGCATGGCGTCGAGCTCGGCCTCGGCGCGGCCGATCTCGTCGCGGCGGCGCGAGACGACGACGCGGGCCTCGGGATCCTCAGGGTCGGCGCGGAACCGCTCCATGGCCTTGGTGATGCGCTGCATGGGCCGCACCAGCAGGAAGTTCAGCGACAGATAGATCAGGCCCCCGGCCAGGCCCGCGGCGAACAGGGTCACGCCCGCCAGGCGCCAGAAGTTGGCGATCAGATAGGCCTTCAGAGGGGTGTCGGGCAGCACGATCTCGACGAACTCGGCCTCCTGGCGGAAGCGCGGCTCGGCCATGACGCGCACCAGGCTGCCGGGCTTGCTCTTCAGGGTGAAGAACGGGGCGGCCAGCCACGAGCCGGAGTTCTGGCGGCGCAGGTCGACGAGATAGGGCTGCTCGATGCTGCGCGGCTCGGTCGGCAGGACGAGACGCCGGGCGCCATCGACCTGCAGGGCCACGATGACCACGCCGGCCTGGTCGAGCAGGCGCTGCGAGACCTGGTCGGTGACCCGGCGCTCGGGATCGGCGTCGGCGATGGTCGAGGCCAGTTCGGCGGCCCGCACCCGGTCGAGCAGCCACTGCTTTTCCAGGTCGGCCAGGGCCGGCGGCAGGATGCAGGCGCCGGCCAGGAACACGAAGAGGGCGGTCAAGAGCAGCAGGCGCGCCGACAGGCCGCCGGGCCACGGAAGGCGTCTTCCGGGCGGCTTGTCGGGTGCGGCGGGCGGCGTGACCGGTTCGGCCATGTGTCTGGGTTACTTCACGTCGGGGGCCGGGGCAACGCGGCGCCTGCGCGCGGTCTTCCAGAGCGGCGGGATCAGCGCCAGCACGCCCAGGCCGACGATCGGCAGATAGATGCGCGGCGAGGCCAGGGTGGACAGGGTCACCGGCTCTCCCGTGGCGAACAGGTGGCCCAGGCCCGAACCGATCCCGGCATAGATGAACGAGCTGGGGGCCATGCCCAGCACCGAGGCCAGCAGATAGGTGCGGAACGGGATGCGCATCAGGCCCGAGGCGACATTGACCAGCAGCAGCGGGAAGGCCGGGATCAGCCGCAGGGTCAGCAGGTAGGAGAAGGCGTCGGCCTTGAACCCCTCCTCGATGCGGGTCAGCAGCGCGCCCGGCTTGCGGCGCAGGAAGTCGCCGAAGGCGGTGCGGCAGGCCGCATAGACCACGGTCGAGCCGCCGGTCACGCCGGTCAGGGCCAGGGCGCCGCCCAGCGGGCCGAACAGAAAGCCGCTGCTCAGCGACAGGATCAGGGCCCCGGGCAGCGAGACCGAGACGGTTGCCACATAGACCAGCACGAAGATCACGGCGCAGCGGGCCGGATGCCGGTGGGCGAAGGCCTGCAAGGCCTGGCCCTGGGCCTGGAGCGTCTCCAGGGATAGCTTGCCGGCCAGGCCCGAGCCCAGAGCCACGGCGAGCAGGATCGCCAGGACCGCGAGCGGTCCGAAGCGTCTCAGCCAGGCCAGGCTCTGGTCGGGATTCATGCGGTCCCGATCGCCTCGGAGACGCTGGCGAAGCCTTCGGCGCGCAGGCGGGCGGCCAGGTCCTTCTTGATGCGGACCACCAGGCCCGGCCCGCCATAGACCAGGGCCGAATAGAGCTGCACCGCGCAGGCGCCGGCCTTGATCTTGGCCAGGGCGTCGGCCCCGCTGGCGATGCCGCCGGCCCCGATCAGCGCCAGGCGGCCCTTGGCGGCGGCGTGGAACTGGGCCAGCACCGCGGTCGAGGCGCCCAGCAGCGGCGCGCCGGACAGGCCGCCGCCCTCGCCCTTCTGCGCGGACTTGAGGCTGTCGGGGCGGGCGATGGTGGTGTTGGAGACGATGATCCCGTTCAGGCCCTGGGCCAGCACGGTCTCGACGATGGCCTCGACCTCGCCGTCCTCCAGGTCGGGCGCGACCTTCAGGAAGATCGGATAGTCGGCGCCGCCCTTGGCGAGACCGGCGCGAGCCTGCGCGATCCGGCCCAGCAGTTCCTCCAGCGCCGCCTTGGTCTGCAAGGCGCGCAGGCCCGGCGTGTTGGGCGAGGAGATGTTGACCGTGAAGTAGTCCGACAGGCCCCACAGGCGGGTGAGACCCGTGACGTAGTCGCCGATGCGGTCGTCGGCGTCCTTGTTGGCCCCGATATTGGCGCCGAACACGCCCAGTCGGTCGGCATGGGCGTGCTTGCGGGCCGCAAGACGCGCGGCGAAGGGCTCCAGCCCCTCGTTGTTGAAGCCCATGCGGTTGATCACCGCCTGGTCGTCGGTCAGGCGGAACAGGCGCGGGCGCGGATTGCCGGCCTGGGCCAGCGGCGTGACCGTGCCGGCCTCCACGAAGCCGAAGCCGGCGGCCAGCATGGCGTCGGGAACCTCGGCGTTCTTGTCGAAGCCGGCGGCTAGGCCCACGCAGTTGGACAGTTGAAGGCCCGCGACGCTGGTCGCCAGGATCGGATCGTCGACGCCGCCGTCGCGCGGGCCCAGGCCCCACTTCAGGCCGCGGATCGCCCAGCCGTGGGCGTCCTCGGGATCCAGGACGTGCAGGGCGCGGGAAGCGATGTCGTGCAGGCTCATGCGGAAAGGTCGCCCAGTTGCGGGACGCCGTCGGCGTCGAGGGACAGCGGCTTTTCCGAAACGGCTTCGGTCGGAGAGAGGCTGCGGAAGAGGTGCGGGAACAGGGCCCCGCCGCGCGAGGCCTCCCACTTCAGCTCGGGACCCAGGGCGTCGGCGTCGAAACCGACCAGCAGAAGATCTTCCTGGCCGCGGAAATAGAGGGCGGCGGTCTCCTGGGCCTGGCCGGCGGCCGACAGGTGGATGAAGCCGTCGGCGTGGTCGATGGGGGCGCCGGTAAAGCGGCCGCCCGCCTTGGCCTCGTCCCAGAGGGCCTTGGGCAGGATCTTGTAGACCAGGGTCATTCGCCGCCGTGCCCGCCGTGTTCGGATGCGTAGAAGACGCGCGCCAGCCGCGGGGCGCCGGACGCGTCGATGTCGAAGACAGCCGCGGTGGCGGTGGGGAAGCGGCCGCGCAGCTTGGAAAGCTCGCCCGCGTCGGCCGGACCGCCCACTGCCTGATTGCCCAGGGCCAGTCGCAGCGAAAGGTCGTGCAGGCCCGGATTGTGGCCGACCACCATCACCGTGCCGGCCGGGGCGTCGGCCTCGCGCACGGCGGCCAGCACTTCCTGGGCCTCGGCGTGATAGAGGCTCTTCTGGACCTCGGCGGTCGCGCCCGGAAAGGCGCCGGCGGCGGCGTCCCAGGTCTCGCGGGTGCGACGGGCGGCCGAGACCAGCACCAAGTCGGGGGCGAGGCCTTCCGAGGCGAGCGCGGACGCGATCAGCGCCACGTCCTGGCGGCCGCGCTCGGCCAGCGCGCGCTCGAAGTCTCCGCCCTTGGCGGCGTGCCGCTCGGCCTTGCCGTGGCGCATCAGGATCAACCGGTCCATGCGGCTCTCCATAGAGCGGTTTCGAAGCGGGGCAAATGGCGAGAAACGCCGTCTCGACGATCTCCTCATACGGGGCCGGGGGCCAGGCGCAAAGCGCATGGTTGACACCTTCGCCGACAGGCGGTCCAAGGCGACATGGCCGATCTCGACCTGGACGTTTCCGCGCCGCTCGGCGGCGGTGTCTGGCGCTTCCCCGCCGACCGTCCGCTGGTGCTCGATTCCGGCGCGAAGATCGCCGGCCTGGAGATCGCCTACCAGACCTATGGCGCGCTGAACGGGGACGGTTCCAACGCCATCCTGATCTGCCACGCCCTGACCGGCGACCAGTACGTGGCCGGGGCCAATCCGACGACGGGAAAGCCCGGCTGGTGGACGCGGCTGGTCGGTCCCGGCAAGCCGATCGACCCGGCCCGGCACTTCGTCATCTGCTCCAACGTCATCGGCGGCTGCATGGGCTCGACCGGCCCTGCCTCGATCAATCCGGCCACGGGCGAGCCGTGGGGCCTGTCGTTCCCGATCCTGACCATCGCCGACATGGTGCGGGCCCAGGCCATGCTGATCGACGCCCTGGGGGTCGACACACTGCTGGCGGTGGTCGGCGGCTCGATGGGCGGCATGCAGGTGCAGCAGTGGGCGGCCGACTATCCGAAGAAGCTGTTCAGCGCCGTGATCGTGGCCTCGGCCTCGCGGCACTCGGCCCAGAACATCGCCTTCCACGAGGTGGGACGCCAGGCGATCATGGCCGACCCCGAATGGCGCGGCGGGGCCTATGCCGCCCAGGGCGCGCGGCCCGAGAAGGGCCTGGCCGTGGCGCGGATGGCCGCCCACATCACCTACCTTTCCGAGCCCGCCTTGCAGCGCAAGTTCGGGCGCGAGCTGCAGCGCGACGGCCTGTCCTGGGGCTTCGACGCCGACTTCCAGGTCGAGAGCTACCTGCGCCACCAGGGCGCCAGTTTCGTCGACCGCTTCGACGCCAACTCCTACCTCTACATCACCCGGGCCATGGACTATTTCGACCTGGCCGCGCCGCATGGCGGGGTGCTGGCCAACGCCTTCAAGGCCGCGCGCGACGTGCGGTTCTGCGTGCTCAGCTTCACCAGCGACTGGCTCTATCCGACCTCGGAGAGCCGCCACATCGTCCGCGCCCTGACCGCCGCCGGCTGCCGCGCCGCCTTCGCCGAGATCGACAGCGACAAGGGCCACGACGCCTTCCTGCTGGACGAGCCGGTGATGGATGCGGCGCTGACCGGGTTCATGGGGTCGGTGGAGCGGGAACGGGGGATCGGGCGATGAGGGCTGTACTTCGGGAACCTCCCCCTGTGGGGGAGGCGATCGCGCAGCGATCGGTGGGGGGAGAGTTGCAAGGACGATCCGTCGCCTCGGAAGCTGAAAACGCCCCCCCTCCGGCCCTCCGGGCCACCTCCCCCAGAGGGGGAGGATCTTGCTGATGATCCGCCAAGACTTCCGGGAAATCCTCCGTCTCGTGCGCCCCGGCGCGCGGGTGCTCGACGTCGGCTGCGGCGAGGGCGCGCTGCTGGAGCTGCTGACCCGGGAGAAGGAGGTCGATGGCCGGGGGCTGGAGATCAGCGCCCACGGCGTGGCGGCCTGCATGGCGCGGGGGCTGTCGGTGGTGCAGGGCGACGCCGACCAGGACCTCGACCACTTTCCCGACAAGACCTTCGACTACGCGGTGCTGTCCCAGACCCTGCAGGCCACCCGCAATCCGCGCCACGTGCTGGACGAGCTGCTGCGCATCGCCGACCGGGCCATCGTGTCGTTCCCCAATTTCGGCCACTGGAGCGTGCGCTGGTCGCTGCTCAGCCGGGGGCGGATGCCCGAGACCAAGGCCCTGCCGACGCCCTGGTGGGCGACGCCGAACATTCACCTGTGCACCCTGGCCGACTTCATGGCCCTGACGGAGGACCTGGGCGTGCGCGTGGATTCCAGCGCCGCCTTCGCCGGAAACGGCCCCGCGCGGCCCATCGACCCGACCAGGGCGCTCGAAAACTGGCGCTCGGAGAGCTGCCTCTTTCTGCTCAGTCGCGGTGCGCCCGCGCAGCGTGTGGAACCTGGCGGCGTTTCAGGCGATCTTCTGATCCCATGAAGCTGCGGCTGATGACCTACAACGTCCACCGTTGCGTGGGCGGCGACCGCAGGCTCGACGTGGAACGCGTGGCCGAGGTGATCTCGGCGCATGAGCCCGACGTCGTGGCCCTGCAGGAACTCGACGTCGGCCGGCTGCGCACCGGCAACGTCGATCAGGCCCACCGCTTGGCCGAATTGCTGAAGATGGGCTTCCACTTCCACCCGGCCATGACGGTGGAGGAGGAGCTCTACGGCGACGCCATCCTCACCCATCTGCCCGAGAAGCTGATCAAGTCCGGCCCGCTGCCGTTCTATCGCGCCGTGCCGGGGCTGGAACCGCGCGGTGCGCTGTGGGTCGAGGTGATGGTCGGCGGCAAGCCGGTGCAGATCATCAACACGCACCTGGGTCTGGTGCCCCAGGAGCAGAAGCGCCAGGCCGCCGCCCTGGTCGGCGAGGCCTGGATGGCGTCCGACCGCTGGACCGCGCCGGGCGTGCTGCTGGGCGACTTCAACGCCACGCCTTATTCGGCCACCTACCGCCTGCTGAAGGCCGCCGCCCGCGACGCCCAGACCCTGGCCTCGGGCTGGGGCAAGGCCCCGACCGCGACCTTTCCCTCGAACTTCCCGTTCATGCGCATCGACCACGTCTTCCTGACCAAGGGCCTGCGCACGGTGAACGTCTTCTCGCCGTATGACGCGCTGGCGCGGGTGGCCTCGGATCACCTGCCGCTGGTGGTGGATCTGGAGATCGAGGAGTAGGGCGCTTCCCCTTCTCCCGTCATTCCCGCCCTTGTGGCGGGAACCCCTCTGTCAGCCGCAAGGGCGGATGGGGCGGCGTGCTGAGCACGCCGCTTGCGCTTCCCTTGCGAGCGGAACCAGGGGTTCCCGCCACAAGGGCGGGAATGACGGGAGGATAGGAAAAGTCGCGGCCCGTCCTACAGCTGCAGATGCTCCGGCGGCGCGGGCGGCGGATCCGTCAGGCGCGCCAGGTCGTGTCGCAGCCGCTTGCGGCGGCCCCAGGGGCGCCAGGCGTCGTCGGGGGCGATGGCGTCGCCCAGGCTCCAGTCGGCGACGAACTTCTTGAGGCCCTTCAGCGGCACGACGCCCACCGGCTCCAGCCGCCGCGGACCGGCCTGGCCGTCCAGCGCCTCGATCGCCGGGCCCAGGCCGCCATGGTCCAGGAAGGCCTCCAGCAGCACCTCGGTCTCGACACCCAGGAAGTGGCCGACCAGCCGGCCGAGGAAGGCGGCGATGGCCAGGCGCTCGTCCTCGTCGCGGGCCTCGAAGCCGATGTCGCACTCGGTGTCGAGCCCGATCGAGCGGTTGTTGAGATTGGCCGAGCCCAGGCGCAGCACCCGGTCGTCGGCCACCGCCACCTTCGAATGGACGATGATCGGCGCGCCCTTGGGCGTGCGGGCGCTGAAGGCGAAGAAACGGCCGTGGACGTCGACCTCGCGCAGGCGGTTGATCGCCGCGGTGCGGGCGCTGTCCATGGTGACCTGGTCGAAATAGCTGGGGCTGCGGGCCGGGCCGATGGTCACCACCTCGGGGCCGTCGGGCTCGGCCAGGCGCTCGGCCAGGGCTTCGACCACGATCGGCGAGGTCAGGTACTGGTTCTCCACATAGATCAGCCACTGGGCCGTGCGGATCATCTCCAGGTGCAGCAGCAGGCACTCGTTGATCTCGGGGTCGTGGCGCCAGTGCGGCTGGGTGCGGGCGATGGCCACGGGCACGCGGCGCAGCAGCGGCGTCAGGCCCTCGGGCCAGGGCGTGATCGCCGGACGCTGCGGCGGCTCGACGGTTTCACCCGTCGCCTTGCGCCAGCGCTCGGCGAAAAGCTCGCCCAGGGCCTCGGCCGTGCGGCCGTCGACCAGGGCGGCGACCTCGTGGCGGGCCGGATAGTGACGTCCCGTGGGCAGGCGCCGGCGCGGATCGTTGTCGAGGTGGGCGGTGGTGTCCCAGCGGTCGACGCCGATGTCGCCGCCGCTGACCAGGGCCGTGACCCCGTCGACCACCACCACCTTCTGGTGATGGCAGGCGCTGGCCGGCAGGGTGTTGTCGAGCCTGTACTGCACCCTGGAGCCGGCGAAGAAGGCCGCGCCGCGCTGCGGTCCGAACAGCTGCGAGGCGGCGATCGGGAACGGCATGTCCCAGGCCAGCACCCGCACGTCCAGCGCCGGGTTCAGCGCCGCCTGCCGGCGCAGCAGAAGGCCGATGCGGTCGGCGTGCTCGGGATCGCGGCTCTTCTTGACCCGGTCGGGATCGAGCCGGGTGAGCGGATCGAACACCCAGGCCAGGATCCAGATCGAGTGCCTGGCCGACAGCAGCAGGGCCTTCAGCGCGTCGAAGGCCTCGTCGTTGTCGATGAACAGCGCCAGCCGGTCGGCGGTCTCGACCCGCCAACAGGTCGAGCCCGGACAGAAGACGGATTCGGATTCTGCCATGACGCCCCTACGCCGCTACTCCGCTCGAAAACGTGCGGCGACGAATATGGCTCCGCTTGCCGGAAAGATCAGCCGGCGATGGCGGCGGCGTCGCGCTCGCCGGTGCGGATGCGCAGGGCCTGCTCCAGGTCCATGACGAAGACCTTGCCGTCGCCGATCTTGCCGGTGTTGGCGGTGCGCTGCAGGGCCTCGATCACCGCGTCGGCCACGTCGGTGGGCACGGCGATCTCGAGCTTGACCTTCGGCAGCAGCTTCACCTCGTATTCGGCGCCGCGATAGACCTCGGTCTTGCCCTTCTGGCGGCCGTAGCCGCGCACTTCGGTCACCGTCAGGCCCGAGGCGCCGGCTTCTGTGACCGCTTCGAGCACGGCGTCCAGACGGCTGGGCTTGATCACGGCGACGATCATCTTCATGGCGCGGCTTCCCCTTGATACGCGGCCGGTTACGGCTGTGTCGGCGACTCCAGGCTAGGCCCTGCCGCCACAGCTTCCAATAGTATTCCGGTCCTTACGGTTCCCGGCGCCTTCCGAACAGGCGCCGCGCCCGCCGGGACGGGCGGCATGACCGGCGCGAACACCCGCGCCCGGGCCCGCGTGCCGCGCGGCTTGACCGCGAAGGTCTGCTTGACCGCCTCCATCAGGATCAGGCCGGCGAAGCGCGGCCAAAGGCGCGCGCCGACCTGCTCGAAACCCTCGGCCCAGCCGGCGGTGAAGGCCATCGGCGGCGCGTAGAGCGCCCGCGTCCAGCCGGCGGGCTCCAGGTCGGCCTCGCGCAGCAGGCTTTCCAGCTGGCTGCGGCTGAACGGGCGGCCGTGCCCGAAAGGCGTGCTCTCGGCGCCGGCCCAGACCCCGTCGCGCGAGGCAACGGCGACGATCAGCCGGCCGGACGGGGCCATGACCCGCCAGATCTCGCGCAGCACGGCGGCCGGGTCGTCGGCCTCCTCAAGGGCGTGGACGGCCAGAATCCGGTCGAACATGGCGTTGGGAAAGGGCAGGGCGGTTTCTTCGACCAGGGCGGCCTGGTTGCGCTCGCCGCCGGGCCAGACTTCCACGCCTTGGGTGGCGGGCATGGCGGCCACGACGCGGCGGGCCTTGGCGCGGGCCTCGTCGAGGAAGGGCGTGGCGTAGCCCAGGCCCAGCACGTCCAGCCCGTTGGCGTCGCCCCAGGCTTCGGCCACCTTGCGGCCGAGCATCTCCCGCGCCACCCGGCCGAGCGGGGCGGCGTAGAAGGCCCTGAGGTCGAGCACGTCGCGGCGCATTGAATCTCCGTGGCCCAGGCGTCACTTATTTAGGCGGGCGAATCCTCCACGTCACGCCCGCCGACCCCCGTCCGTGACCGAGGCCGTTCGCATGTCGCTCGAAATCCACCAGTTTCCCTGCCTGTCCGACAATTACGGCTTTCTCGTGCGCGATGTCGCCACCGGCAAGACCGCCTGCATCGACACGCCGGACGCCGACGCCATCCTCGCGCAGCTGGAAAAGCTGGGCTGGGGCCTGGATATGATCCTCAACACCCACTGGCATCCCGACCACGCCGGCGGCAACGAGAAGATCAAGGCCGCCACCGGCGCAACCATCGCCGGCCCGCAGGAGGTGACCCGCATCGCCCCGCTCGACCGTGCGGTGGCCGGCGGCGATGTCGTCGAGCTGGGCGAGACCAGGTTCGCGGTCATCGACAGCGGCGGCCACACCCTCGGCCACGTGGCCTATCACGACGCCGGAGACCAGATCGCCTTCGTCGGCGACACCCTGTTCGCCCTGGGCTGCGGGCGGATGTTCGAGGGCGATCCCGAGCAGATGTGGGCCTCGCTGTCGCGGCTGGCCGACCTGCCCGACGACACCGCCGTCTACTGCGCCCACGAATACACCGCCTCCAACGCCCGCTTCGCCCTGTCGGTCGACGCCGACCCGGCCTTGAAGGCGCGGGCGGACGCGGTGTTCGCCGCCCGCGAGCGCGGCGAGGCCACCGTGCCCACCACCATCGGCCTGGAAAAGGCCACTAACCCCTTCCTGCGCGCCCCGGTGCTGCGGCCCGGCCTGCCGCCGGCCCAGGCCTTCGCCGAGATCCGCGCGGCCAAGGACAGTTTCAAGGGATGAGTTCGATGATGATTGCCGCCGGGATTTCGGGCGCGGCCCTTTCGGGTGATCTGGGCGCCAAGGAGATCGTGCGCCTGCTCGGCATGGCGCCGCATCCCGAGGGCGGCTGGTACGTGCGGGTGTTCGAGGACGCCCCCAACGCCGAGGGCCGCCCGGCCTCGACGGCGATCTACTACCTGCTGGAGGCCGAGCAGATGTCGGCCTGGCACCGCATCGACGCAGTCGAGGTCTGGCACTGGTACGCCGGCGCCCCGATCTCGCTGACCCTGTCGCCCCCCGACGGCGTCGGCATGACGCCTCATACGCTGGGTCCGGACCTGCGGGCCGGCTGCCGGCCGCAGGTGGTGGTGCCGGTGGGCTGGTGGCAGACGGCGGTGTCGCTGGGGGCCTGGACGCTGGTCGGCTGCACCGTGGCGCCGGGGTTCCGGTTCGAAGGGTTCGAGCTGGCGCCGGAGGGGTGGCGGCCTCGGGCGTAAGGGCCCCCTCAGTCGCTCCGCGACAGCTCCCCCAGAGGGGGAGCATCTGCGTGGCGAGGCGTCGGCCAAGATCCTCCCCCTCTGGGGGAGGTGGCCCGGAGGGCCGGAG